>JAOPZY010000105.1 GCA_025963875.1 Actinomycetota bacterium
GTGAGGCCGAAGAACCCCAGGCTGGAGTCGAGCAGCCAGTGGTACCAGGGACTGATCGCCGGGCCCTGCTCACCCCGGTAGATGGCGTGGAACCAGAACATCACGGCACCGCCGGCGTAGGCGAGGACGCCGGCGGTGACGACCAGCGCCACCCACGCCACGGGCTCGGCATACAAACTCCGCAGGGCGCGCCCGGCGTTGCGGACGCGGAGGGCCGCGAGCTCTCTGAGGAACCGGGTGAGGCTCACTGGGCGGCCCTCGTGTCCACGACCATCACCGAGCAGGGGGCGTGCTGGAGCACCACCTGGGGGATGCTCCCGATCAGCGACCGTCGCCTTCCGTGCAGGCCGCGGTTGCCGACCACGATGACGTCGGCCCCCTCGTCCTCTGCCACCGAACAGATCGTTGTCGCCGGGTCGCCCGGCACCTGCCGTGTCGCAACCTCCAGACCCTCGAACCTGCGCCCGACCTCCTCGAGGTAGTCGGAAGGATCCGCCGGGCTGGCCGAGCCTGCGGGGGCGAAGACCTCCCGCGAATCCAGTTCCGGCTTGACGTACAGCACCACCAGGGGGGCCGCGCACGCACGGGCGAGGTCCGCTGCCGCCCCCACCGCCAGATCCGCCGAGGCCGACGTATCCGTGCCGACAAGAACTTTTCGCACCATGTCGCTTTCTCCTTTCCGAAGAACGAAGGCATGGCAAGGCCTCGGAAATACGTCTGGATTCGACGAATGTGCCGCGAGACGCCAGCCAGCCGGGAAGGCAGACGGAGGCTGGCCCCCATGACACATGCCGACGACAAGGGCGACTATCAGCTTCACGAACGTCATCGCTTTTGCTCGTCTTCGGCAGTGGGCGCCGTCTACCCGAAGAGATAACCAGCGTGAGGAGGCCGGAATGCAAGAGCTATCGCTCAGAAGGCCGGCGCCGCCGTGGCGGGCCGCCGCTCGGGTCATCACGGTCCTCGCGCTCGCGGCAAGCTGCCTGACGGTTGCCGGCACGTCGGCCGACGCGGCGAACCTGGAGCAACACAACCCGGTCACCTACAACATGCAGGGGGCGTCCGCCGACACCACCCCGAAGTGGTCGTCGGACATCCCGGGCTTGCTCAACCATGACGTGATCGCGTTGCAGGAGGCGGGACCGCTGCCACCGCTCGATCCGGGAGGAGTGTTCTCGTACCGGGACACCCGTACGGTCAATGGAATGAGCGTCTACCACTACGTCCGGAACTTCGGGACACGGTCCCGCCCGAACTTCCGGCACGTCTACTTCATGCAGACCGACCCGAACGGCAACCGGGTCAACCTGGCGATGGTGACCCAGAACGCCGCCGACGCGACCTGGTTCCTGTCGCCCGCCTTCGCCGGCTCCCGTGCCTCGTTCGGCATCCAGCTCGGCAACACCGTCTTCTACACGATGCACGGGCTGTCCGGCGGCGGCAACGACGTGCCGAACATGGTGAACCGGATCGTGGACGGGAGCCAGGCAAACGGGCTCGCCTACGCCATCCTGGGCGACTTCAACCGGGACCCGGCCACCCTCATCGGGGGGCCGTTGCGGGCGAGCGCCCACATCTACCGGTCGGGCCAGGCGACGCAGCAGAGCTCGGGTGAGCTGGACTACATGGTGGCATCGCGCGACATGGGGGCGCTCGGGCTCCTGTACCAGGGCCACCGCCTCGGGGGGTTCTCCTCGGACCACTACCCGGTCGAGTTCGGCGTCGTCCCGCTGCGCGCCGCCGCCGGGTACTCGATCGGCAGCTACAGCAACCACGGCAACCAGGAGCGCATCGTCGACGTCTACAACGGCAACACCGCCAACGGGACGCACATCATCACCTACGATCCCAACGGGGGTGGCAACCAGAAATTCACCTTCGTGCCCACGTCAGGCGGCTACAACATCAAGAACATGTCCACGGGCAAGTGCCTGGATCTCAACCGGGGCACCGGAGCGAGGAACGGCGACTACGTCAACGAGTGGGATTGCCTCGGCCAGTCCACGCAGCGATGGAGCATCTTCCCCTGGCCCGGCGACCCCGGCGCAGTGGGCATCTACAACGTGTGGACGCACGACTGCCTCGACGTGTTCCGGAACGGGACCGGCAACGGGGTATGGAACGACATCTGGCCGTGCAAGCAGTCGGACAACGAGAACCAGAAGTGGACCCTGCAGTATCTGGGCTATTCCCTGCAGTCGGGATAGCCGGCGTCCCGCTAAGGGCCGAGGAGGTCCGTCATCGGCTGGGTGCAGGCGCAGGAGGCATTGCCGAGCTCGGCGAGACCCCAGTTGTCCTCGATCGTGCGCAGTACCGAGTAGTGGTCGTAGGCCACCGACGACGAGGCGCCCTTCCGAGCCCCCTGGCCCGCCACGATGGCGGGGACGTGGCCCCCCGCCGCCTTCCCACCGCAGCACCCGCTGTTGTCGGAGCCAGCGGACTCGTCCCAAACGATGAAGAGGGCCCCGTGGGGGCCCAGGGCCTGTAGCAGGCCGGGGACCAGCCCGGCGAGATAGGCGTCGCCGGTCTGCACGGAGCAGTCGTGGGTGTCGTTGCAGAGGTTGGGGGTGATCCAGGTGAAGGCGGGGAGGTGGCCGGCGGCGATGTCCCCGGCAAGCGACGTCGCCGGCACGATGTGGGAGCAGAGGGCCGGGTTCTTCGCCACCGCATCGAAATAGATGAAGGGGTTGTGCTTCTTGGCGTACTGGCCGGGCGGGTAGTCGGCCCCCGTGTAGCAGGCCGACGGCATCCCCTCCTGGTAGTCCGTCCACGAGATGCCGGCGACGTCGAGCTGGTTCGCCAGGCTGGGGGCGTTGGAGACGTGGCAGTCGGTGCAGTCGTCGGTGATGCCGAACGTCGAGCCGCCGACCAGCGCGAGGTAGTTCGGCAGCGACGGGTGGTCCACCGCGAAGTAGTTGGCGGCCGTGGCGTAGGTGTGGGCCAGCGAGTTGGTGTAGGAGGCGCTGGAGCTCCCGATCACCTGCCCGTAGTCGTGGTTCTCCATGACGATCACGGCGATGTGGTCGAGCGAGGCCTTCCTGGGTGTCCCCGGAGGGGTCGAGGGCTTGAACGGCGTGGCAGGCGTCGCCCGGGTGGGTGCCGGGGTTGGCGAGGCTGTGGCCGTGGCCGTCGGGGTCGCCGTTTGGGTCGGCGCCGCCGTCACCGTCGGGGTGGGGGTGGGGGTGGGGGTGGGGGTCGAGCTGGCCACCGGCGTGCGGTGGGTGCACGCCCCGAGCGCCATGACCAGGAGGACGATGCCGCTCCAGGCCGTGGCTCGTCGCAGGTCAGTCATGAAGCAGTTCCCTTCCCCGGTTGATGAGCCGGTCCCGGACGAGCTGGTCGTCCTCCGCGATGCCGGTGGCCGTCATGAGCACCTCCAGGCCCTCCTGGAGGTAGGCCCGGGCCTCCTCGAGTCTCGATGCCTCGAGGTACAGCTCTCCGAGGTGGATGGACATCGTGCCTCTGGAGAGGTCATCGTATCCACCGGGAAGTCCGGGAGCCACCAGGTCCGCAATCCCCCGCTCGTAGGCCCATGTCGCCTCGGCCGCCCGTCCGAGCTCCCGGGCCAGGTCGCCGGTCCGCTGCAGGGTTCTCCCGCGCTCGCCGCGCTCGCCGGGCGCTTCTGCGACCACCTCATCGAGGAGGCGAACGGCCCCGCGGTAGCTCTCCAGCGCCGCCCGGCGCCGCGAGAGGCTCCGCTGGAGGTCGCCGAGGCTGCACAACTCGATCGCCTTCCACCGTGCCGCCCTCCCCCGCTCCGGCGAGGCCGCATCGTCCAACGCAGCCATCGCCGCGTCGAACGCCACGAGCGCCTCGGCGTGGCGGCCCAGCGCCGCCTCGGGGTCGCCGGGCAGGCGGGGCGAGTACGCGGGTGAGACCGGCCCCACGCCGAGGCCAGCCCAGGCGGCGAGGAGCATAGCTCTCGACAGGCGGGCCTCCGGGTGCTCCGGGGCGATCCGGAGGAGCTCGTCGAGGGCCTCGACCCCATCCCGGTAGCATGCCGCCGCCTCGTCCCACTCCCGCAGGCGAGCCTGCACCCCGCCGGCGACGCGCAGCAGCCGCGCCTTCATGTCGAGCAGGTCGGGGTGCCCCTCGGGGAGCGGCGACCCGGCCGATCCGAGCCGCAGCGCCCCGTCGAGCGCGGCCACGGCACCGGCAAGGCTTGCCAGGGCACTGGCCTCCGCCCCGGGTCCCATTGCGGCGTAGGTGCCGCTCTGGGCCTCCAGCGCCTCGGCGACCCCGACGTATGCGTCCCGGCTCGCCTGCACGGTGAGGGCGGCCCGGAACGCCGCGGCGGCCTGGCCGAACTCCCCCGCCACGAGGGCAGCACGCCGCTGCCGCGCGGAGCGGTCGAGGGTCGCAGCGCCTTCCTTCACGCTGTCCAGCAGCGAGGAAACGAACGCCTGGCTCCATCGCCGGCTGTCGGTGCGGGCCTGGTCGAGCAGCGCCTTGCCGCGTTCCATCTCGGCGGCGAAGGCGTCGCCGGAGCCCGGAACCGGGCCGGGGACAGGGCCCGAGTCGGTACTCAAGCGAGGGCCTCGAGGAGCCGGGTGACGCCCCCGGCCAGCCCCTGCTCCCGGGCGAAGTCCCACAGCTCGTCTCCTCGAGGGGCCGACGCCACGGCCCGCCGATCCAGGTCGACGTCGGGGACCGGCACGTCCGTGCGGATGCGCACCACCTGGCGCGCCCGCTCGATGTAGTTCCGGTCTCGCCGCACCTTGGCGAGTGGCCCCGCCGCCGCGGAACCGGCGGCGTCCGCCGCCGCGAGGATGGCGTCGAGGCTCCCGTGGCGGTTCAGGAGGGCCGCAGCCATCTTCTCGCCGATCCCCTTCACCCCCGGGAGCCCGTCCGACGCGTCGCCCCGAAGGACCGCGTAGTCGGCGTAGGCGCGGGGCGGGATGCCGTACTGGCTGGCGATGTAGGACTCGTCCACATAGATGAGATCGCTCGTGCCCCGCCGCGGATACAGGACACGCACCTGCGAGTCGCGCACGAGCTGGAACAGGTCTCGGTCCCCCGAGAAAATGGCGACGTCCGGCACGGCCCGGGCGGCCAGGGTCCCGATGATGTCCTCGGCCTCGAAGCCGGGATAGCCGATGAGGGGCACCCCGCAGAGCCCGAGCACCTTCGAGAGCACCGGGACCTGGTTCTTCAGCCGCTCCTCGGCGGCGACGGCCGGGCTGTCGGGCAGGGTCCGATGCAGCTTGTAGGTTGGCACGAGGTCGACCCGCCAGGCCGGGCGCCAGTCGGCGTCGTCCGCGCAGGCAAGCCGGTCGGGTTTCTGGTCGGCGACGAGGCGCGCCAGCATGTTGAGGAAACCATAGGCGGCGTTGATGGGCTCCCCGCCGGGCGTCCTGACGCTGTCCGGCGTCGAGAAGAGCGCCCGGTAGACGAGGCTGGGGGCGTCTACCAGCAGTGTGAGGGCCGTGGGGAGATCCTTGCCCGAGGCGCCACTCAAGGCGCCGGATAATCGTTGGAGCCGGGAGACTATCAGCCCAGCTTTAGGCTGCGCTGTCAGCTTTCCTTGAGGACTTTTCGATGTCGCGTGTGATCGGCTTCATCCTGCACCTCCACGGCGGGGCCGCCTACGCGCTCGTCTTCCTCCTGCCCGCCCTCGAATCCTCGGCCTTCGTGGGCTTCCTGTTCCCGGGGGAGCTGGCCATCGTCCTCGGCGGGGTCCTCGCGTACCAGGGCAGGGCATCGCTCCCGATCGTCGTGGCGTCGGCCATTGCCGGCGCCATCCTGGGGGACTCGGTCGGCTACGCCGTCGGCGCCCGCTGTGGCGAGCGGATCTTCAAGGTGAGGCTCGTCCGCAGGTTCGTGACGCCCGAGCGCCGGCGGAAGGCCGAGGAGTTGCTCCGGCGCCGTGGCGCCACCGCCGTGCTGATCGGTCGCTTCACCGCCGTCGCCCGGGTGCTCGTCCCCGGCCTCTCCGGTATGGCGGGCCTGAGGTACCGGCGGTTCCTGGTCGCCAACGCCGTCGGCGGCATCCTGTGGGGAGGCGGCTTCACGCTCCTCGGCTACCTGGCCGGCGACGCCTGGCGCAAGGTCGAGCACATCGCCGCGCGCGCGAGCGTGCTCCTCGCCATCCTGCTCTTCGTCGCGATCGCGTTCGCCGTGGCCGCCCAGCGGATCGCCGCCAACGAGGACGCCCTTCGCGAATGGTTCCGGGGGTTTGCCCAGCGGCCCGGTGTGGCACGGTTCGCCCGGCGCTACGCGGCGCAGATCGGGTTTCTGTACCGCCGCCTCGACCCCCGGGAGGCGCTGGGCCTCTACCTCACCATCGGCCTCGCCCTCAGCATCGGGGCCGGCTGGGTGTTCGGCGCGGCGGCCCAGGACATCCTCGCCAACCAGCAGATTGTCATTGCCGACGAGCCGCTCGCCCGCTTCGTCTCGGCTCACCGCAGCGTCGGCTTCACGCGGCTGCTGAAGACGCTGAGCCTGCTGGGCCATCCCGCGGTCGTCGTGGGACTCGTTGCGTGCGGTGCCCTGCTCGTCGCCCGGAAGGGGCGCTCGCTGCGGCCGGGCGCCTTCGTGCTGGCCTGCGTGGCCGGCGGGGAGGTCCTGCACTGTGTCGTTGGCAGGCTGGTCGGGCGACCGGCTCCCCTCGGCGGTCTGGTCCCCGCTCCCGCCTTCTCGTTCCCCTCGGGCCACGCCGTGATCGTCGCCACGCTCTGCGGCGCCGTGGCGTTCGCGCTGTCACTCAGCGCGTCGTGGGCGGTCCGGGTCTGGATGTGGACCGCAGCCTTCGCGCTGGTGCTCGTCGTGGGGCTGTGCAGCATCTACCTCGCCATCGCCCATCCGTCCGACGTGTTGGGAGGGGCCGCGCTGGGCGCTGCCTGGCTGGCGTTCTGCGCGACGGGATGGCGCACCTGGGAGCGGCGAAGGCGCACCCGAGGTGTGCCGGAGCCCGCCTAACGGCCCCGCTGGACCTTCGGGCTCGAAGTTCGGAACTTTTCGCGTGCATGCACGCGTTTTCTTCCAAACTTCAGGGCCCCTGACACGGGCTTATTTGGAGAACGTCTCCAGGAAGCGGGTCCACTCCGGCGTGACGATCTTGAGCGTGCCGGTGGCTTCCTCGAGCGGGACACCGATGACGTCGTTGCCGCGCAGCGCCGACATCTTCCCCCAGTCCCCCTCGGCCACGAGGTCGGCTGCCTTGTAGCCGACGCGGGTCCCCAGCATCCGGTCGAAGAGGGTAGGGGGGCCGCCTCGTTGCATGTGGCCGATGACGGCGAACCGGGCCTCGATCCCCGTCTCCTTCTCGAGGAGCTGCGCCAGCTGTTCCCCCACGCCGCGGTTGCGCAGGATCATGTGGCCGAAGTCGTCGAGCTCCTCCTTGCCCTCCTCGACGCCGGGGACCTTGATCCCCTCGGAGGCGATCACGAGGGCCACCTTGTTCCGGGCATGGACCTTCTTCAGGTGGTCGGACATGGCGGCGACGTCGATGTCGGGGTTCTCCGGCAGCAGGGTCCAGTCGGCCCCCGAAGCGATGCCCGTGTAGAGCGCCACCCAGCCGGCGTGGCGGCCCATGACCTCCAGGATCATGATGCGGCGGTGGCTGCGGCCGGTGTCGACAAGGCGCTCGGCGGCCTCCATCGCCAGCGTCACGGCGGTGTCGAACCCGAACGTGAAGTCGGTGGCCGACAGGTCGTTGTCCATCGTCTTGGGGACCCCCACGACGTGCTGGCCGTGCTCGGTGTAGAAACGGGTCGCCACGCCGAGCGTGTCCTCCCCCCCCATCGCCACCAGGGCGTCGAGGCCGAGGTCCTTCCACGTGGCGAGGCACCGTTCGACGTACCCCTCCTTCTTGAAGGGGTTCGTGCGGGACGTCCCGAGGATCGTGCCCCCCTGGTTGATGATGTGCTGGACCTCGTTCAGGCCAAGGGGCAGCGTCTTGCCCTCGACGAGGCCCCGCCAGCCCTCCTCCAGGCCCACGAACTCGAAGCCGTGATCAAGGCCGCGGTAGACGACCCCCCGGATTGCAGGGTTCAGCCCCGGGCAGTCACCGCCCCCCGTCAACACGCCAACCTTCAGCGACATGTCCTCACCTCCGTATTTGTGGAGCTCCCGCCGCGCACGGCAAAGGAGCGACGTGACCTGGAGTCGCCAGCCTATCGTTCTACCCTTCGGGCCAGCCGGGCGCTCGAGGGGCATTCGTTAGACTTCGAAAGACCTTAGGATTTCTTCAGGTAGCCCTCGGGACCTAAAGGGCCCCCGGGTGCGTGTCGATTCCATTGTCGACTAGGCGGTACTGCCTAGATGTCGGGGGGCATCTAGGACGGTGTGTGCCTCGGGGGACGGGGGTACCCCGGGGCGCACGCCGCGTCGCCTGGCGACGCTCCAGCCCTCGCCTGCCAACCTCTCACGAGAAGAAGCGGGCGGGGCGCGCCGTCGCCCCGTGTGGCAGCACCTCGATCCCTGCCGCCCTCGCCGCTGCGATCAACTCCTCCTCCACGTGGAAGGCGAAGCCGACCACCCTTGTCTCCGGATGTGCAGCCCGCCAGGCCGCCGCGCCCTGCAGGGCACCGGGAAGGTCGAGATCGACCACGAGGAGGTCCGGCGGGTCCTCGAGCGTGACGGCCGGCACCTCCCTCATCGTGGCGACCTCGTAGCCCGCCGCGGCCGCCGCCTCCTGCAGGCGGGACCGGGTCATCAGGTCTTTCACCACCAGCGACGCACGCATGTGCCACCACCCTAGTGCCAATACGACACGCGCCGCCGTCCCGAATGGGTTGCGACATGCAGAGACTGCGACGAAAGGAGAACACCGCTTGAAACGCTTTATCAAACCCATAGCAGTGACCCTGGCGGCAGGCACGGTCTTCCTGGCGGCCTGCGCCAAGAGCAGCACCACGGCGGCGTCGCCCACCGACACCTCGCCGGCATCGTCCTCGCCTTCGGCGACGGCGGCAGCACTCGTCATCGACAGCAAGGCGGCCGACCTCAGGACCTCCGTCAACCTGCTGTTCGCCGAGCATCTGGACGTGGCGATCAAGGCGGTCGATGCGGCCCTCGGCGGCCGCACCGCGGAGTTCACGGCGTATGGGGACATCCTGAACACCAACGGCACCGACATCGGCGGCCTCATCGGCCAGGTCTACGGCGCCGACGCCCAGACCAGGTTCAACGGGATCTGGAGCGCTCACAACGCCGACTTCGTCGAGTACACGCAGGGCCTTGCGGCCAAGGACACGGCCAAGCAAACCGACGCGGTCAACAAGCTGACCACGGTCTACATCCCGCAGTTCAGCGCCCTGATCGCCGGCGCCACCGGCCTGCCGACGGCCACGGTGACGGAGCTCACCACGATGCACATCACCACCACCAAGGCCGTGGTCGACGACATCGCGGCCAAGTCCTACGACAAGGCAGCGACCGACCTCCGGGCAGCGACGGCGCACATGCAGAAGCTTGCCGACCCGGTCGCCGAAGCCATCGCCACCCAGCACTCCGACATGTTCCCCGGCGACTCCAAGAACAAGGGTGTCGACTTGCGGGTCGCCCTGGACAACCTGCTGCAGGAGCACCTGTACCTGGCGACCTCGGCCACGGGCGACGCGCTCGCCGGCAACTCGGCCGAGTTCACCCCGCTCGGCGCCGCCCTCAACGCCAACGGCACCGACCTCGGCTCGGCCATCGGCGGCCTCTTCGGGCCCGACGCCGGCACGCAGTTCAACGCCATCTGGAGCGCCCACAACGCCGACTTCGTCGAGTACACCACGGGCCTCGCTACCAATGACAAGACGAAGCAGGACGACGGCGTCAAGCAGCTGACCACCGTCTACATCCCGCAGTTCAGCAAGTTCGTCTCCGACGCCAGCGGGCTTCCCCTGGACGCGGTCACGGGCCTGGTCACGGAGCACATCACGACGACCAAGGCCGTCGTCGACGACCAGGCAGCCAAAAAGCAGCCGGACGCCGCCAAGGCCGACCGGATGGCAGGACAGCACATGCAGAAGATCGGCGATCCGCTCGCCAAGGCAATCGTGGCGAAGCTCCCGGCGAAGTTCAGCTAGTCGGGGGTCTCGATCACTATGAACAACGCCTTGCTCCGTCAGCTTCGCCGTCCCCCGACGGTTGCAGTGGCGCTGCTCGCCGTGGGCGTCTTCGGTGCCTGTTCCGGACCGAAGACGTCCTCGGCACCAGCAGCCCCGGCAGCCCAGGCCAGGGTCACGATCGTCAGCAATGCCGCCACCATCGGGGCCTTCACCCCCCCGTCGGTCACGGCGTCGGTGGGCCAGACGGTGGCGTGGGTCTTCCAGGACACCAACCCCCACACCGTCACCGCCGACGACGACAGCTTCACGTCACCCAAGGGCGGGCTTGCCAATGGCAAGACGTACTCCCACACCTTCGACAAGGCGGGGACGTACACGTACCACTGCTTCATCCACCCCCAGATGCTCGGGACGGTCGTCGTCCGGTAGGGTCAGGCTCGGGTGCCGGGCTTTCTCCGCCCTCGCAGGAGGTCCCCGAGGCCCCACTGCCCGACGGCGAGCAGGGCTTCTCTCACGATCGAGCCGGACATCTTCGAGGTGCCCAGCTCGCGTTCCCGGAAGGTGATCGGCACCTCGGCGATGCGGAATCCATGGCGCCAGGCCCGGTAGGTCATGTCGATCTGGAAGGCGTAGCCGTTGGAACGCACGCCGGCCAGGTCGACCGCCTCCAGGACCTCACGCCGGTAGCACCGGAACCCGCCGGTGGCGTCCTTGACGGCGAAGCCCAGGGCGAGGCGGGCGTAGACGTTCCCCGCCCTCGAGAGGAGATGGCGCCGCTTCGACCACCCCACCACCCCGCCCCCCGGGATGTAGCGGGAACCGACCACGACGTCCACCTCCTCTGCGGCGCGCAGCAGGTCGGGGATGTGGGCGGGGTCGTGGGAGAAGTCAGCGTCCATCTCGACAAAGAGCCCGTAGCCGTTTTCCAGGCCCCACTTGAAGCCGGCGATATAGGCCTGGCCGAGGCCCCGCTTGCCCTCGCCCCGGAGCAGGTGGATGCGGGGGTCCGCCTCGACTGCCTTCTCTACCAGCTCGCCGGTGCCGTCCGGCGACCCGTCGTCGACCACCAGCAGCGACGCCTCGGGCACCGACGTCGTCACCGCCTTCAGGATGGCCTCGATGTTGTCGGCCTCGTTGTAGGTGGGGATCACCACGAGGGCCGACCCCCAGCCTGTCCGGTCGTCAGGGGACACGGGTGCGTCCCTCCGCGCGGAGCGGACCGGCCGCGACGGCGATGACAGCCAGGAGGAGCACGGCCGCGGGGAGCCAGTCTCCGAAGCGCCCGTAGACGGTCCTGGTCGTGGCGAAGCGGACGGTGGGCGTCAGGACCTCCGTGGCGAACAGCTTCGTGTGCTCGACGACCTTTCCCGTGGGGGCGATGACCGCCGAGATGCCGGTCAGGGCCGACTGGGCCACCCACATCCGCTGCTCGGCGGCTCGGAGCTGGCTGAGCGCCACCATCTGGGCGCTGGCGGCGGTGCGCCCGTACGACGCGTTGTTGGTCGACACCACGATCATACGTGCCCCCCTCGACACGAATGCGCCCACCAGCTCCGGGTAGGCCGTCTCGTAGCAGATGACGGTCCCGAAGCGTCCCTGATTCTTGTTGGGCAACGAGAAAACGGTAGGCGAGGTTCCGGCCACGCCATCCGCCGGTACCTTATCGAGTTCGTGGATCCAGCTCGCCAGGAAGCGCCGGCCCGGGACGTACTCGCCGAAGGGAACGAGGTGCATCTTCACGTAGTTGGCGGCAAGGCGCCCGTCGGGATGGATGAACAGGCTCTCGTTGGTGAACCTCGGCCCGGGCGCGTCGACGCTTGCCCCGACCACGAAGGACGCGCCGGTGTCGCGGATCGATTGCCGCAGGGGGCCGGCGAGGGAGGGATTCGCGAGCGGGTCCTCGTCGAACGAGCTTTCCGGCCATACCACCAGGTCGATCTTCCGCCCGGCGAGGGTGCGGGTGAGGGCGGCCTCGCTCCTGAGGGACTGCTCCTGGTGGGAGCCCAGGCGCGGATCCCCGACCGGGGACGGCCGCTGCACGAGGCCGAGCGTCACGGACGCCCCCGACGGCGACGGGACGGGGAGGAGGCCGGGCCCCAGCACCAGGCCCGCGGCCAGGCCCAGGCGGGCCAGGGCCCACGCCGGCGCCGTCCGGACGGCGACGACCGCGTCCGCCAGGAAGGCGTTCACCGTCGCGAGGAGCAGGCTGACGCCCCAGACGCCCGTGTAGGCGGCGAGGCGGAGGATGGCCGGATGATTGTGCTGGGAGTAGCCGAGACCACCCCACGGGAACCCACCGAGGGGACCGTGGGATCGGACGAACTCCCCCGCCAGGAAGGCCGCACCGAACGCCAGCGGCGTCAGGGCGGCAGGCAGCCGGCGGCGCAGCAGCAGCCCCACGAGCAGGAACACAACGACGGAGGCCGCCTCCAGCGCCACCAGGAGCACGTAGGCGGCCGTCCCGAAGAGGTGGATCCACGGGAAGAGCAACCCGAAGAAGACCAGCCCGAAGACCGCCCCCGCGGCAGCAACGTGCTTTGGCTCCCCCGCGCGGAAGACCAGGGCCAGGGGGATCAACGAGAAGAACGCCAGCAGCCCGACATCGTGGGGGGGAAACGCCAGGGCGGTCGCGGCGCCGCTGAGGGCGCCTGCTGCCAACGCTGCGGGTAGGCCGGCCAAGGCCTCCGTGAGGCCCTGGCGGAGACTTCGGTTCAGACGCAGTCTCGGCAGAGCTGCTTGGCTGCGTCCGCGAGCTGGCTCTGGTGCTTCACGAGGTGGCAGTTCGTGCACACGAACTCGTTGGCCTGCTTCGGCACCGGCCGGATGGACAGCGTCTCCATCCGCTCGTCGGGAGTGAGGTCGAGGAGCGCTTCCTCCTCCTCCTCGACGTCCGCGACTTCGCCTCGCTTCGAGAGGATCTCCTCGAGGCTCCCCTCTGCGATGGCCGACGGCTCAGCGAGGTCCTCTTCCTCCTCGCCATCCTCCAGCTCTTCGTCGTCCTCTTCTTCGTCCGCTTCCGGCTCTTCAAAGATCTCGCTCATGATTCCTTCCCCTGTACCCCTGGTCGGAGCTGCCAATCGCTGTCTCTCGGGGGCCTTGGGCGGTTTACGTGTCCAAGTCGAAGCGTGATTATGCACCTTCGCCGCAACTGTGCAACGACCCGTCACAGGCCCGCCTCAGATCCCAGCATCCTTCCAATGATGACGCGCTGGATCTGATTGGTGCCTTCAACGATCTGGAGGACTTTTGATTCCCGGAAGAACCTCGCGGTCAGGTCGTCTCCGGCGATCTGGAACGCATCGGTGGTCACCCGCATCGCCATGTCGGTGCAGAAGAGCTTGGCCATCGAGGCCTGCTGCGAGTAGCGCGCCCCCCGGTCCTTCAGGCCCGCGGCGTGCTCGTAGAGGACCCGGCCCGCCTCGATGCCGGTGGCCATGTCGGCGAGCATGAACTCGGTGCCCTGCCCGGCCTCGCCGGCCCGGACGTGGTCGACCGCCTTGTCGCACGCGGCCTGGGCCAGCCCGACGGCGCACGCGGCGATCCCGAGCCGCCCGCCATCGAGGGCCGCCATGGCGATCGTGAAGCCCTCCCCCTCTGCGCCGAGCCGTCGGTGGTCCGGGACCGGGCACTCGTCGAAGACCAGCTCCCACGTCGGGGACGAGCGCCAGGCCATCTTCCGCTCGGGGCGGCCGGGCCGGAACCCCGGGCTCTGCCGGTCGACCACGAACGCCGTGATCCCCTTCGGCCCCTCGACGCCGGTGCGCGCCATGACGAGGAGGAGGTCCGCCTCGCCGCCCCGGGTGCAGAACTGCTTGCGCCCCGTGATGGCGTAGCCGGAGCCGGTCCTCTCCGCCCGGGTGCGCAGGCTGGCGGCGTCGGAGCCCGACGACGACTCGGTGAGGGCGTAGGCGCCGAACTTCTCCCCGGCGAGCATGGCCGGCAGCAGCTCCCGCTTGATCTCCTCGGTACCGAAGCGCTGGACGGCGTCGCAGACCAGGGTGTGGACCCCGATCCCCACCGCCAGGGCGACCCAGGACCGAGCCAGCTCCTCGATGAGGTCGAGATACTCCCGGTAGGGCCGGCCCCCACCGCCATAGGCGGGATCAAACGGGAGCCCGGCGAGCCCCTTGGCCCCGAGCTCCTGGTAGACCGGAAGCGGATCCTCCCCCCGCTCCTCGTACTCCGCCGCCAAATCGGACAGTAACTTTGCTCCAAAAGTGACCATTAACGGGCGTTTTGGAGCAAGGTTCCGCGAATTGTGCCGAGGACCCAGGCTGGTCGGTCCACGACGTCATGCCAGGTGAAGCGCAACGTCCGCCACCGGATGGCCAGCATGTTGGCGTCCCGCGTGCGGTCGTTCTGGAACGCCTCGCGTGTACCGTGCGTTTCCCAGCCGTCCACTTCGACCGCCAGGCGATACTCCGGCCAGGCGAGGTCGAACCGCCGCCACTGGGTGCCATCCCAGATTCGGTACTGCCGAACTGGCTCCGGAAGATCGGCGGCCGTAGCAACCAGCTTGTACAGGTAGTCCTCCAGGTCGCTTTCCGGTGGAACGTACCGCGATCCGATTGCTCCGCGCTCCGTCAGGAGTATGCGCAGCCTCGCCGTTCCAGGATGACCTCGTCCTCCGAATGTCTCCAGCGCCCATGCCATCTGCGACAGGCTCACCAGTCCTCGCCTCAGGGCGTCGTCAAGCGCCCGGCCAGCCTCGTTTGGCGCCACAAGGTGGCTGACGTCGAGAAGCGTGATCCACGGCGGTGTGACGCGGATGGCTTGGACGCGTCCGGTGCCGGGACACAGTTCACGCACCCGGTGCACGTGTGCCCAGGCGGGGAGGCGCTGATCACGCTTCGTTGACACGGCGTGAAGGTCGCCCTCTGTGAATCCCTTCAGTCGCAAGAGGGACGCAGCGGCGGAATGCGAGAGTGCCGTCCCGGCCCCACCCCAGAGACACAGGCCCATGGCGGATTGGTGCCACGAGGGCTCTACCTCCGGGGCCCGGTAGACGCCGGGCAGGAACCGCTCCCACGAAGTCCGCAGACCTTTTTTCGACCACCCCGCTGCCTCGGCCTGCTCCAGACTGAGCAAGCCGTACTGCGTGAAGGCGATCTTTCGAGCATCGATACGCTTCTCTGTCATGCTTTACATATCATGACATGGCGGGAGCTCTTGTGGGGGGCTGATTCCGTGACGGCGGCGTGCACGTTTGTGCCGCCGGCCGCCGAGGCGGTGTGCGAGGTGTGCCATGCCTCCACCCGCCAGGGGAGGCGCAGGTGCTTTGCGTGCTTCCGGACCTCGGCTCAGGTGACGATGCCGGCCGAGGGGGTCGTCCCGATCTCGCTGTACCGCACCGGGGACAACCTCTGGCATGCGCTGCGCCGGTACAAGGATGGCCGGGACCCACGGCTCCGCCGGCGGCTGGGCCGGCGCCTCGGGCGGCTGCTCTCCGGTTTCCTCCGGAGGCATCTCGCCTGCATCGCCCCCGGCGTCTCACCGGACTGGCGCATCACCGTCGTGCCGCCGACGCGCCGCCGCTCGCAGCGTCATCCGCTCGAGAAAGTGGTCCGCCGGTCCTTCTGGCTCCGGCGCCGCTACGTGCGCACGCTCCGCACCGCGACGAGGCCCAGCCACAACGCTGCGTCGGACACGGCGTTCAAGGTCATCCGCGACGTCCGCGGCCTTCCGCTGCTGGTGGTGGACGACACGTTCACGACGGGCGCCAGCGTCCAGAGCGCCACCTCGGCCCTCCGGTTGGCCGGGGCGCAGGTGGTCGCCGTGGTCGTGATCGGGCGGGTCGTCAATTCGGACGCCACTCCCGAGGAGGCGGAACTGTGGGCCGCCGCCACGAGAACGCCATGGCGTCTCAACAGGTGTTGCAGGGAAGGCGGGTAAAATCGCGGTACTTCATGATCGCTCCCAGACTCAGCCGCGGGCTGTGCCTTCTCGTCGGGCTCGGCCTCCTGGCTGGAGCCTGCAGCCACAAACAGGCCGCCACGACAACCCCGACCCGGAGCCCCTCGGCGCAGGCGGTCAGCCCCACCGTCGCCGCGTCCCCCACGGCCACGGTCGCGACCACGGCGGCGCCGCCCGCGAGCCCCGCGCCGGCCCCCACGACCAAGGCCCCCACTACCAAGGCCCCCACTACCAAGGCCCCGCCCGCGCCCACCCGCCCGGCGCCGACGACACCGGCTGCCCCTCCGTCAACCCCGGCGGGGGCGCCGCTCTCCCTGCCCAGGCTCGGCACCTACGTCTACGACCTCTCCGGCACCACCCAGAGTCCCCTGCTCGGCATCCCGCAGGCCTACCAACCCGGCGCCACGCTCAGCGTCGACATCTACGAGAGGAACGCCCAGGCGGACGGCACAGAAATCGGGTCCAGGGGAACGTCATCCCAGGACCAGGTCCAGACCACCACCAAGCAGGTCTACCAGGCCTCCAAGGTCCTGCTCACCTTCACCAATCTCACGTTCCTCGGCCTCGCCAGCTACGACTGCAGCTACGCGCCGCCCCCGGAGGTCCTGCCGGTCCCGTTGGAGGCGGTGACCATCCCGACCCAGTCGTGGTCCGGGCCCCAGTGCTCCGGGAGCCTGCAGCTCAGCGTGCAGGGGGCCGAGAGGGTGACGGCGGCGGGCCAGACCTGGAACGCCTGGAGGGTCCACACCGTCCTGCACTACGTGGCCCAGTCCAGCGTCGACGCCACAATCGACACCACGAGCCTGGTCTCTCCCGAGCTCGGCACGGCCGTCACCAGCGACTCGACGACCTCCGGGAAGGTCGCCGGCTCCCCTTTCACGTCTCACCAGATCACGTCGCTGCGGAGCCATCCGTGATGCCGACGTTGATGCCCCATCTCGTGGAACTGCGGGACGTCCACCGAACCTACCGCCGAGGCGAGGAAACGGTCCGGGCCCTTCGGGGCGTCTCCCTGGCGGTCGATGCCGGGGACTTCCTCGTCATCACCGGCCCATCGGGCTCCGGCAAGTCGACGCTGCTGCACATCATGGCGGGCCTCGACCGGCCCTCCAGCGGAAAGGTGCTGCTCGAGGGCAACTCCCTGTCGGCGATGTCGGACGACGACCTCACCCTGCGGCGCCGCCGGGGCATCGGCTTCATCTTCCAGTTCTTCCACCTGCTGCCGACGCTCTCGGCCATCGACAACGTCGGCCTGCCGCTGCTCCTCGACGGCCTGGGGCCGGACGAGATCCGGTCGCGGGCCGGGCAGGCCCTCGAGCGGGTCGGCCTCGGCAACCGGGCCAACCACCGCCCCCGCGAGATGTCCGGCGGCGAGCAGCAGCGTGTGGCGATCGCACGGGCGCTCGTCATCCGCCCGTCGCTCATCCTCGCCGACGAGCCCACCGGCAACCTCGACACGGCCTCCGGCGCGGACATCCTCCAGATCCTGCGCGACGCTCCGGCCGAGTTCGGGGCAGCGGTCGTCCTGGTCACCCACCAACCCGATGCCGCCCGGCCCGGCGAGCGGACGCTCTCCATGCGCGACGGGCTGATCGAAGCCGCCACGGTGGCGGGCTGAGCCGCGGCCTGCGGGGAGCGCTCCGTCTCAACTGGGCGCTCAACTCCCGCCACCTCGTCGCCCACCGGCTCCGCCTGGCGCTGTCGATCGCCGGCATCGCCTCGGGGGTCGCGCTCGCCGTCGCCGTCGGGGGCCTGACCAGCTCCATCAACGCCGCCCTGCGCGACGCCTCGCTGGCGGCGGCGACAAAGGCCCAGCTCGAGATCCGGCCCGTCACCCAGATCAGCATGCCGGAGTCCGTCCTGGCCCGGGCACGTGCGACACCGGGTGTCCAGGCGGCAGCGGGCACCGTCGAGGCGGCGACGTTCATCCGCGCCCGACCGGGGGCCCGGGAGGAAAGCGTGGCCGTCATCGGCTTCGAGCCCGGCATCCTGGCCCTCGCCCCCCGTGCGCTCAGCGGCGCCAGCCTTGCCGGTGAGGATCCCACGGGCCTCCTGCTCCCGACCTCCGTAGCGGGGGAGCTCGGCGTCGTGCCCAGGGAGGCGATCGACGTGTACACGCCGCAGGGCTGGCAGCCGACCCACGTCGGCGGCTCGCTTCCCCCGGCCCCGGGATCTGCCCGGGCGGTGGCCACCGGCCTCCTCACCGCCCAGGCCCTCCTCGGCCGGCAGGGCCGCATCGACGCCGTCTACGTCCAGACCGGCTCCGATGTCCAGGGCGTGGCGGCGGCACTCGAGCGCTCGCTCGGCCCGTCGGTGCGGGTCGGTCCCCTCGCACTCCGCACCGACGACGTCCGCCAGATCACCGCCACCGTCAGCGTGGTGCTGAACGTGGCCGCCATCGTCGCCCTTTTCGTGGGGGCGTTCCTCGTCTACAACACCATGTCGATGGCCTCGGTGGAGCGGGCCGGCGAGGCGGCGATCCTGCGGGCGGTGGGCGCCAAGCGGCGCCAGACCTTCTGGCTGCTCGTCTCGGAGGGGGCGCTGCTCGGCGCGGCCGGATCCGCGGTGGGCATGGTCGCGGGCCTGGGACTCGCGCGGGTCCTGCTCGCCATCCGGGGGGCGGGGCTCGAGCAGCTGCTGCCCGTCAACGTCAGCCACCTCGTCCTGTCCTGGCCGGCGCTGGTGCTGGCAGGCGTCGGGGGTGTCCTCGCCTCGATGGGCGCCGCGGCGGGCCCGGCGCGCCGCGTGGCCCGCGCGGATGCCGCCGCCAACCTCGGCCCCCGGGCCGCCCTCGAGGAACCGGCCGGCGTCGGCGGCTGGCGCCCCCTGCCCGTCGGGGCGGTCCTGGTCCTCGTGGGGGCCGGGCTCGCCGCCTGGTGGGTCCATGCTCCGACGACGACCCTCACCCTGCCCACCGTGGCGATGCTGCTGTTCATCGCCGGGGTGGCGGTCCTGGTCCGCCCGCTCGTGCCCGCCCTGGCCGGACAGGTGCTGCGGCCGGCCGCCCGGTCGCGCGCGACGCTCCGCCTCGCCGCCGGCGAGCTCCAGCGCTCCCCCTCGCGCACCGCCTACACGGTCGGCGCCGTGGTGCTGGCCCTCGCCCTGGTGGTCGGTGTCCAGGTGGACATCGCCTCGTTCCAGAACGCCTTCAACGAGGGCCTGACCCGGCTCATCCAGGCCGACCTCATCGTCCGGGCGCGGGACTGGCAGCCCTACGGCGCCGCGGTCGGGGTGGATGCCGGCGTCGCATCCGCTATTTCCGCGATGCCCGGCGTCGCCGCGGCCTATCCCTCCAAGACCATGCTGACGACCTACCGGGGCCGCATCGCCCCCATCCTCGCCATCTCCGAGCAGGGCTACCAGCGCTACGGAGCCGATCCGACGGTCTCCCGGCACGACCGGGAGATCAACGCCGCCGTCGTCGGCGGCGGCAAGATGCTCGTGTCGGCCTCGGCGTCGGGACGGTTCGGCCTCCACGAGGGCGACCACGTCACGTTCGACACCCCCGCCGGGCCGAAGACATTCGCCGTCGTCGGCGTCTACGAGGACCCCTCGGCGGTGCTGCCCACCTTCTACGTCACGTTTGAGGACGCGATCGCCGCCTGGGGGCTCGGCACCGGCGACGTCATCGACGTGTTCGTGAAGCCGGGTGTGACGTCCTCGTCGGTCGCCGCCGCCATCCGCAACCAGCTCGGCCCCCGCTACGGCCTCAGCCCCGATACCAGGCGCCAGTTCATCGACCGGCTCTCGGGCATCGTGTCCAGCCTGCAGCGGCTCATCGGCAGCGTCCAGGTGGTGGCGGTGCTGGTGGCGGCCCTCGGCGTGGCGAACACGCTGCTGATCTCGACCTTCGAGCGCCGCTGGGACCTCGGCATCCTCCGGGCGGTTGGCATGAGCCGCCGGCAGCTCCGCCGGATGGTCGTGCTGGAGTCGCTGATGCTCGGCACGCTCGGCGTCGTGCTGGCCTGGGGCGTCGGCACCGGTGTGGGCCTGTTCGCGCACCGCATCACCGAGATCCAGACGGGCCTCACCATCCCAACCGTGATCCAGCCCCTCACCTACCTCGCGGTGCTGGGCCTGGGCATCGCCGCTTCGGTGGGAGCCGCCATCTACCCGGCCCGGCGCGCGGCCCTCCTCGATGTGACCGACGCGCTGCAGTACGAGTAGGGCTGTTTGTCCCCACGCGGGCTCACCCGTTGGGACGAGGCCGCCACTGCATCCGGAGGTAGGGCGACACGTCGCCCGTTTCGACGAACCCCAGTCTGCGGTACAGCCGCTGGGCAGGGTTGGTGGACTCGACGTGCAGCTCGACCACCTTGCCGGCGACGGAGGCCTCCGCGATCAGCCCGCGGAGCAATTCGGTGCCAGCCCCCCGGCCGCGGTACCCGGGGGCGATGGCGATGTCGATGATGCGGATCAGCGCCTCACCCCGCTCTACATAGAGGCGTCCCGCCGGAGCGCCTCCGACGAGGACGAGGCAGTCGGCGGCGCCGGGGAACTGCGACCGGTACTGCAGCTGCCGTGCCCGGAACTGCATGTCGAGGAACGCGTCCACCTGGAGCTGGG
>JAOPZY010000107.1 GCA_025963875.1 Actinomycetota bacterium
TGCCGGCTCGTCGAGGTCTTCGCACAGGATGACGAACTCGTCGCCCGACAGTCGGGCCAGGGTGTCGCCCGGGCGCAGCACGCCGGTCAGTCGCTCGGCGACGGTCACCAGCAGCTCGTCGCCGGCGTTGTGGCCGTGCAGGTCGTTCACCATCTTGAACCGGTCGAGATCGGCGAAGAGAACCGCGGCCATCTTGCCTGATCGGCGACCTCGACGAACGGCGTGGTCGAGCCGCTCGAGGAACAGGGTCCGGTTGGGCAGCCCGGTCAGCGCGTCGTGCACCGCGCTCTCACGCGATCGCTCGGAGGAGGCTTCAAGGTCCACCCTTGCCTGCGCGTTGAGCAGGTAGGCGGCCGCGACATCGGCCAACGTCTGAGCCGCGCTCATGGCGGCGTCGTCCAGCAGTCCGGGAGTGCTCCGGTACAGATCGAGCGCGCCCAGCCGTTCGGCACCCTTGCACAGCGGGAATGTGAACACCGCCACCAGCCCCGCCTCAACCGCGCGGGGCGTGAACTTCGGGAACCGGGATTCGTCGCGGAGGTCCGCCACCGCAACCGCTTCGCCCGTCTGGTACGCCGCAAGGCACGGCCCCTCGCCGAGTTCGGTCTGCAGCTTCTCGAAGCGCAATGCCGACTCGTCCGATGCCGCCACGTAGCGAGGATCTGTTCCGGGGGAGATGAGCGTCACTCCAGCGGCCGAGATCGGCAGGACTTCGACGATGCGCTTTACCAGGTGATCAAGGATCCCCTGGATAGGGAAATTCGTCACCATGGTGCGGGCGAATTCACTCAACACTTCCGAGAGTTTCTGCTCGCTCGGCATGACCCACTCCGTCCACCAACAGATCTACGCGGGCGCTGGGTCTGGGCGGAGCACTGTTCGAGAGTGCGCACTCGACGGCACCAGGTGGAATCCTGGCGCATTTTGCCTGTTTTTCGCGTATCGAACTACTTTGGAGAGTAAGACCATACCATAGGTCGACCCGAGCGGGTGATTGGGGGGACATAAGGATATTTGGCTAGCCCGCTAGGCGGGCGCCCGGCTCACGAGGCGGCTGCTAGGATCACCGCCTCATGCCGGATGGGGTCGTGAACCGCGGGCCAAGGCGCCTGGCGCTGGCCCTGCTGGGCCTCGCGTGGCTCGCCTTCGTCTTCCCCGTGTTCGGTGGCAAGGTGCACTTCCCCACCGACTTCGGCTATCCCTACTTCAAGGCGCCGGCGCACGTCGCCGCCCCATCGAACCCGGCGGACACCGATTCCTTCAACGCGGTCTACCCGTACCACGTCTACCTCGGCCAGCAGCTCCGGGCCGGCCATCTCCCCCTCTGGGACCCCACACGATTCATCGGCGTGCCCTACGCCGGGGACATCTCGATGGGGACGTTCTATCCACCGAACTGGCTCTTCGCCGCCGGCCACGTCGAGGTGGTCGGGACGTTCATCTGGGCGGCCAGCCTGCTCGCGTCCCTCCTCCTCGCCTACTGGTTCCTCCGGGTCCTGCGCCTGCATCCCCTGGCCTCGGCCGCCGGTGCGATCGTGTGGACGTTCAGCGGGTTCATGTCGAACTGGTCGACCGGGGATCCGCTGCTCGGCGCCGCGATCTGGCTACCCCTCGCCCTCGGAGGCCTCGAGGTGGCACTCCAGGGGAGACCCCGGAAGGGCATACCGCTGGCGGGGCTGGCGCTCGGCCTCAGCGTCCTGGCCGGGCACGCCCAGATCTCCTCCTACGTCTGGATGGCAGCCGGGCTGTGGGCCGCCGTGTCGATCGCCGCCGATGCGCTCCAGGCGAGGCGCTCCCCGAACAGCTCCGTCGCTCAGGTGATCGCCCGCGGCGCCGCCATCACCGGAGGGGCGTTCGTGGTCGCCGCCGGGCTGGCATCGGTGCAGATCCTGGGGACCCTCGAATACTCGCATCTGATCCTGCGCCAGAAGGAGGCCTACGCCGACGTCCTGGGCAACAGGGTCCATGCCCGCTTCCTCGCGACCACCCTGATTCCGGACTACTTCGGGAACCCGGTCGACCACAACTTCCGCTCCGCGGCGTTCCTCTACACGAGTGACGTCTTCTACGCCGGCGTGTTCGCCGTCCCGCTTGCGATCGGTGGGGTCCTCCACCGCAACCGGCGAGCCGGCCTGTTCTTCGGTCTGCTGGTGGCCGTCGGCATCGGTGGCGCCTTCGGGACCCCCCTGCTCCACCTGCTGTTCGCCGGCGTCCCGGGCCTGGCACGCTTCCAGGCCCCGAACCGCATGCTCATCCTCGCCGACGTCGGGCTGGCCGGGCTCGCCGCCCTCGGGCTGGACGCGATCGTCTCCCACCAGCGACTGGCCGCCAGGGCGACCCTGTGGACGTCGGGTCTTGTCCTCGCGGCGCTGGCCGTCATGGCGGCCACGCGGCTCGGGACGCCCGTCGCTGCCGGCTACGTCACCGGCCGCGGGGTCCGGGCGATCGTCCTCGTTGCCCTCGGAGGAGTCCTGGTGTTCTGCGCCCGGCGATTCCCGAGGCAGTCCACAGCCGCGGCGGCAGCCGTCGTGGCCGTGGTGGGCGTGGATCTCTGGCTCTTCGGCTTTCGGTACCACCCGTTCCAGAACGACGAGCCGGTGATCACCTCGGACCCGCAGCTCGAGTACCTGGCCTCGGTGCCCGGCCCCCGCCCTCGGTACGCCCAAGGGGCCTACTTCGTCCTCACGCCGAACGCGTCGATGGTGTTCGGGCTCTACAGCCTGCATGGGTACGACCCTTTGATCCCGGGCACGTTCAGCAAGCTGCTGGGGCTCCTCGGGCCCGACCTGCCCTTCCTGGCCCACGGCAACGCGGTGTATCCCATCCCCGACGGCCCCGCGGAGCCACCGGCTCTCGACCTCCTCGGGGTCCGGAGCCTCACGTCCCCCAGCAACCACATCGTCCCAGGGACGCTCGCCCATACCGGCCGCTACTCGATCTACGATCAGCCTGGGGCCTTCCCGCCGGCCTTCGTCGCCACCTGCTGGTCGACGGCGGCCGATGCCGGCGCCCTCACCAGGATGCACGCCATGAGCGTCGCCGACCTTCGCTCGACGGTCATCCTGGCGCCGGGAAGGAGGTCCCTCCCGACGCCGCCCGACAGGTGCGACCCGGGCCCGGACGCCACGGTGGAGCATTACGAGGCCCAGGACGTCTCCGTCTCCGTTCCCCCGTCCAGCCCGGGCGGCCTGCTTGTGCTGTCCGACCAGTGGTACCCGGGCTGGACCGCAACCGTGGACGGCAAGCCTGCCGCCATCCTGCGGGCGGACGTTGCACTAAGGGCGGTCGCCCTCTCCCCTGGCGCGCACCGGGTCCGGTTCCGCTACCAACCCCGCTGGCCGCTGAACGGCCTCGCCATCCTCGCGTTCACCGTGGCGGTGGGGGCAGTCCTCGCCCTGGGACGACGGCCCAACTATCATTCCGTCCCAGATCAACCGCGTAGCTCCATAGGAGAGCGAAGCATCAAATGAGCATCTCGACATCGACACCCGAGCAGTCCGTCGCCCAGCGGCCGGCGTCGCTGCGCCCGGCCCGCCCCAGAGTGGTCGTGGTGATGCCCGCCCTCAACGCCGGCCAGACCCTCGAGGACATCGTCGGAGCCATCAACCGCGACGTCGTGGACGAGATCGTCCTCGTCGACGACAAGTCTTCGGACAACACGGTCGAGCTGGCCCGCCGCCTCAACATCCGGGTGATCTGGCATCCGCACAACGTCGGGTACGGCGGCAACCAGAAGACGTGCTACCTCGATGCGCTCCAGCGCGACCCCGACATCGTCGTGATGCTCCATCCCGACGGGCAGTACGAGGCATCCCTCATCCCCGACCTGATCCGGCCGATCGTCGAGGGGAAGGCCGACCTCGTGCTCGGCTCCCGCCTGGCGGAGCCGGGCGCCGCCCTGGCCGGCGGCATGCCACGCTCGAAGTACATCGCCAACCGGGCGCTCACCACCCTGGAGAACCTCGCTCTGGGCACGAGGCTGTCGGAGATGCACACCGGCTACCGGGCGTACTCCCGTGAGCTGCTCCTGAAGGTGCCGTTCCTCCGCAACTCCCTCGGATTCAGCTTCGACTCCGAGATGCTCATGCAGGCCGTGCACTTCGGGTTCCGCATCGCCGAGATCCCCGCCCATTCCCGCTACTTCGACGACGCCTCCTCGATCGGCTTCAAGGACGCCACGACGTACGGGCTCAAGTCCGCATGGATGGCCGGCCGCTTCCTGCTCAACCGGTGGGGCGCCGTCCCCTGCCGCAAGTTCCAGCCCTGAGGGACGCATGGCCGTAGGGAGGATCAGCGGGGAACGCATCGTCACCAACCAGGGCGGCTTCAACCCGACCTGGCAGCGCCACACCGTCAACTACCAGTTCGCCGCCGGGTTCCTTCCGGCCGGCACCGCCGTCGACCTGGGGTGCGGCACGGGGCACGCGGCCCATTTCCTTGCCGATCACTGGACCGTCGGCCTCGACATCGACCACGGCGCCCTTGCCGCCCAGGGCCGCCCGGCCGTGCTCGCCGACCTGCGGAGGTCGCCGTTCGCCGGCGGAAGCTTCGACGGCGCCGTCTGCCTCCACGCCGTCGAGCACGTCCCCGACCCCGAGCGGGTCGTCGCGGAGTGCGCCCGGCTCGTGCGGCCGGGCGGGACGGTGGTGCTGTCCACACCGAACCGGCTGACGTTCATCCGGCCCGACGAGATCATCGACCCGTACCACGAGATCGAGTTCGACCCGGACCAGCTCCGGGCGCTCTGCGCGCCCCACTTCGCAGCAGTGGAGATCCACGGGTTGTTCGGCTCCGAGCGCTACATGGAATTCTTCCGTCGGGAGCGTGCCAAGCTCGACGCCCGCCTGCGCCTGGA
>JAOPZY010000126.1 GCA_025963875.1 Actinomycetota bacterium
GGAAGGCCCTCCCGTTATGGCTCTAAGGCGTGGCGGACGAAGGTCACCAGCTCCTGCTCCCGCTGGCGGAGCGCGGTATGGCCGCTCGGACGCCCGGCGACGGCTCGCAGCACGCCCGCCTCGGCCAGCGAGCCGACGACCGCGGTGTAGAGCGTGAACAGCAGGAGACCCGGATCCTGCCGGCGGAACTCGCCCGCCTCCATTCCCCGCTCCAGAAAGCCCAGGGCAGACTTGCGGAACGGCTCGAGGGCGTCGGCCACCCGCTGCACGACCGCCGGGCTCCGGCGGGCGGCCTCCCGGAGGAAGAGCGGGAATTCGGGCCAGTGCTCTGCGAGGCGGAACAGCGTCCGGATGACGGACTCCACCCGGTCCAGGCCGCCGTCCGGGCCGCCGAGCACCCGGCTGAGCGACTGCTCGAGGCCGTTGACCAGGGCGTCGACGCAGGCGTCGAAGAGGTCCTCCTTGGTCGGGAAGTAGTAGAGGAGCGTCTGCTTGCGGACCCCGGCCGCCTCGGCGACGGCCTCGAGGGTGGTGCCGTCGTAGCCCCGGGCGCCGAACGCGCGGAGGGCGTGCCGTACCAGCTCCTCCTGGCGCCGCTCCCGGGGAAGGCGGCTCATCGGTGGCGAATCACCGCGGAGGCTGCCCCCGGCGTGGGCGGCGGGTCAGGAACCAGCCCCGCTCCGCGAGCGGCCGGTCGGGGCGAGTCGCCGGCGGGGATTCCGAGGTTTCGGGCGAACCCTCTGCCGGGGGGTCGCCCTCCACCACGTTCACCTCGAAGAACGCATCGTCCCCGGGGTCGCCGGGGCCTGGGTCGTCGTGCCTGGGGAAGGCCTTGTCGAGCAGGGCCTCGATCCGGGCCAGCTCCCCGGCCGTCGGCTCGGCCGGCGTGCCCGAGGTCTCGTCCGGCAGCGGTGGTTGGAGGTGAGGTCCGTCGTCCTGCATGGCCTGGGCGAGCACCTCCTCCACCCGGGCCAGTGCCGCCTCCGTCGCTCCCCCCGGGGCGGAGGCCGGCTCTTCTTCTTGGTTCGGATCGAACGGGACCAAAGCGATCTTCCAGTCGCCGACGGGCGCTGGCTCGGGCAGGACGATCTCGGGCTCCGGGAAGACTGGCTCGGGCAGGACGATCTCGGGCTCCGGGAAGAGGGTCTCCTGTTCCGGAGCGGCAGTCGCAGGGCCCGCGTCCGGCCCCGGCTCGGCGGCGGTCTGCCAGCCGGCGCCGCTCCAGAGGTGCTCGGCCTCCCACTCGTGGGTGTCCGGCGACCACACCGACTTCGCCCGGGACGGCCGGATCGGCCGGGAGCTCTCCCACATCCGGCGCCAGGTGGCCACCTGCGGGCCGCCGGGATCGAACAGTTCCCCGGACGCATCGAGGCGGATGGCGTTCCACCAGCTCGAGTGGTCCTCCTCCAGCACCTTGCCGAGGCCCTGTCGCAGCCGGTCGCTGAACGCCGAAGAGCGCTCCCCTTCAAGGGGGCGGATCGGCAGGCCGAAGCGGATGCGCACGGGGGGACGGCCCGGCTTCGGCCAGCTCCGGCCCCTGGGCATGGCCTGGTAGGCCCCGATGAGGGCCACCGGGACAACCGGGACCCCTGCCTCCATCGCCAGCCACGCCGCGCCGGTCCGGAACTCCCCCACCCAGCCGTCGGGGGTCCGGCTGCCCTCCGGGAACAGGACGAGGCTCCATCCCTCCGAGATGAGCTGGCGGGCCATGCGGGCCGACCGCAGCCCGCCGCTGCGGGCGATGGGGAAGGCGTTGAACACGACGGTCGTGGCGATGGACCGGTACCAGGTGTCGAAGAAGTAGTCGGAAGCGGCGCCGACGACCGCCTTGCGGCGCCACCTGGTCGGCAACGCCGTGAGGATCGTGGGGGCGTCGAGGTGGCTGGAGTGGTTGAGCACGAAGATGGCAGGCGGCTCGATGGTGTCGAGGACGTCGCGCCCGCACACCTCGGTCTCGACCTCGAAATGCAGCAGCGGCGAGAGCCCGAAGCGTTGCACGACCTCGCGGGCCGCCCGTCCGACCGGCGTGCGCCCCCAGGCGGTCGGGAAGTCCTTTGCGGGGTCCCGCTCGCGCTCCACCGATGCCGGGAGGACGCGGCGGCGGGTCCACCGCCACCCCTTGGCGACCTGCTCGAGGTCCCGGGTGAGTCCCATACGCCTACTTCACGTCCGCGATGAGCAGCGGCGGCACCTTCATGGCGGTGATCCGGGGCGAGCGCCCGACGGTCTCCGACGCCATCTCCAGCGCGTCGGCTAGGGTCCCGGCGCTGCGGAAGCCCAGCCGCGCCACCGTCTTGCGGTCCCCGCCGACGTAGATGACGTCGCCCAGGTAGCTCATGGCATGGGCTGCCCAGTACCACATGTAGAACGGGTGGACGCCGTGGTAGGCGTTCGAGGTCCGGTAGAGGTGGATGTACCAGGGGTCGGTGGCGTAGGCCTCCTCGTACTTGCCCTCGATGACCGAGGGATCGGTCGTCTCGGCGAGGACCTCCTCGAAGAAGTCGACGTAGCTCGGGTGGTGCACCTGGTTGAACTCCCGGCGGACCGGATGGAACATGATCATCACGCCGCCCTGGCGCACGAGGGGCTTGTTCCGGTAGAGGTTGAAGAAGTACCCCAGCCCCATACACACCACGAGGATGGGGTTCATGATCGAGTTCACGTTGTACGGGCCGACGAAGGGCAGGCCGGCGATGAGCACGTCGCTCTGCCCTGACACCTCGACGAGTTGCTGGCGGTGCAGCGTGGCCAGCGTCCGCTCGTGCACCGCCTCCGTCTCCCCGGCGTTGATCCCCGTGATGCCGTAGGGGGAGAAGATCTTGTGGAAGATCGACCGCTTGAGGTGCACCGGCGCCTTGTCGGTGGCGGTCTTGGCGGCGAGGTAGGCGGCCTGGTCCCTCGCCGACCACTCCCACTCGCGCTTCTGCAGGAAGTCGAAGGGCGACCCGAACGTGTCGTTGTTGAGCGTGACCTCGACCGTGAAGATCTTGAGGTGCTCCGCCAGCAGGTGCCCCATGCGGGCGGCCGAGGAGTGCAGCGCGCTCGCCGGGGGGTCCATGTAGGAGCGGCTGTGCATCATCGTGTGGACGTTGTGGTGGTGGCGCAGGCTCCGGTAGGAGGCGAGGCCCACCGGCACGCTCTTGTGGCCGCCGTCCATGGCGACGAGGTTGATGTTGACGTAGACGAGCAGGTCGCTCTCGGCGGCGCGCTTGGAGATCTCGACGTCCTCGCCCTGCTCCGTCCTGCCGATCCAAGTGAGGTTGGCCCTGTCCTCGGCGTCGAAGTTGCGGAGCGAGTGGGGCCAGAAGGACCGGTAGACGCGCTCGCCCACCGTGCGCTTGATCTCCTCGGCGGTCATCCGGCGGTGCAGAGCGTTGGCGACGAGGAGCTGGACGTCGTCGACCCCGGCCCGGGCGGCCCGCTCCAGGATGTGCTCCAGGATGCGGCCGCGGATGTCGGGCGTCTTCATCTGGGGCAGCGGCAGGGAGATGTCGTCGAAGGCGATGGTCAGCCGCATCCCGCCCCGCAGCAGGGCCGTGAGCGGCTCGGAGCCGTGGGGATGGTCGAGCGCCCGGTCGATGGCGGCGTCGACGTCCTTGATCCCCGGGAGCGACTCGGGCGGGTAGACGACCCTGCTGCCGAGGGGGAGCCGCTCCAGGCGGAATCCCTCACCGTTGTGAAACAGCAGTGGCGGGGTCCGCTCATCCACCTCCAGCACAAAGCCCGGTCTGCTCACAGCTGCTCCTCTCGATCAGTCATCGTGGTTCACGCATCCAGCCGCGGGTCGAAGGCGACCTTGACGCTACCCAGGCGTCCCGCGGACATGGCGTGGTCCACCGCTTCCTTGTACCGGGCGAGGGGGTAGGCCTCGGTCACCAGCCTGCCCAGCCCCTTCTCGGCGACCAGCTCGATGGCCTCGGGGAACGCCCCAGAGCCGGTGTAGGCGCCGACGAGCTCGAGCTCGCGGAACCATGCCGGGGACAGGTCGGCGCCCTCCGGCATCCCGGCCAGCACGATGCGGCCCCTGCCCCGCGTGGCGCGCAGGGCGAGGTCGAGGGAGTCGCGCGAACCCACGCACTCGAAGGAGACGTGTGCCCCGCCGAGCAGGAACGGCAGGCCCAGCTCGGGCCGCAGTCGGAACGCCCCGGTGGCCCGCCGCACCGCGCCCAGCGCCTCGTCGCTCGACACGACCGCCGCCCCGAGGTCCCGGGCGATGGCTGCCTGCCCCCCGTGCTTGGCGACGGCGATCACCCGGGCGGTCGGGGCGAGGGAGCGCACGGCCGCCACGGTGAGCAGGCCGACGGTCCCGGCACCGACCACCAGGACGGTGGCGTCGAGGGGGATGGCCGCCCGGCGGACCGCATGGATGGCGCAGGCGGTGGGCTCGATCATGACCGCGGCGGTGTCGGGCAGGTCATCGGGGACGGCATGGAGCTGGGTGTGGTGGGCGAGCATCATGGCGCTCCAGCCCCCGCCGGTCGAGTTGCAGTAGCCCGTCTGCAGGCCCGGCCGGAGGTGGCCCGCCATGATCCGTTCGCAGAGCCAGGGCTGGCCCT
>JAOPZY010000142.1 GCA_025963875.1 Actinomycetota bacterium
AGTGCTTCAAGTGCAAGAGCTTCAGGAGCGCTCCGGAGAGGGCGGTCCCGAGGGAGAGCGAGGGAGACGTTCCTTGCCCCCCGGGACCGCCCGACCTCTTTCCGATCCCCGCTGTTGACGATCTTCTGACACGAGAATTCGTTGGCAGCGGCTCCTTCGGCAGGACGAGCCTTCACCCCAGCACTGCCAAGTGGGCACCACCTCGATCTGGTCGAGGCTTGCTCTTCGGTGTCTGTGAGTAAAAAGTGGTGTTATACGCCAGAATATGCTCAAAGGTCCATATACCTGTGCCGGCCACCCACGAGGTATGAAATGGCGTGTGGCCCTACTGGTGGACTTGGAGGTTAGGTTAGTCGCCTATCGCGCGTATTTGCGCGATCACGGACTATCCTCGCGGCCACGGGGTCTTCTGGGCGCGCGATGCACCTTGATGGGGTGTTTCACACAACGAAGACTCAGAGACGCAGCTCCCGCTTGAGGATCTTGCCGGTCGCCGTCTTGGGCAGCTCCTCCCGGAACTCGACTACTCTCGGGTACTTGTAGGCCGCCAGGTGCTCCCGGCAGTGGTCGATGATCTCCTGCTCCGTGGCGCTCGCACCGATTTTGAGCACGACGGCGGCCTTCACCTCCTCGCCGTGGGTCGGGTGCTCGATGCCGATCACGGCCGCCTCGGCGATGGCCGCATGGGCGTACAGGACCTCCTCGACCTCTCGGGGGTAGACGTTGTAGCCGCCGCGGATGATCATGTCCTTCTTGCGGTCCACGATGAAATAGTAGCCGTCGGCGTCGCGGGTGGCGATGTCGCCGGTGGCGAACCAGCCGTCCTTCATCGCCTCGGCCGTGGCCTCCGGCCGCTTCCAGTAGCCCTTCATCACGTTGTGGCCCTTGATCTGGATCTCCCCCCGCGTGCCGGGTGCCTCGACCACGTTGCCGTCGTTGTCCACCAGCCGGAGCTCGACGCCCCAGATCGGCAGGCCGATCGAACCGGCCTTCTTGGGCCGGTCGAGCGGGTTGAACGCGGCCACCGGCGAGGTCTCGGAGAGGCCGTAGCCCTCCAGGACGTTGACGTGGTACCTCTCGTCGAAGGCCTTCATCACCTCCACCGGCATCGACGATCCGCCGCACACGCACCGCTTCAGACCGCTGAGGTCGTACTGATCGGCCCCGGGATAGTTGAGGAGCGCCATGTACATCGTGGGAACGCCGCCGAAGAAGTTCACGTGGTGGCTCTCCATGAGGTCCAGGGCCGCCTTCGGCTCGAAGCGCGCGAGCAGCACGACGGTTCCTCCGGCGGCGATGGGGGCGTTCTGCATGACGGTCTGGCCGAAGATGTGGAACAGAGGCAGCGTCGCGAGGGCCACGGTGTCCGGGTCGAGCGGCGCTACCCGCGTCGCGGTGCAGAGAGCGTTGAAGAAGAGGTTGAAGTGGGTGAGCTCGGCGCCCTTGGGCCTCCCGGTCGTCCCGGAGGTGTAGAGGATCACGGCGGCATCGTCGGGAGCGGTCGCCGGGAGCTCTGTCACGGGGTCGGCCCCCGCGATGAGGGCCGCCATGTTGGCCGCCCCCTCCGGCGCCGACCAGTCGGTGGGGTTGGCCCGGGCGACGATGAGGTGCCGGCAATGCTCGACTCGCGCGAACCCCTCCTCGGCGGCCCTGAGGAAGCCCTCCCACGCCACCAGGGCAACGGCGTCGGAGTCCTCGAGGTGGTAGGCGATCTCGTCGGCGGTCAGCAGGACGTTGATCGGCACGACCGGCGTCCCAGCGTAGTGACTGCCGAAGTAGGCGATGGTGAAGTGGGGCACGTTCGGCAGCAGCAGGGCGACATGCTGGCCGGGTTCCACTCCCAACGACCTCAGGCCTCCCGCGAAGCGTTGCGCGAAGAGGTGGACCGTTTCGTAGGTGAGGTTCGTATCCCCGATCGCCAGCGCGGTCTTCTGCGGGTAGGTGGCGGCGCTCTCCCGAAGCAGCAGCGCAAGGTTGAGGCTCATGGGCCCCCGAGGAGACCGCGGAGCAGGTGAACCAGGTTGTCGACGAGGGGAACGCCGATGTTCTGTGGTGGCGGCTCGCTGGCAGCGGGAGGGGGCGGCGGTGACGGCGGTGGGGCTGCAGGCGTCGGGCCGTTCGTCGAGGGCTGCGCGGCAGGGCTGGTGCCGAGAACGGCGGTGGTCACCGCATGGGCGATGGACGACACGGGGCCCTCCCTGCCGACGAAGGGGTCCCCACCAAAGTACTGCCGGAAGATCTTCTCCGCGGTCCGGGTGGCGAGGGCCTGGGTAGTGAGCGTGGGATTGGGACCGCCGAGGCCGTTGGCCAGAGCGGCGTTGTCGGCGACGAACAGCCGCTTGACGAAGCGGGCCTCGGCATTGACGCCGAGCACGGAGTCGGACTCGTCCAACCCCATGCGCATGGTGGATTGCACGTGGAGGATCAGGGGCGGCCAGTCGATGTGGTGCACCTCCGTCGCCCCACCGGCCCGCAGGAGCTCCACCGCCTTCCCCACGAGGTACGCGCGGTTGCTCAGCGTACGCGGGCTGCGGTTGCGCTGGTGGAACTCCACCTTCGCCACGGCGCCGTGTTCGTCCGGCTGGAACACCGACGACAGCGTCACCCGGTTCTGGGCCTCGACGTCGTCGTCGGTGATGACGAGCACGTTCAGCGCGTTGTCGAGGTTCGACAGGAGGCTCCGGAGCTTGGTGCCCACCAGGCGCCCACGCGTGTCGGCTCCGAAGCTTGTTGCACCCCTGCCGTTGTCGTAGTAGCCCGCCATCCCGGCGTCGCTGAACGTGGAGGCGAACGACTGGATTCCCGGTGGCAGGCCCACGTTTTCGAGGCCGCCACGGCCCGGGAAGTCGCAGCGTGCCCCCGAGCCGGGGCCCTTCGACGATCCGGTGTAGGAAGGAAAGACACCGGTCACCCAGTCGAAGAAATGGTCGGTGTAGCCACGGCCGACCCAGTCGTTGGGGTTGGGCAGGCCGCTGTTCAGCCAGAGGCGGGGGTCCTCGGTGCAGCCGGCCGCCATGACGACGACCTTCGCGTCCTCGCTGACCAGCTCGCCCGACGATCCGACGCGCCAGGTCACCCCCTTGGCGACGAGCTGGCCCGCCTCCTGCGCGGTGGCGATGTTGGTGACGAATGCGTCGGCGATGAGCGTGACGGCCTTGCCGCCTGGGGCCCAGACGTTGGCGGTGAGGCCCATGGGCACGTAGCTGTTGTCGGTCGAGCGCTTGGCCAGCAGGTTCCGGGGGGCATGGCGCGGTTCGTAGCATCCCTCGAAGCAGTAACCGCAGAAGGTGCAGCCCGTGGCCTTGGGATAGATGAGCAGGTCCTTGTTGGAGGTCTTGCCGGCGTTGCCCCCAGGTTGGAGGATGGCGTTCTCCTGCGGACGGAAGCCGTCGTGGGTGACGGTCTTCGAGGTGTTCAGCGGGAGTCCCATGGCCGCGGCCGACTCCAGGAATTTCTGTTCCTTGGTTCCCATCGCCGCGGTCTGCACCGGGAGGGTCGCCTCGACCCATTCGTAGTACGGCACCAGCTCGGCGTAGGGGAAGGGGAAGAGGTGGGCCGTGTCGTAGGCCGACCGGTCGGCCCCGTCGTACCCGACGAAGGTGCCGGGGGCGGCCCGGGGGCAGTTTCCGTAGTAGTGCTGGGTCGTGCCCCCGACGCCGGAGAGTTGCCAGAGGAACGAGTTCTGAGGAAGCTCCCGCGCCCAGGCGGGCTTGGAGCGGTCGGCGGGACCGAACCGGAAGTACCCGCTCAGCGGGTTGTTGGCGTCGTTCTCGAGGTGGGTCCACTCCCGCTCGGGGTCGGCGTGGCGGGGGCCCGCCTCCAGGAGGAGCACGTCGAGGCCGCGCTGGGCCAGCTCCTTGGCGACCACCGGGCCGCCGCCCCCGGCCCCGATCACGATGACGTCTCGCATCAGGCTCCCATCAGGCGTCAGCCTTCTTCCGCCCCCGGTAGTACCCCTTCAGCTCGTTCCAGCCCTCGACCGGGCCGTTCGGCTGGTAGCCCGAGATCTGCCACGAGACCGGCCTGCCGGTCAGGGACCTCGTCGTGGCGTCGTACACCCCCTGCTCGTTGCCGACGAGAAAACCGACGAAGGCCGGGACGATCCCGGCGACGAAGGACAGGTTCCCGGAGGCCACGGTGAATGGTTCGGGAATTTTGTCGTCCGGTACGTGGAGACCCTCGAGCAACTGAAAGACCCTGGCCTTCTCGGCGCTCGACAGGTGGCTGAATGCCGACACCGAGACCCCGGTGGAGGTGAGCGGGTTCAGGGCAAGGGGATTGACGGTGAGCGCGAGCGCGTCGAGCAGGTTGGCGACGGCCGCCGAGAGGGGGACCGTGTCGACGAGAGGAATGTGCAGATCGACGCCGAGAATATGGAGATGCGGGGTGGGCAGGTACCGGTCCAGGTTGGCGATGAGGGCGTTCGTTCCCCCCGCCGCGATGCCGCCGGGGCCGTCGGCGGTCTCGCCCTGCAGCACCGAGTAGGAGTCGTTTCCCGGCAGGATGAAGGCGATCAGGCCGTTGAACGTGTCCTGCACCAGGTCGAGGCTCTGGGCGTACGCGGGGTTGGCCCAGCCGTTGGCCTTGAGCACGCCCGGCAGGACAGAGGCCAGCACGCCGAAACCGGTGAGGGCGCCCGAGCGGGCAATGAATTGCCGACGACTGATGAAGGCCGCTGCGCTTCCCACTGGCTAGTCCCCCCGGTGTTTCAAGTGATGATTCAAGCACAAACGGTGCCGTATCTGCTCCTGGACGGGGGCCTCAAAAGTCTCGAACCCCTGACCTCGGATCCAGAAAAATTGATGAAAATCAGAGACGCTCGTCGGAAGCCTGACGATGTTCCCGGACGTACCGGAGCCCGCGGGCGTTGCCCTCACATGGCCGATGGCAAGCGGAGCTGCCCCGAATAAACCGAGAATATAGCGGGTCGAATCCGGGCCTGATTTGCTCATGAACGCGCGCGATCTGGATACGAGTTCACGCTGTTAAAAATCTGCTCGTTAACCCTCCCAAGCCACGTTGGGGTCGCTGGGGAGCACGCGGTCGAGCTGCATGCGCGAGTTGACGCCCAGCTTCGTGAAGACCTTCCGCAGGTGGTACTGGACCGTGCGCGGGCTTATGAACAGCCGCGCCCCGATTTCGGGGTTTGAGAGGCCGTCGCGGGCGAGCCGGGCAACCTGGGCTTCCTGGGCCGTGAGCTGGCTGCTGGTGTGGACCGCGCGTTTGCGGGCGGTCTCGCCCGTGGCCAGCAGCTCGCGCCTGGCGCGCTCGGCGAACCCCTCGGCGCCCATCGCGACGAACATCTCGTGCGCGGTGCGGAGCTGGTCGCGTGCGTCCATGCGCCGGCGCTCGCGGCGGAGCCACTCCCCGTAGAGGAGATGGGCGCGGGCGATCGCGACGCGGACGCGGGTTCTGCCGAGGCGGTCGAGCGCCTCCCGGTACAGGCGCTCGGCAATCTCGCCGTCGCTGAGCAGCGCTCGCGCGCAGGCCTCGATGCCGAGCGCCCAGTCGCTGCCACTGGCGCGGGTGCTGTCCGAGAGTCGCTTGAGGGCGCCAGCTGCGCGCTCGGGCACCCCGCTCCGGGTCGCTGCCTCGATCAGCTCGACCGCCGCCCACGTTGGGAACACAAGCTCGTGCGAGTCCTCGCCGGCCCGCTGCGCCGCCGCCAGCGCGTCCTCATAGCGACCGAGGCCGTTGTCGAGCAACGCGGTGGCCCACTGCAGCACGGCGGGCCCGACTCCGACCCCTCGACGCGCCAGATCCTTCGCGCTGGTCTCGATCAGTTGTGAGGTCTGGCGTTCGCGGCCGCGCAGTGCGGCGAGCCCCAGGGATGCGTACGGTGGGAGCTGGCTGCCGGTCGCCTCGCTGACCGCCAGCGCTTCTTCGATCAGCGAAGCGGCAGCGGCGAACTCGCCTTTGAACAGAAGCAGTCCAGCGCGTTGGTTGAGGGCGATGGGGAGCACGCCGAGCGCGCCGGCTTCCCGGGCGATCTGGACGTGGCGCGCGGAGAAAAGATCCCAGCTCTCGTCGTCCCACAGCCTTGCGGCGGTGGGGCAGGCGAGCCCCAGCCAGCGCAGCGCCTCCTCCCTGGAGATGCCTTCGCCGGAGAAGGCCTTCATTGCCTGCTTCAGCGTCGGCGCCGCGGCCGCGTAGCCCTCCATGATCAGCAGCGCCAGGCCATCCAGCAGCAGATCGGGCGCGCTCGGCGGCGGCGACGCCGCAGGCGCGGCTCGTGCGGCCTCGGCTGCCTCCCGGAGACTGCCGCCTGCCACGAAACGGCTGGCGTACAGCGCCGCAGAGAGCGCTTCCAGGTAGGTCTCGCGCGCCAGCCCGACGTCGAGGAGTTCGAGGCGCTTTGCGGCTTTGAGCAGCAGCGGTGGAGCGTCGCTCCCGCGGCCGGATGCAAACGCGATCTGGCCCTGCAGCAGGTCGACTCGGGCGTGCTGGAACTCGTCGAGCGGCCCCGCCTCCGCCGTGGCCAGCAGCCGCAGCGCCGCATCGAACGCGCCTGCCTGGGCCTGTACCCGCGCCGCGGCCAGCGAGCGCTCCGCCCGCTGCCCCGGCTCGAGCGTCAACGCGGCCGAGCGTTCGAGGAAGGCAGCCGCGGCCGCCAGTCCTCCACGCGCCTGGGCACGGCCGGCCGAGCCCTCGAGCTCGGAGGCGACGTTCTCGTCGGGCCCGGACGTCGCCTGCGCGAGATGCCAGGCGCGCCGATCGGGATCTACCTGTGGATCGGTGACATCCGCCAGCGCACGGTGCGCGTCCCGCCGATCCTGCGGCGACGCGGCCCGATAGATCGCGGAACGCACCAGCGGGTGACGAAACGTGACCCGTGCGCCGAAGTCGACCAGGCCCTCGGACTCGGCCGCGTCCGCCGCCTCGACCCCGATGCCGAGCCGACCGGCGGCGCGCCACACCAGCGTCGGATCGCCGACCGGCTCCGCCGCGGCGAGCAGCAACAGCCGGCGGGTCTCTGCAGGAAGCGGCGCCAGCCGCCGCTGAAAGCTTTCCTCGATGCGGCCGGAAAGTGCCTGCGCTCCCGGGAGCCCGAACCCGCCCGCCAGCTCGGCGGGCGTCAACCCACGCGGCAGCTCCAGCAGCGCCAGCGGATTGCCTCGCGTCTCGGCAACGATCCGATCGCGCACACGCTCATCCAGGGGCCAGCGGATCGCCGAGCCCAGCAGCGCCCGCGCATCTCCATTCTGCAGACCCTCGACCACCAGCTCCGGCAAGCCCGCCAGCGGCTGCTCTGCCCCGGATTGGCGGACGGCGAACACCAACCCGACCGACTCCACGAACAGGCGGCGCGCCACGAACTCAAGCGCCTGCGCCGACGCCCGGTCGAGCCACTGCACATCATCGATCAGGCATACCAGCGGCCGCTCATCGGCCACCTCCGACAGCAGGCCCAGCACGGCGAGGCCAACCAGAAAGCGATCCGGCGCCGCCCCGGCCCTCAACCCGAACGCCGTGCCCAGGGCATCCCGCTGAGGCTCCGGTAGGCGCTCGAGGTGATCCAGCATCGGCGCGCACAACTGGTGGAGCCCGGCGAACGCAAGCTCCATCTCGGATTGGACCCCCGCCGCACGGGCGACACGACACCCCGACGCCCGCTCGGCCACGTACTCCAACAACGCCGTCTTGCCCACGCCCGGCTCCCCGCGCAGCACCAGCACCCGGCTCTGCCCCTGGCGAACCGCCTCGAGCAGGCGGTCGAGCACCTCACACTCGCTGCGCCGGTCCTGCAACACCTCGTGCTCCTCCCAGAAACCTTTGCCCCACCTATTCGGCGCCCAAGGTACACGGCGCCCACCGCCGGGCCAAATCGGCGCGCCGGCCGGCGAGCGCCCGGGACTGGCCACCCACACTGTGGCCTGGCGGATGCGAGCGGACTAAGGCGGCATGACACTCATTGCAGGCAAATCAGACCCGAAGGGAGCGATCAGGAAATGACGACACAGAATGCGGTAAAGGACCCCGTCACCTCGCCGAGGAAGGGCCGGAAGATCGGGGTGGTGAGCGAACTGAGTGTGTTTCTCAAGGTGAAACCGGGCCACGAGAAGCAAATCCGAGAGGTGTTCACGAGCGCTACCGGCGACCCCGACCGACTTGCGCAGGGCCAGAAGGTGCTGGAGTCCGTCGGCACCTTGCATGAGGCCAGACAGGTACTGTTTGACAACGACACGCGGCTCCTGATCGCTACCAGCTTCGATGGCGACTGGGACGTCTACATCGACGATTTCGCCAGGACGATGGTCCTCCAGGCATGGGCGACCTTCCTCATCCATTGCGAGGGTTACCCCGACGCAGCGGGCGTGGCCTCCCTCAGCTTGGACCAGCAAAAGGAGTTCCTTACCGAGCACCAGGTCACTGCGGCCAGATATGACAGGACGTACCCGGACGTCACCGTGAAGGAAATCCTGAAGGCGCTGCGCCTGCAGACGGTGTTTCAGCAGTTGCTCGACGAAGCGTCGAGCTGACCGACCGCCTGCCGCGCAGCGGCCAGAGGAGACAGCACCCATGACAACCGTCGCTCTACGTCCGCTCGAACTCGATGATATCCAGAACGGCGTTCTACACCCCCGGCCGCTCCCGTACGTCGCGACCTATGTCCTGTTGCGTATCGGCGACCGTCGAGCGGGGCGCGAACTGCTGCGGCGCCTGATCCCGGACATCGCTTCCGCGGCCGACCCGACGAGCCCGGACAGCGATGCCTGGCTGAGCGTCGGCCTCACGTACCACGGCCTGAAGGCAATCGGCGTGCCGCAGGCTTCGCTCGACAGCTTCGCGCCCGAATTCCAGGAGGGCATGGCGGCGCGCGCGGTGCTGCTGGGCGACGTCGGCGAGAGCAGCCCGGTCCTTTGGGAAAAGCCGCTCGGGACACCGGATGTCCATGTCCTGCTGAACGCGATCTCGCCTGACACGTCTCGGCGCGACGACCTGCTCGAGCGCGCCCGCAAGGCGTCCCAGGATTTGCCCGGGGTCGAGGCGATCTATCGTCAGGACGCCTACTTGTTGCCGACCGGGCGGGAAGCCTTCGGCTTCAAGGACGGCATCAGCAATCCGGTAGTCGAGGGGAGCGGTATTGCCGGCACCAACCCCCAGGAGCGTGCCCTGAAGGCGGGCGAGTTCGTGCTGGGCTACATCGACGAGACGGATGTGTTGCCCCCGATGCCGCAGCCCGACGTGCTGGGCCGCAACGGCACCTATGTCGCCTTTCGCAAGCTCCACCAGCGCGTGGCGGCGTTGCGCCAGTATCTGCAGGCGCAGTCCTCCAGCGCGGAGGAGGAGGAACTGGTCGCCGCCAAGATGCTCGGGCGCTGGCGGAGTGGCGCGCCCCTGGCGCTCTCCCCGGAGCGGGATGACCCCGCGCTGGGAGCCGACCCCAGTCGCAACGACGACTTCCTTTACCACGGTGACGATCCCAGGGGCCTCCGCTGTCCGGTCGGCTCGCATGTCCGCCGGGCGAATCCGCGAGACGCGTTCAAAGACGAACTCATTGGGGTCAACCTCCTGCACCGCATGATTCGTCGTGGCACCAGCTATGGCCCGCCGCTTCCGGAAGGCGTCCTCGAGGACGATGGCGCCGAGCGGGGAACACTGTTCATCTTCGTGGGAGCCCATCTGAAGCGGCAGTTCGAGTTCGTCCAGACGCAGTGGGTCAACGCCGGCGTCTTCCTTGGGGCGCCCGAGGAGAAAGACCCGCTGGTTGGGTCGAACGACGGGAGCGGAATGTTCACGATTCCCCGCTCTCCGGTGCGGCGACGCCTGCACGGTCTGCAGCGCTTCACGGTCACCCGAGGAGGTGAGTACTGCTTTGTGCCCAGCCTGTCGGCACTGCGCTGGTTGAGCGAGTTGAAGGTCTGATTGTCGAAGGATACCGACCGCTTTCCGTGAGGAGGAAACGAAGATGCCAGACGCTTTTGTGAGGTATACCGCTGCTCTTGAGCAAGCAGACCCAGATTTTGACAACCATTTGCAAACGGTCATCGAAGAGACGAAGAAGTATGAACGGAGCTCGGTCGAGACCGAGGGACTCAAAAGGGCGGTGCGCGACGCCCATGCCAAAGGCTACGGGTTGGCAAGAGCAGAAGTGGAGATCCTGTCTGGACTTGCCCCTGAGTACGCCCAGGGTGTCTACGCGCTGCCCGGTCGGCATGAGGCGCTGATCCGTTTCTCGAATGGCTCTGCCCACGCCGGAGCAGACGCTCTTCTTGGCAATCCCGTCGGCATGGGCCTGAAAATCTTGGGCATAGACGGCCAGACGCTGTTGGAAGACGAGCCGGACTCCCACACCTTCGACTACGCGCTCATCAACGCGCCGATTTTCTTCTGCAACACGGTGGAGCATTACCTGTTCATCCAGCAGTTGTTTCTGCACTTTGGGGCGTATGTTGGCAAGAAAGGTCAGCACCAATTTCTCCATGACTGGGTGACGGGCAGGGACACGCTGGCACCGGAGGATTGGGCGTGGGATGAACTGATGGCGTTCTTGTCAATCCTGCAGCGGGTTCACCCGGTCAACCTGTTGCTCTCCAGCTACTGGACGATGGGAGCGGTGCGCCACGGTGAGTATGTGGCCAAAGTGCGGGTGGCACCCCAGAAGGGTTCTGCCGAGAAGGTGGTCCAGCGTCTGCTCGACCCGGCATCTGCCCCGGACATCTACCGTCCTGCACTGGTCGCGGAGTTGAAAGAGCGCCCCTACGAGTTCGAGCTGCAGGTCCAGTTGTGCGTGGACCTCGAGAAAATGCCCGTCGAGGACCTGACGGTGGAGTGGCCGGAACAGCTTTCGTCGTTTGTCACGGTGGCCAAGGTGCGCCTGCCGCAACAGGATATTTCGGGTGACGACAATCTGGAGCAGATGGATGCCACCTCGATCACTCCGTGGCACTGCCGTGAGGAGCACCGTCCGCTCGGCAACCTCATGCGCATGCGGAAAGAGGTGTACCGCCAGTCTTCGATTCTTCGTCACGCGCTGAACCACCAGGTTCGTCGAGAGCCCAACAACCTGGCTGAGGTCTTCGGCAACGTACCCGTCTAATTCTTACCGGACCGCTTTTCGAGACAGACACAGGAGGTTGAGATGGCAGACACTTCGACATCGGACCGTTACGAGCGTGGTCTGAAGAAGATGAGCGAGGTCTACGGAGTCGACGGTGGGGAGGTCGTCGAGCCCCTCCATGACCTCGGGCGGTACATGGTCGAGTTCCCCTACGGGGACATCTACAGCCGCGAGGGCCTGGCCCTCCGCGACCGCGAGATCGCCACGACCGCCATGCTCACGGCACTGGGCCGGGAGCCCCAGCTTCGGGTCCACTTCGTCGCGGCGCTCAACGTTGGCCTCACAGTCGACGAACTCGAGGAGATCATCATCCACACGGTTACCTTTGCGGGCTTTCCCACCGCCATCAACGCGATGAACCTCCTTCACGCCGTGCTTTCGGAACGCAAAGGCGCGAATGATGACCATCGATAAACGTGATGTGACATTCAAGAGCGGCGACACCTTCGCCGCCGGCTGGTTCTTCCTGCCCGAGCACGTGGCCTCGGGGGCCCGTGTGCCCGCCGTGGCGATGGCGCACGGCGTGGGAGCAACCAGGGATATGTTCCTCGAACCGATTGCCCGCAGGTTCGCCGGCGCCGGCCTTGCCGTGTTGCTGTTCGACTACCGCTCGTTCGGGGCCAGTGGCGGCGAGCCGCGCCAACGGGTCTTTCCCCGCGACCAGATCGAGGACTACCGCAGCGCCCTGACGTGGCTGTCGCTGCGGCAGCAGGTCGATGCCAACCGGCTTGGCATCTGGGGCACGAGTTTCGGCGGCGGTACCGTCCTCCACGTCGCCGCGTACGACCCTCGGGTCAAGGCGGTCGTCAGCCAGGTGGGTGCGATGGACCTCTACCACATAACCCTCGCCGCCCTGGGTGCGGAGCAGTTCGCCGCGCTCGAGCGCATGACGGTTCAAGAGCGCGTCCGGCACGCGACCGAGGGCGGCGAGGTGTACATCCCCGACATTGGAAAGCCCGGCGGTGGTCTTGCTCTGCAGACCGATCAGGAGAGCTGGGATTTCGCGCACGAGTCGGTCTCGCCGTCGTGGCGTAATCAGGTCACCGTGAGTTCGTTCGAGGCGATCCTCGAGCACGCGCCCGCGAGGTCGATCGAACTGATCGCTCCACGTCCGCTGCTCATGATTCTCGCCAAGGAGGACACGATCAGCTCGTCCGACCTGATCCGTGCCGCTTTCGCCCGAGCCGGCGAACCGAAGCGCCTCCTCGAAGTCGAGGGCGGTCACTACTCCGTGTATCCGTGGAGCAGGGGGCAGAGCGCCGACCAGGCGAGCCAGGCGGCCACGGAGTGGTTCGCCGAGCACCTCCTCCAAGCGGCAACGACCGGGCCGTCGCACACATAATGAGAGGAGGCAGCCATGAAGTTCCTGTTCGACGACGAGTCCTTCTCCTTCGAGACGCTGCGCACCACCGGTTTCGCCGCCTACGGAGGGGCCGACCTCGGCGAGGTCCTCACCACCGCCAGCCGCATCGGGGAGGGTGACGAGGCCAGCTGGCACCAGGCGTGGAAGGCCACCGCGCAGCGGGTGGCGGAAATCGGCGAGCAGGCCCTCGCTTCCGGACACCGCGTCAGCGCCCGAGAAGCCCTGTTGCGGGCAGCGAACTACTATCGGACCGCCGGGGACTTCCTGCTCGAGCACCCGGCCACCGACCCGGAAATGACGTTGCTGTCCGCCGGCCAACACGACACCTTCGCCGCTGCGGCCGCTCTGTTCGACACCCCGGTCCTGGCCGTGTCCATCCCATACGAGGACACCACCCTGCCGGCCTACCTGTTCCTCGTCGACGACTCCGGCGCCGAGCGACCCACGATCGTCTACAACAGCGGATACGACTCCACCCGCGAGGAGTCCTACTACGTCATCGCCGCCGCAGCGCTGCGGCGGGGGTACAACGTCCTGGCCTTCGACGGCCCCGGGCAGGGCGCCGCGCTGCGCCAACAGAAGCTGGTCATGCGCCCGGACTGGGAAGCGGTGATCACCCCGGTCGTCGACTACGCACTGACCCGCGGCGAGATCGCGGCCGAAAAGATCGTCCTGTTCGGCTACAGCCTGGGCAGCTTTCTCGTCGCCCGAGCCGCCGCCTTCGAGCACCGCGTCGCCGCGCTCATCCTCGACGATGGCATCTACGACTTCCACGCAGCCTTCGCCGGTAACCTGCCGCCCTTTCTGCAGTCATGGATCGACGAGGGCCGCGACGACGTCGCCGTCCCGGTGCTGACGATGCTCACGGCGGTCAGCACGCAGGTCCGGTGGGGGCTGCGCAACGGGATGTGGGTCTTCGGGGCCGACTCCTTCGCCGACCTGGTCCGCAGGGTCAGGGCCTACACCCTCGACGGCATCGCCCACCAGGTCACGGCTCCCACCCTGATCCTGGACCCCGAGCACGACCAGTACCTCAAGGGCCAGCCGCAGCTGGTCGAGAAGGCCCTCACCGGCGCCAGGACCACCCTGGTCACCCTGACCGAAAACGAGGGGGCCGGTGAGCACACCCACGCGGGTGGTCTGGGGCGGGCCCACCAGACGATGTTCGACTGGCTCGACACCACGCTCACCGCGTCATCCGAGAATGGAGTGATGGAGGTCGCGGCGGCCTCTGGACGAGTCGGGTATTAGGAGACCTGTTCGAGCTTCGACCCGTTCGACGGAGCGGGTGCGACGGCGGGACCGCCGGCCCCCATGAGCCCGCAGAGGTCCAGACCCGGGCCGCGTACCCCGCTTCGTTGTCGTACCACGCCAGCACCTTGGCCTGGCCGTTGGGACCGCGGCGGGTCGAGGCGAGATCGACGACCGCGGAGTGGCTGTCTCCGTGAAAATCACTCGAGACCAGTAGTTCCTCGGTCACGTCCAGCACCGAGGCAAGCGTCCCCTCCGCAGCCGAGCCGAAGGCGTCGTTGATCTGCTCCATCGGGGCGGACTGGTCGAGGCTCACGTTGAGATCCACGAGCGAGACGTCGGGAATCGGGACTCGCACAGCGATTCCCACGATGCGGCCGGTCAGATCCGGGAGCACCTTGTCGATCGCCTTGGCTGCGCCCGTCTTCGTCGGGGTCATGTTGAGCGTCGCTGCCCAGGCACGCCGCAGATCGCTGTGCGCGCCATCGAGGAGCTCCTGGTCCCGGGTGAACGCGTGGATCGTGGTCATGAGGCCACCCCTGACGCCGAACGAAGAATGCAGGACCTTGAGCAGGGGAGCCAGGCAGTTGGTGGTGCAGGAAGCCGCCCAGACGACGAGGTGCCGCTCCGGGTCGTACGCCTGGTCGTTGACCCCCATCACGATGGTCACGTCCTCGTATTTGGCGGGAGCGGTGATGAGGACCCTCGCTGCCCCTGCCCGGAGGTGCTGGGACGCCTGCTCCCGGTAGGTGAACCGTCCGGTCGCCTCCACGGCGATGTCGATGTCGTAGGCGTGCCATGGGCACAGCAGGGGGTCGGGTTGGTCCGTGACTCGAATCGAGTGACCGTCGACGATGCGGTGCTTGTCGTCGAATCCGACGTCGCCCGGATATCGTCCGAACACGGAGTCGTACTTCATGAGGTGCGCACAGATCTCCGGCCGCGTCCGGACCGAGTTGATCACCGGCACCTCGAGGCCCGGCTCGTTGACCACGCGCCGGAGGACCTGCCGGCCGATTCTGCCGAACCCATTGATGGCAAGGCGAGTCGTCACATGATCACCCCTGCGAACGTAAAGAGGGACGAGGGCCGTCCATTGACGCCAGGCCCCTAATCGAGCCGTCCCAAAGAACGTATATGTGAAATACCTGCCTGCCTGCGCCCCTAACTCGCGCCGGCCGAGTTCGACGCTTGGCCGTCCGGAGGGGGGGTGGCTTGTTCTTTTTGCGCAGTACGATGCGGAAACCGCAACAGGATGCCCAGAACCGCGGCACTTCTACAGCTCCGGCTTGGCGGCAAGCGCCGCAGTGACGATGTCGTGACGGCTCATCGCGATCTCTCCTTCAACACTGCCGCGCGGGTGCGGTACTCCTCTTCGGTTATCTCCCCCCGGGCATACAGTTCGGCGAGAACGGCCCGGCCGGCACGGACGTGGTCGGTGCTCCACCGGCGACGAAGCAGGAGCACCAGGCCGGCCACGATGGCCAGCCAGAGCAACGGAAACACCAGCACCCACGGCCCAGCACCCCCATGCGCCCACTCTGCAAGAACCACTGGTCTCACCTCCAACTCGATGGTTGCGTCGCTGCCCATCGTCGGAGAAAGGGGTCGCGATGTCGTCGGGCCGTGGGCCCCACTTGGACTACTCCCCAGGGAACATTGGTGCCGAGCCCGCTACCCCACGGGGAGTAAACCGGGTCACCGCAAGTAGCCGAGCCGGTGACCCCCGGTTGCCGGCACTCGTTGCGCCGCTGTTCGACAACCGAAGGTCTGCGGGCCGGGGGCACCGAGGAGGTTCCGAAGGCGGGGCGTGCGGCGGCTGCCTGGTCCGGGGTCAGACCGCACGGATGTTGCCCTCACAGCGGATGACACCTCCGGCGCAGCATCCTCCAGGAGCATGCAGCGATGCTCCTGCCGTGACCTCGGAGGGCATGGGCTGGTTGGCGCTGAAGGCGATGTGCGTTGCGGGCGCCGGGGATGCGCTTCGGCCAGGCGATTGGAATCTGAGGCGATCCTACCGATTCATGAAGTCAAGGTCGGCGTGCGGCCCAGCGACTCGGCGGTGCCACCCGCCCACGCGCGGTCCGGCAGGCCAGAGGCTGGTGAGGTCGACGGGCCGGAGCGGTTCCCGGTAGGCAGCATGAAGGACGGCGGCTACCGGCCCGCCGGCTTCGGCAAGGTTGACGAACCAGTCGATGCCCGCGCCGTAGGACCAGAGGTAGGACCGAAGCAGCGGGTTGACGCTGCGGTCTGTCAGGAGATCGGAGATGGCTTCGTCGTCCCAGAAGGGAGCGTGGTCGCGGGCGTAGGCGACCAGGCTCTCGATGGAGTCGCCCCGGTTGACGGCCAGGTGGAGCTGCGCCCTGACAAGCTGGAGGTAGTGGCCCAGGCGCACGGTGGTGGTGAGGGCCTCGTCGCCGGGCGCAACGAACAGGGGGAGCGTCTGGGCAAGGCCCTCCAGGAGGGTCTGCTGCTGGGCGTGGACTGAGAAGAGCCGGACCCACGGCACGTCGTGGGTCCGGGAATGCTCGGCGATGCTCGCCGACTGGAGGCCGTGGGCGAGCACCTCGTGGAGGGCGGCCTCGCGGCACCGGGTCCGGGTGAAGCGGGCCCGGCGGGTGTTGAGGCGCACGCGGATGTCGCCGCCGGAGCCGTCCAGCCAGTAGGTCCAGTAGGCGTCGACCTCGGCGGTCTCCACGGTGAGGGCGTAGGGGGCGGTGGCGCCGGTGGCCGCCCGGACGGCGGGCTCGAGCTCCTCTGCGGCCCTACGGATCTCGGCGGCGGCCTCCTCCGCCGAGACGGGGCCCTGCAACTCCCGAAGCTCATCCCACGTCTTCGGGCCCCAACCGATCCTGACTCCATCGAGGGCCTCCTGGATCTGAGCTCGCCGGGAGGCGATGTAGCCCGGCGGCCAGCCGGCGGCATCGCAGCCCTGCGTGCGACGGACGTAGTCATCCAGAGGAAGGTGCGCGCCGAGGAGGGCCGCCAGGTAGGTGGCGTCGGCCTGGGCCCGGTCGTGGACGTGCGAGGCCGCGGGGTCGGTCGCTCGTTGCAGCACGTCGAGGCACCGGTGGTAGGCCTCGAGCCGGCTCTCGACGGGGACGGCGTCCGTGAGGTCGGGGCGGAGGTCGAAGTCGATGACGGGGTTGGCCCCGCGGGCGATCTCGTAGGCGTTCCACCCCCGGAGGATTGCCTCCAGTTCGTCACGAAGAGCTTGGGTCACGGTCGATCTCCCATCGTAGGGTCAGCGCCTGATTGGAGTGGAGGTAATCCCTGGTCAGTGTCATGGTGACGTCGCCCCCCTCGTAGTCCCAGAGGATGTCGTCGGTTGCAACCACCTCCGACCCGTGCGGCATCTCCTCGATGGCGCTGCACCGAAGCAGCGAAGCCTGCTCGTGGCGGATGTTCAGGGTGAGATGGCGGGTCGGGCGGGGAACGGTCTGACGCCAGTAGAGCTCATCGAGGAAGCAGCCGCCGGTGCAACGGTACTCGAAGCGGGCTGTGTCGCCGGGCTCGATCGCGGGCGCAAACTGGCAGGCGAATTTGGACATGCTCGGTGCATCGTGGGTTCGCTGGATCATGACCTTGTGGTCATCGAGCGCCGTGGCCCAGATGGTGAGGGCCCTGCTGGTGTGCTTGAACCAGAACTCGAGTGGGAGGCGGCGCAACGGAATCGAGGTCAGGTTCAGGAGCTCGCGGTTGCAGGTCGCCACCGCTCCACCCGCGGCATCGATAGTGATGGCGACGGCCACGCTCAGTTCCACGACGTGGCCGGCCAGGTTGGCGAGGAGGCGGGTCTCCTCGTCGGAGAGCCGGAGCGTCTTCTGGAGGGCGACGAGTTTGCGCCCGAGGTCGTGGGCCACATCGCCGTCCACCGTGTGCATCGCCTCGCTGAGCCGTGGTGGCAGGGTCGAGATGCGGGTACTGCCGGCCGCATCCCTTCGGAGCGGCACGCTCCAGGTCGCCTGCGGCTCGGGGCCTGCCAGCCCCTGGCGCAGCGCCTCGACCAGCTCGGCAGTCTTCGGCTGGGGCGAAGATCCGCCGTGGGACGACTCGGCGACCTGGAGGAGCTGCTCGGCCGTCCACCCGCGGAACATCCCTTCGAGGATGCGGCAGTGGTCCGGGTACGGCAAGCGCTGCACGCTCCCCGTCATCCACCGGTGCAGGGTCGCTCGGCTGGGCCACTTGCCCATCAGCGCCGGATCCAGCTCCTTGGCGACCCGATCGTACTCCCGGCAGAACGACCCGTGCGTCTGGAGGTGCCGGCCCTGTAGCAGCGCTTTCAGATACGTGGCGATGGCGCCTTCTTCTGGTTGGTCGTCCTCGTGAGGCTAGCAGACATTGATACAGAGATGAAACAACGCCGGTCGAGGCGAGCCTGAGTCGGAGTCGCGCTGAAACAGCCTTCATTTGGAGACTCCACATGACGTCGCCCACCGAGGGCGGCACTGACGAAGGAGGCACGAGATGAAGCAGCCGATCCACGCGACCCGATCACCTGCTCCCTCCCCCCAAGCCGATGATGATTCGCCTGGTCCAGCAATCCAACTCGTTCCTTGCTCCAAACAGGGCGCAGCCCCCTTCGCTGGACCGTCTGGCGACGCTACGAAGTACAGCTTGAGAGCCCAGGGCCGCCTGGCTCGATGGCCCGCTCGGTCGAACTCGATGAAGCCACAACCGCATTTCCTCACGATTCGCTGGGAAGCCACGGCAGAGGACGGAACGCCGGTCACGCTGCAGGCGACTCTCTGCAAGGCTCATCGTCAGGTGATCGCGCTCAAGTCCACCAGCGCCCGAGGTGTCCGCCGGCAGCTCGGCGAATCCTGTGACCTATGCAATGGCCGGGAACCCAAGGCTCTGGGAGGAGAGCCCCGCGACGGCCAATGACGGCTGCATTGCGAGCAGCCAGTGGACCTGCTTGCCGGGGGCCAACAATGAACAGATAGCATTCACCAGATGAGCCTGCTCCAGGCAGCACAAGATCGAGGAAAGAGCGCTGGAGACAGGGGCCGTCCCGGCGGCCGAGGAGTGATGTGGCCCGGGCGGCTGTGCTATGAAGAGTAGGTGAGCACCGGCCACATCGTCCCTGGATGGGATTCGACCAACGAGCCGCCTGCCAGCGAAGCTGGCGGCAGGCCGGTGCCGCCCGAACCAAGCCACGCCGAGCGCGCTCGCACGCTGGTCGCAGGCCAATCCCGAGGCGCGCTGTCCACCGTCGCAGTGACGCCGGCCGGTACCCCGTTCGGTTCTGTGGTCACGTACGGGCTGGACCCGGTCGGGCAGCCCTGGTTCTTCGTGAGCACGATGGCCGAGCACACCCGCAACCTCGACGCCGACCCCCGTGCCAGCCTGCTGGTGGTCG
>JAOPZY010000166.1 GCA_025963875.1 Actinomycetota bacterium
GCACGTTCGCGGTCTTGGACTGCCCGTACGCCAGCCCGGGGTCGTATGGCCGGGTCGTGAAGTTGATGTCCTCGAAGATCACGGCCGAGTTCAGGTGGCCCCGGGAGCTGAGGGAGACGATCCGCGCATTGCCGGCGGTGGCGAGTGCGTCGTGCAGACCGAGCGCGAGCTCGAAGTGGCCGAGATGGTTGGTGGCGAACTGCATCTCCCAGCCATCAGGAGTCAGCTGTAGGTCGGGAAGGCGCATCACCCCGGCGTTGTTCACCAGCAGGTGCAGTGGACCGCTCCAGCCTGCGACAAACGCCGCGATCGACGATCGGTCGGCGAGGTCGAGCGGCGCGACCATGACCCGCATGTTGCCGACGGTGGCCATAATGTCCGCAGCGGTGCGCTCGCCGGCCTCGAGGTTGCGCACCGCGATCGTCACCTCGGCATTCGCGCCGGCCAGCGCTCGGGCGGTCTCGACGCCGATGCCTGATGCGCCACCGGTCACGATGGCGCGCCGGCCGGTCAGGTCGATACCCGCGATGACCTCAGCCGCGGTCGACTGTGCACCGAAACGGGTGGTTATGCGCTCACTGTCCATTCCTGTTACCTCTCTTTCCGCGGCTTTCGATAGGCCCCTAGAGGGAGCTCCGTGCCGGCGTGAACGGCAGAGCCTTCGTCGCCGTGCCTTCCGGAGCGAAGTTGTTGATCGACTGAATGTCTTCACGACTCAGCTCGACGTCTTGCGCATCGAGGTTTTCCCGAATGTGCGCAATGCTGGTGGTGCCGGGAATGGGCATGATCGCGGGCGATCGTTCCAGCAACCAGGCGAGTGTGATCTGAGCGACGGTCGCCCCGTGCCGGGACGCAATGGGCTCGAGTACGCGACGAACCGCTTCCGGACCGCCGGTGTCCGTGGCTGAGCCAGGCACGGTGAGCGACACCGGTTGCCACGGGACAAAGACCGCTCCCGCCTCCAGGGCAGCGCCGAGAAGGGGGGCCTGCTGGCGATCGACGACGTTGAAGTGGGCGGTGACGGCGGCGATATCGACGATCTGACGTGCGGCGCGCAGTTGGTTGGGGGTCACGTTCGAGAGACCGATATGCCGGATCAAGCCAAGCTGGCGCAGCTCCGCGAGCGTGCCGACCTGGTCTTCGAATGAGGCATCCTTCGCTCGGCCGCTGTGCAAATAGTACAGGTCGATCCGCTCGACACTGAGGCGCCGAGCGCTCATGTAGGCACACTGCCGAAGATAGTTGGCGTTGCCGACCGCGTCGATCGTCGAGAACTCCAAGCCCCCTCGCACGAAGCCTCCCTTGGTTGCGATAACCAGGTGCTCGGGGTAGGGGTGGAGGGCTTCACGGATCAGCAGTTCATTGGTGTGGGGTCCGTAGAGGTCAGCGGTGGCGATCAGCGTCACACCGGCTTCGATGGCCTGTCTCAGAAGCGCGATCCCGCTGTCACGGTCGGCGTATTCGCCCCATAGGTTCGGCCCGGTGAGCCGCATTGCGCCGTAGCCAATACGACCGACCTGGAGGTCGCCGCCGATTGTGATCGGGTCGCGGAGTTCGCGGGTGTGGATCATCTTGGGCCTCCCTGGAGGTAGGGCCGCTGGAGAGGAAACCGAGGCAGCCATCCTGTACGATGGAAGCGGAGGTTCCTCCGCTACAGGCCTCACCATAACCGGAGGTGGCTCCGTTTGTCAAGGTTGAAGGAGGAATCCTCTGTCGCCCGCCCAGGCCCGTCGGCTGCGAGCCGATGCCCAGCGCAATCGGGACCGGCTGCTCGAGGTCGCCCTGCGAGCCTTCTCGCACGATGGCCCCGACGCGACGCTGGAGTCGATCGCCGGCGATGCAGGTGTCGGCATCGGCACGTTGTACCGCCACTTCCCAACCCGTGAGGCGCTGATCGAAGCCGCCTATCGCAGCGAGCTGGCCCGGCTCTGCGCCGGTGTTCCCGAGTTGATCCAGACCCTGCCTGCCGATGTCGCATTGCGGACATGGATGGATAGGTTCATCGATTACCTGGCCACCAAGCGCGGCATGGCCGAGGCTCTGCGAAGGGTGATCGCATCGGGGGGCAACCCATTCGCCGAGACTCGCGAGAGCCTGCTCGAGGCCATTGACGGCCTGCTGAAAGCGGGCGCTGCACGGGGAGAGCTCCGAGGCGATGTCGATCCTGCCGACGTCATGTTCGGCATCAGCGGCGTTTCCCTAGTCGCTGGAGAGCCCGAACAGCGCCATCAGGCCGGCCGGTTGCTCGACCTTCTCCTAGACGGCCTTCGCTACAGCCGCGCGGGCCGCACGCCGGCGTCTACTGACGGACAGGTTTCCAGCAGATAGAGAGTTCCAAGGGCAGGGGACGAGGACCCTTAGGTTGTCGCCTGATCTTCGAGCACAGCGCCGCGAGGAGGTCAAGGCCGCCCAAATGGCTCATCACGCGTTTCCGGACGCTGCGCAGGTGCGAGGGATAGGCAGGGGCCAAGGTGTGTAGCCCGTCATCGGTGAGCCGGGCCACCTGGCCGCGACCGTCCACTGTTCAACGGCTCCGGTCGACCAGGCCACGGCGGGTGAGCCGCTCGACCACGCTGGTCAGCCCGCTCGGGATGAGCACAGCGTGCACGGCGAGTTCACTCATCCGCATTTATCTGTAACGGTGTTTCCGACGTGGCCGTGACGTCTGGCATTGCCGACGATGACGATCAGGTCGGCGGAGGCGATGGCGGCGTCACCGGTGTCGATGCCTTCCTGGTAGATAGCCAGGACGGTATTGGTCGGGAGTTGCTCTGTGTCCGATAAGCAGGTGCGGCCGGGCGATGCACGATCTCGGTCAACGGGGGTGACGCATTGACCAGGTAACGTTCCGATCAGATTTGGGCCAGTCCGCCGTCGACGGACAGGTCGATGCCGGTAACGAAGCTGGAGTCGTCACTGGCCAAAAACAGTGCAACCTTGGCGATGTCGGCGGGCTGGCCCAGCCGCTTCAAGGGGATCAGGGCGGCGACCTGTTCTCGGAATTCCGGTGGTGTGCCGGCAATCATCGCGGTGTCGGTCGGCCCGGGGCTCAGGACGTTGACGCGGATACCGCGCTCTGCCAGTTCGGCGGCCCAGGTGCGCGCGAAGGAGCGTAGGGCTGCTTTCGTGGCGGCGTAGACGCTTTGACCGGGAATGCCTTTGCCCCACACAGTTGACCCGTTGAGGATGATCGACCCGCCGTTGCTCATCAGCGGAAGCAGTTTCTGCACGGTGAACAGCGCGCCGCGGGCGTTGACGCCGAACACGGTGTCAAAGGAGTCCTCGGTGACCGCGGTGAGAGGCTCTTCGACGGTGCCGATCCCTGCGCTGACGTAGAGGACGTCGACGCGGCCGTGTCCGGCACGTACCGCGTCGACGAGGAGGTCGAGATCGCGCGGATTACCCGAGTCGCTGCGTACACCGGTGACATTGCCGCCGATTTCGCTGACTGCGTCGTCGAGTTGGTCTTTGCGGCGGCCGGTGATGTAGACGTGAGCCCCTTCGGTGACGAAGAGTTTGGCTGCGGCCAGAGCCATGCCTGCGGTGGCTCCGGTGATGACTGCGACTTGTCCATGCAGTTTTGTCATGGGCCGTGTCTTCCTGTGTGCGTTGACCATTGGGGTCCCAGGGTGCCAGCCGAGGTTGCTCAGCCGAAGTCTGGTTGGCGCGCCAACCACCGCGGCACGTTCTCGACATCGGGGACTAGAGAGCGGGTGCGGGCGAAGTCGGCGCGAAAGGACGGCGGAGTGGCGAACCAACGGAACATACTCTTGACGTCGTCGTTTGAGCCTAGGACATCCAGCGGTACTTGGACGAATGTGGCGGCCGCGCCGAAACGCTGTGCGACCAGTTGGGCGATCCGCTCGCCCGTCACCTCGTCTCCGGCGATCTCGACCGGCGCCGTATCCGGCTCCCGTCGCGTAAGTAGGACGGCGGCCGCCTTGCCGATGTCTTGCACCGAAATCATCTGCAGCGGCACATCTCCCGGCATCGGCATCCGGACGAGCAGCTCGGCGCCATCGCGGGCGATCACCCCCGGCAGGTTCTCCATGAAGAATGTCGGCCGGATGAAGTTCACCGGGACCGAGCCGATGAGGAATTCCTCGATGCGTCTCTTGCTCTCGAAGTGCGGGATGCCGGTATTTCGCTCAGCGCCGCCGACCGAGCTGTAGACCAGGAACGGCAGCCCTGCTCCCTGCGCGGCGTCAAGGATCGCACGGCCATGCGAGATCTCGCCTTCGGTGCCGCGGGGCGCTGTGAAGCTAGTCATCGCGAAGGCGGCCGCGGCGCCCTCGAAAGCGACGCGGATGGACTCAGGGGTTTCCAGGTCGGCGGCGACCACGGCCACATCCCGCTTGGTCAGTGCGCGGGCCGCGGCGCTATCGACGTTGCGGGTGATGGCGCGGACCGGCAATCCGCGGTCGAGCAGCGCGTCGACTGTTGCCGAGCCCTGCTGACCGGTTGCTCCGAGGACCGCGATCGGGGCGGTGAGGTCTGTGGGGCTCATCGGGTGTCCTTCTGGTACGTGGGGAATCGGGAGGGATGGATTCCGGTGGGGTGAATCGCGGTGTGGGGAGTCAACATTGGGACACTCAGGTCGCGCGGCAAGCAAGCGTGACGTACAGCAGGGCGGGTCTGCACCTGCCCGGCGGTGCCTCCGTCGTTCACGGTCGCAGCACCAACTTGCCATGGGTGTGGCGCAGTTCGAGCTCCCGGTACGCGTCCCGCACATCGTCGAGGGCGAAGACTCCGGCGATCGGCACTTCCAGCTCACCCCGTGCGACGAGGTCGGCCAACTCGGCGACCACTGCTGCGGTCGCGGCATCCGCGCCGCCTGCCGACTGGACCCCGAACCGCTTCACGGCATCGAAATCGGTGATGGTGTCGACCCTGTCGCGCGGGACTCCGAGGTCCTCGACCGCCATGGCGACATACCCACCACCGAAGAAATCCAGCAAGGCGTCGATGTGTCCGGACTGTGCTGCGGCGCGCAGCCGGGCCGGCAGGTCGTCACCATAGTTGACCGGGACCGCGCCATGGTCGGCGAGCCAGGCATCGTTGGACGGCCCGGCGATGCCGAGGACCGTGGCCCCGGCGCGTCGGGCGAGTTGAACCGCGATCGAACCGACACCGCCGGCCGCACCCGCGATCGCTACCGTATCCCCAGGTACGAGGCGCACCGCCCGCACCGCGCCGTAGGCGGTGGCCCCCGCGACAAACAGCGAGCCGGCCACCTCCCAGGAAACCTCCGACGGCTTGGCGGTCAACTGGTTTGCCGGCACCGTCACGTATTCGGCGTGGCTGGACCGCCGCATGGAGAACCCGATCACCTCGTCGCCGACAGCGAAACCGGTGACGCCGGAACCGAGTTCGGCCACCACCCCCGCCAGGTCGCTGCCCTGCCCGGACGGAAACGTCGCAGGAAACAGATCGCGCACGGCACCCGCGCGAATCGCCGCCTCACTGATATTGATGCCGGCTGCCCTGACCTCGACCAGAACCTCACCGGCTCCCGGAACAGGGCGGGGCACGTCGCGCACCTCGAGGACGTCGATGCCGCCGTACGAATCGAACTGCACTGCTTTCGTCATGAACTTAGCCGCTCGGCAATGGGCGCAGCGACCGCCGACGCGAAGTCGCGCATCACGCCAATTTGGGCGAGCATGGTGCTGACCATCACGTAGCAGTTGAACATCTCGATCTTGCCGTCGCGTAGGTACCAGAAGTCGGCAGTCGGGACGTCGACCTTCGCTCCCGTCGGCTGGACGATGCCGGCAGGGGTCTCCAGCGGCCCGAGGAAGGTGCCCTGAATCGACACCTCGACGGCGACCGTGTCGCCAAGCACGGTGACGCGGTGCAGCTCCCGATGGACATCGGGGAATTGGTTGGCCACGCTGAGGACAACCTCGCCGAGTTGCTCGCCCCGATAGCTCTCCTGGCCGCCGACGTTGTCGACATCCTCTACAACCTCTCCAGCGTGGCCGCCGCCCTGGCGATGGTCGCGTCTGCCGGAGTGCCCCAGGTTGATCACGCCGTCCTCGGCGAAGCTGCCGACAAACCCGGCGATGTCCAGGACGCTGCCCTCCGCCGTGTGGTAGGCGTGCCGGACGATTGCTCCATTGTCGTACGTCATCTCGCTCCCCTTATCCGGTGTGTTGGAGCGTCCCGGCTTGCTGCGCGGGTCACATCCCGATGATGACTGCCCCAGGAAGGCGGCACCCCAGGGATTCTCCCGGGTCCTGCGGTAGCGCTTATGGGGCCAGCACCCCTTCGACTGATCGGCTTGAAGGTCGGATTATCCGGCGCGTGCCCGGCACTTTCCCTGGGGTACGCAGAGGCGCTCGGCCGCATAGTGGAGAGCACCTCAGGACGCCCTCGCACAGCCGGTGCTGAGACTGGAGAAGAGTCGATGAGCAAACAGCAGCAACTGGAGTTGGACGCCATATTGCGCCAGGGCCAGCTCGACTTCGGAGCCGACGTCCCGACGTTGCGGGCTGCGCTCAACGATCTGATGGCCCGTGTCCCGGTGGCCGGCGATGTCCATCAGAAACCCACGACGATCGGCGGCGTCGGCGCCCTCGAGGTCACAATCCAGGGCACGGACGCCGCGAACGTGATCCTCTATTTCCACGGCGGCGTCTACGTCATCGGCTCGGCCGCAACTTCGGTCCCCTTGGTGGGCGATCTGGCCCGGCGAACAGGCGCCAAGGCCGTCATCGTCGATTACCGGCTAGCTCCCGAACACCCCTATCCGGCCGCGGTCGAAGACGCCCAAGCCGCCTACGAGGGACTTCTCGGTCAGGGCATCGACCCTGGCCAGATCGCTCTCGCCGGCGAGTCGGCCGGAGGTGGGCTGGCGGTGGCCACCCTCCTCGCCTTAAGAGACGCCGGCACGCCGCTGCCCTCCTGTGCCTTCTTGATGTCGCCCTATGCAGACCTGACGCTCTCAGGCGATACCATCCTCGACAAGCAGGCGGTCGATCCGATCCTCACGCCAGATGGCCTCCGCCTCCGGGTCCCGGACTACGTAGCCGCAGCGGACGCCGCTGACCCGCATATCAGCCCGGTATTCGGCGATTTCAGCAGATTACCGCCGCTTCTGATCCAAGTGGGTTCGCACGAGATCCTGCTCAGCGACGCTCTCACGCTCGCCGCACGGGCAGCCACCGCCGACGTGCCGATCACCCTCGAGGTCACCTCCGGCGTCCCACACGTGTTCCAAGGTTTTGCTGCCGTCCTCGACGAGGGGGATGCGGCGCTCGACCGGGCATCGGCCTTTTTGAAGACGCAATTCGTGGCCACCCAGTCCACCCGAGCGGCTTGATCTCCGAGCCGGGTATCGGAGAATGCCGACGTTACATCTCCGTCGCAAGCGTCGAGGTGACCGGCGACCACGGGACCTCGTCTCGACCCAGCCGTGGACTCCGAGCTCTGCGCACCTACGGCACCGCTGAGCTGGTTCGAACGGCACGGCCAATTCGGGCCGGCGCCCTACATGCATCACACCCACGACGTCGTGGAGCTGGAACCTCGAAGCACTGCCGTTCTCCCACGACCGCGAGGTCGTCGTCGATCGCACCGTCCACGAAGCGCCCGTCGGGCAGAACTGACGCGCCGCTGACCGGACGACACACGAGGAGGCTGAGATGCCGGAAGCGAACAACTGGAACGACAAGATCATCACGGAGTTCCGCGCAAATGGCGGCCTTGTCGGCGGCAACTTCGAGGGCACGCCCGTCACGCTCGTACACCACCGCGGCCGCAACAGTGGACGCTGGTACGTCAACCCGATCATGTACCTACCTGACGATGCTGACAACGACGCGATCTACGTGTTCGCAACCAAGGGCGGAGCACCGTCGAACCCGGACTGGTACTACAACCTCACCGCCGCCGGCCAGGGCACCGTCGAACGCGGCACGGAGACGTACCCCGTGACCGTCCGCGAGCTCCAGGGCGACGAGCGCGACCGCATCTACGACGAGCAGGCGCGCCGATACCCGGGCTTCGCCGACTACGCGAAGCGCACTGCCGGCCTCAGAACGATCCCGGTGCTGGAGCTGAAGCGCTCCTCCGGACACATACTGGGCGCGTAGCAGCGCGAGGACCGCAAGCCTGCTGAGGCGCGTCGTGCCATCGACCATCGGCGCACTGAATAGCGGTGCGACAGCGTCCCTGATCGCCCGCGTAGAGGCGCACAGAATGACGGCGAGTAGTCCCGCCGACGACGCGCCCGATTCGGCGGTCTGTAGCCGTTGAGGCCGGATTGGAAGCGGCTCGGCCACCACGCTCGGTGTTGGCCGCCGCTAGGCAGATCGTGGCCGCGTCCGGGCAGTTTCCGATGGCCGCCAACACCAGGGATATTCCCTGGGGTGGGAGCGCGCCTGCGTCTGGCACCATCGACCTATGGCGAGTCACCAACACCGTCTCGGCGAGCCGGCACATGTCTGGCACCAACGGCTCCTCCGGTCGGTGGGTCGGGAATATCCCGCCGAGCAGTTGCCCCTGCACGCCGAGTTTCGCTGGCTACCTTCGCCACTCCGAGCCTCGGCGCCACCACACTCGCCCGCTGGCGTTCGCTGGAGGACGTCGTTGTGGCCGCCCCCGTCGCCGCCGATCCCGACATCAACGTCAACGAGATCCGATCGGTCGTCGTCGTCTCGTTCGCCGCGCCACGTGACGGTCGGACGTTGCCTTGCAGAGGGTGGCACCGAAGACGTTCGGGCCTCGCTAACGCGGCCACGGAACGGGTCAGTCGGCCTCGCACTCCGGCAGCCGCGAATGAGAGGTGGGCCGCCCCAACCGCCGACGGCCGAGAGGTCAGCCGCCACGCAGAGCCCTCGTCCTCGGAAAGGTTCGATATGACCGCTACGGCCATCTCCCACAGCAGCGCTGCCATGATCGACGTGGAGGGCGTCAGCAAGGCATTTGGCGAGACCAAAGCCCTTGTCGGCGTCGACCTGAGCGTCCCGGCGGGGAGCGTGCAGGGCCTGCTGGGACCCAACGGGGCCGGGAAGACCACCCTGGTGCGGATCTTGGCCACTCTCCTCGCCCCCGACGCCGGACATGCACGGATCAGCGGGGTCAACGTCCAGGACGACCCTGACACTGTTCGAAGCCTCATCGGCCTGGCCGGCCAATACGCCGCGGTCGACGAAACCCTCACCGGACGAGAGAACTTGGTGATGATCGGCCGGCTCTACCGACTGAGCCGACAAGTGGCCAAGACGCGAGCCCAGGAATCGCTCGACAGGCTCGGCCTGCTCGAGGCGGCCGACCGGCCAGTCAAGACCTACTCGGGAGGCATGCGACGCCGCCTCGACCTGGGCGCCAGCCTTGTCGGCCGCCCACAGGTCCTCATCCTCGACGAACCGACCACCGGACTGGACCCCCGGACTCGCCTCGACACGTGGGCGTTCATCCGCGACCTGGTCGCCGACGGCACCACCGTGCTCCTCACCACGCAATACCTGGAGGAAGCCGACCAGCTCGCGGACCACATCGTGGTCATCGACCGGGGCAAGGTGATCGCGTCGGGCACCTCGGCTGAGTTGAAGTCACGACTCGGCAGCGACCTCATCGAGGTGGAGGTATCGGCCGGCGACCTAGAGCCGGCATTGGCCGCACTCACCGAGGTCGGATGCAGGAAGGCGACGGTCGACACGGAGCGTTCGCGGATCACGATCCCGACCTGCGACGCGGTGGCAGACCTCATGGCCGCCCTGCGCTATCTCGACCACGCCGGGATCACCCCGAGAGACCTGGGGCTGCGACACCCCTCGCTCGACGATGTGTTCCTGTCGCTCACCGGACGCAACACCGCCGACGAAGACCCCGAACCGGCTTCCATCACAGGGCGCCGAACGCGCGGGCCGGCGGCCAGCCGACCGTGAGCGCCGTGTCCAACAAGGCGCCGATCGCCGCAGCGGTCAAGCCGGTCAAGCTACCGACTTCGGCTGTTGTCGTCGATGCCATGGTCGTCGCCCGCCGCAACCTGATACGAATCGCGCGCACACCCGAACTGCTGGTCTTCGCCACGGTGCAGCCTGTCGTGTTCGTCCTGCTGTTCCGCTACGTCTTCGGCGGGTCGATCAAAGTTCCGGGCACGAACTACGTCGACTACCTCATCCCCGGCATCATCGTCCAAACCGTCGTGTTCGGCGCCACCTCCACCGCTGTGGGCCTGTCCCAAGACATGAGCAAAGGCATCATTGACCGGTTCAGGTCACTACCCATGGCCCGCTCAGCGGTCTTGGCGGGACGAACCATCGCCGACTTGGTCCGCAACATCTTCGTGGTCGGCCTGATGATCGGCGTCGGAACCGCGGTCGGGTTCCGTTTCCACAACGGCTTCGTGCCGGCCGTGGCTGCCATCCTCGTCGCCCTCATGCTCGGCTACTGCCTGTCATGGGTCTTCGCCCTCATCGGCCTATCGGTCCCGGACCCCGAAAGCGCCCAGCTAGCTGGCTTCCTCCCGATCTTCCCGTTGGTCTTCGCCAGCTCGGTGTTCACCTCCATCAAGTCCATGCCGGGATGGCTGCAAGCCTTCGCCAAAGTCCAGCCCATCACCCGAGCCGCCAACACCGTCCGGGCCCTCACCCAGGGAGGCGCCATCACCCGTGACCTGCTCTGGACCATTGCATGGAGCCTCGCCACCGTGGCGGTCTTCGCCCCCCTGGCGGTCCGCCGCTACCGCAACGGTTAACGAAATGGAACTCGCAAACCGCATTGGGCCGAACAAAGGAGCAACGCACGCGCCCAAGCGATTGGTGTCCGATGCCCCGCCACAGGCGCTCGTTGGTGCTCCCATTCCTTGCGACGGTGACGGCGCTTGTCGGTGCGGCTTGCAGCAACACCACCCGCCCCGTCCGCGAGGGGTCCTCGCGGTTCCTGAGAGGATCAAAATGACCAGCGAACCGATCCGAGACCCTGTCACCGACGACCTGCTCACCCCGCAGAACGCGGCGCTTGTGGTCATCGACTACCAGCCAAGCCAGGTTGGGACGGTGAGATCGATCGACCATGAGCTGCTGGTGGACAACATCGTCTCCGTCGCCCGCCTCGCCCGGACGTTTGACCTCCCTGTGGTGTTGTCCACGATCAACGTCGCCAACGGTCAGGGGCCGACGATCCCTGAGCTTCGGGCGGTCCTCTCGGACAGCCCCGAGATCGACAGGACGGCCATCAACTCCTGGGAAGACGCCGAGTTCCGCCGCGCCGTCGAAGCGACCGGGCGCAAGAAGCTGATCATGACCGCGCTATGGACAGAGGTTTGCCTGGCCTACCCGTCGCTCGACGCGATGCGCGACGGGTTCGAGGTCTACCCCGTCGTCGACGCGGTCGGGGGGACCTCGCCAGAAGCGCACCGCGCTGGCCTCGCGAGGATCTTCCAGGCCGGAGCCCAACCGATCAGCTGGGTCTCGCTTGCGTGCGAGCTCCAACGAGACTGGGCCCGCACCGAGACGGTCGCCGACGTCGTCGACATCGTGCTCACCACTCGCCTCCTCAAGACGGCAGCTGCCTGACCGCCGGGGACGAAGCGAACTCGTGTCTGTACACCCACCACACCCACCGCCGCGCGGTGCGACGAGCGACAAGGGGGAACCTGCCATGAGCTCACAACAATCAGGGATCGAAGCGGTCGGTGGTGCGCCACCCGTTGCCGACAGTGCCAGCAGCGACGCTCGCCTTGGCTCGCGCGACGAGTGCCCTGTTCTGCCGTGCCTGCCCCATACGGCACTCAACGCCGACCGCATTGACCCCGATGGGTCACCGGCCCCCGCGGCAGGCGACGCTGAGAACTCCCCGCGCCTGACCGCCGCGCTCATTGTCATCTCCGCGGCGCAGCTGATGGTCGTGCTCGACGCCACCATCGTCACCGTCGCGCTCCCGTCCATTCAGCGCGCCCTGCACTTCTCGCCGGCCAACCTCGAGTGGGTCATCAGCGGCTACACGCTCGCCTTCGGCGGCCTGCTACTCCTCGGCGGACGTCTAGGCGACGTGCTCGGAAAGCGCAGGATGTTCGTCTTCGGGCTCGCCGTCTTCTCCCTTGGCTCACTGGCCGGCGGTCTCGCCACCACGTCGGGCTGGCTGATCGCCTCCCGAGCTGTGCAGGGCTTCGGCGGCGCCATCGCTGCGCCGACCGCCCTGTCCCTCATCGGCGACACCTTCCCGGAGGGGCCGTCACGCACTCGGGCTATGGGGGTTTATGCAGCGATGTCCGGGGCCGGAGGCGCGCTCGGGTTACTACTCGGCGGGATCCTCACCGACATCGCCTCCTGGCGATGGGTGCTCTTCGTCAACGTCCCGATCGGGGCGGTCGTCGCGGTTACAGCGCCGCTAGTCCTCGGAAGGTCAGCACAGCGCGGCGGCAAACTCGACGTCCCTGGCGCCTTCGCCGCGACCGCGGGAACGACGGCCCTCGTCTACGGCCTCGTCCGGGCGCCCGTCCAGGGATGGGCGGACCCGGTAACGGGCTCGTCGTTTGCCGTGGCCGCAGTGCTGTTGCTCGCCTTCGTGACGATCGAGGCGCGGAGCGACCACCCGATCCTGCCCTTCCGGCTCCTTGCCGACCGCAACCGGGCGGCCTCCTACTTGGTCATGCTGGGCCTCGCCGGATCCATCTTTGCGGTCTCCTTCTTCCTCACACAGCTGCTGCAGACCGTTTTCGGATACAGCCCTCTGAGGACAGGGTGCGCTATTCCTGCCCTTCTCTGTCGGGATCGTCGGGACATCGGAGGCAGTCGCCAAGCTCATCGGGCGAGTCCGGCCCCGAGTGTTCGCCACCGCCGGGCCGCTCCTTGCAGCGGTCGCTCTTCTGTGGTTGTCGCGCGTCCATCCGACCAGCACCTACTTCGGCGCCGTACTCGGCCCACTCCTCCTCCTGTCGGTTGGGCTTGGGCTCGCCTTCGTCCCGCTCACTCTCGGCGCCACATCAGGAGTGCCGCCGGCCGACATGGGCATAGCCTCTGCGCTCTTCAACACCTCGCAGCAGGTCGGCGGAACGCTCGGGCTCGCCGTCCTCGTCACCGTGGCGACCGCGGCAACCCGACACGCCCTGAGGTCGGGGGCAGCGCGCCACCCGCTCGGCCAGCTGGCCAGGACGCTGGCGGTCAGCTCATCCGTTCACGGGTACAGCACAGCGTTCCTCGTCGGATCGTGCATCGCCTTCGCTGCCTTCCTCATTGCCCTGGCGGGATTCCGCCCGCGCCCGCCCGGCCGCCCAGTCGGCG
>JAOPZY010000174.1 GCA_025963875.1 Actinomycetota bacterium
CATCCGAGCCGACCTCCTTCGCCGTCTCGGGCGCGACGCGGAGGCGATCCTCTCGTACGACGCCGGGATCGCCCTGACGGCCAACATGGCGGAACGCAGCTTCCTGGAGCTGCGAAGAAACTCCATCTTCCCGAGAAGGTCGTAGCGGCGGAACGGGGCCGGGCCAGCACGGCCCGTTTGAACTCCCGGGGCCCGGCAGTATCTCCCGGTCGTCACTCCAGAAGGAAGAAGGAGAAGAAACTTCAGTAATGGTCCACCCGATGACGGGCAAGCTCTATGAGCCGTTTATCGGCGGACGCACGAAGATGACGCTGCCGGAGAGGTGATTGGCAGCGTCACTGCACAGGAAAGCGGTCAGCGCCACAAGGTCCTCCGGTTGGCCGATCCGCCCGCCAGGGTAGTGGGCGGCGACGCGCTCGATGTGGTCGTCGTTGACGATGTCGCGCATGCCCGGGGTGGAGGTCAGGCCGGGAGCCAGGGCGACGGTGCGGATGCCGTCGTTGGCGAGTTCTTGGTGCGCGACGTTGGCCAGGATGTTCACGGCCGCCTTGGTGCCGCCGTAGGGAGCCATCCCGGGACCGGCCTAATAGAAAGCCAAATGATCGAAAGTTACTCAGAAGTGAACTGGGGAGCATTTACCCCAATCGTATTGACTGCTTGGATCTAGGGTGTAGAGTCCACATTGGCATGTGAAGCATCCCCTCATCGTGTTTGGACTCTGCTAGCGACACTTGGCAGCCTCCGGGAGCGTTGCTCGGGACCGTGGTGGCGCAATGTCGGCAGTCCAGCGAGATGCCTGGTTCGGGCAGGACGACCGTATCGTACACCTACCGTGGGGCCTGGTTGTACGCCGTGTAGCTCGAGCGGCTGGCCAGCACTCCGGCGGATCCATCCGTTGTTAACGCATCGAGGAGGGAGTTCAGATGAGCTCCGCCAGAAAGACCGCACTCGTTACGGGAATACTCTTCCTTCTCACCTTTGTCTTCTCGATCGCAGCAGTGCTTCTCTACGGCCCTGTGTTGCACAACGCCAACTACATCGTCGGTGCCGGTGCCGACGCGCGCTTGAGGTGGGGGGCGTTGTTCGAGATCATGCTCGTCATCTCCGCTATCGGTACGGCCATCGTGCTGTATCCCATCCTCAAGCGGCAGAGCGAGGGGGTTGCCCTCGCCTATGTCGCCGCTCGGATCGTTGAAAACATGATCATCATCGTCGGCATCCTCAGCCTCCTTGCGGTCGTGACCTTGCGGCACGCCGGAGCTACCGGTGCGGATGCCGCCTCACTCGTCATCGCCGGCAAGTCGCTGGTCGCCATCCACAAATGGACGTTTCTGCTTGGGCCGGGCCTTCTCGGTGCCGGCGTCGGGAACGGGATGTTGCTGGGCTGGCTGATGTACCGGTCCGGCCTCGTGCCTCGGCGACTGGCCATGCTGGGGCTCATCGGTGGCCCGCTGGTCGTTGCGTCGGGGATCGCCGTGCTGTTCGGCGCCTATGAGCAAACCTCCAAGTTGTCGGGCATCGCGACAATCCCCGAGATCCTCTGGGAGGGCGGGGTGCTCGGCATCTGGCTCATCGTCAAGGGATTCAAGCCGTCCCCTATCACCTCTGGCGACAGCCGGCACGTCGGAGTGGATGAGGGTTCCCGGGTCTCTGCGGCGGCTGCCGCGTAGTCCCGTCGTCAACCGAGTCTCCGGGAGCGAAGAAGCCCGCCACGACAAACGAAGGAGCCATCGTGTCAATGTCCGCCCCATATCCCGTGCAGCTGGACTTCCAGGCCGACCTTCACATCACGCGGTGGCGGCCCTTGGTGCAGTGGCTGCTGGCCATCCCGCACCTGTTGATCGCATCGGTCCTCCGCTCGCTTCGGCAGGTGCTCACGCTGATCAGCCTCTTCACCGTGCTGTTCACCGAGCAGATCCCGCGACCGCTCTTCGACGCCATCGTCATGACCTACCGCTACGAGTGGCGGGCGATGAGCTACGCATTCTTCATGCACGAGGACTACCCGCCGTTCGATTTCGACCTGTCCTCCGAAGACGACGGGGTGGAGCCCCACACGTCGCTGCGCCTGTCCTACCCCGAGCACCTCGACCGATGGAAGCCGCTGTACAAATGGTTCCTGGCCATTCCCCACCTCTTCGTGCTAGCCGGCCTCGCCATCGTGGCGGTGTTGGGTATCATCGGCGGCTTCTTCGCGGTGCTCTTCACCGGTGCGTACCCAGAGGGTATCCGGGACTTTTTGGTCAGTTCCTACCGCTACGCGCTCCGGGTGGAGGCCTATGTCGGCTTCCTCACCGATAGCTACCCTCCCTTCAGCCTCACAGCTTAAAGATATTCGCCGAGCCTTCCTGCTGATGTTTGCGCCAGAAACCGCGGCTGCCACGGTTTCTGGCGCAATCTGGCCTCAGTCCCTCCCTGTTCCACCCGCGCCCTGAGGCGCGCGCCATGCCTCGCGGGCGTTCGGCAGCTCGATCGGCAGGACGACGAACCAGGACAGCGGCGCCTGGGCCTGACCCCTGCCGGGCGCTACCGTCCGGGGATTCTCCGCGTCGGACACGGCAAATCCGCCGGACTTCGAGCGGTGCTGACGTCCCAGGCAGAAGCCCAGCCTTGCTGCCCGGCCCCTTGCCCGAAGTTGGGAGCGAATCGCGCGCATACGCGCGCTAGGCTCCCAACCTCCTCCCCCGCCCCCTGGGTGGCGCGGAGCTCCCGAAAAGCCATACCCCCGGCTCGCCATCTTGCGACAGGCTCTGAGCGGGCAAAATTTGAAGCGCCTCGCGACAGTCGCTCCGATTTGCTGTCTTGCGAGAAGCTGCCCTGCCTCGGCGACGGCGCTGTCGGCTTGTGCGGGGTGATCGCCGCCCGCTGCCTCGGCGCCGAGCGGATCATCATCCTGGGACGGCACCCCGACCGGATCGCCCTGGCGAACGAGTTCGGCACCACCGACGTCGTCAGCGAGCGAGGCGACGAGGCAATCCAGCGCGTGCGCGAGCTCACCGGCGGCTTCGGCGTCCATTCCGTCCTCGAGTGCGTCGGCCTCGAACAGTCGATGCGCACGGCGCTCGGCATCGCCCGTCCCGGCGGCGCGGTCGTGCGCGTCGGTCTTCCTCAGGGTGCGTCGATCCCCGAGGCGCTGCCGACCTTCTTCGACAGCGTCACCATCGCCGGCGGCCCCGCTCCGGCGCGCGCGTACAGCAACGAGCTGCTACCGGACGTCCTCGACGGCACGATCGAGCCCGGCCGGGTCTTCGATCGGGTCGCGCGTCTGGACGAGGTGCCCGATGGGTACCGCGCTATGAACGAACGGGAAACCACCAAGGTTCTGATCGAGCTCTGACAAAGGAGAGGCGCCGATGACCGGATGGACGAGCGAAGAGCTCAGCAAGATCGAAGCGGCGGATGAGCTGCAGCTCGCATCCGCCCGACGCGACGGCACGCTGCGAAGCCCGGTGACCATCTGGGTCGCCCGCCACGGCGACGACCTCTACGTCAGACCTGTCAACGGACACACCGCGTCCTGGTTTCGCGGCGCCCAAGCTCGCCACGAAGGCCGAATCCGGGCTGGCGGCGTCGACAAAGACGTGCGCTTCGTCGAGACGGCCGACAGCAACGACGAGATCGACACCGCCTACCGCACGAAGTATCGGCGGTACGCCCCAAGCATCGTCGAGTCCGTCGTCACTCCGAAGGCGAGGGACGCCACGCTCAAGCTCGTTCCTCGGTCGTGAAGGAGACACCCATGCAAAAGCGCAGACTTGGAAAAAGCGACTTGGAAGGTTCGGCTCTTGGGCTCGGCTGCATGGGCATGAGCTCCGTGTACGGTCCGCCCCCGGACAGGCAGGAGATGATCTCGTTGATCCGGGCGGCCGTCGAACTCGGTGTGGCCTTCTTCGACACGGCCCAGGCCTACGGCCCATTCACGAACGAAGAGCTCGTGGGGGAGGCCTCGCTCCCCTCCGTGGGCAGGTGGAGCTCTCCCCCGCAGCGGACGACCAACAACAACGTTGGACGGCGCCGGCACCTTCATCTCCCCGCTCATGACCGGAGGTGGCCGGCTCTGGTACTGCATCGACGACACGCGCCATCTCGTCTGGTTGACCGATGCCATGGCCGGACACCCGAAGGCTACCGAGTAGGAAGGCGATCGAAATTCAGTAGCTGCGGAGGTATCGCCCTGGCAACTCGGCCTGCTGGCGCTCTGTGGGTTCGCCCTGAGGTAGCGCCGCCCTCACGTACCACGGCCCGGCGACCGAATCGGGGCGGCAGGAGAGGTCCGACAGACTCCTGGAGGCTCCTGAGCTATTGGCATCGATACGGCGGCCTTCGGCCTTCTCGCGGCGCGTAGGGAGCGGGCGGGCGAGCCCCTGGCCCGAACTTAGGGCCCCAGCGCGCGTATATGCGCGCTTGGCTCCTAACCTTCTACCTCGGCCCCTGGCTGGCGCGGAAGACCGGAGAAGCCGTTCCCGGGAATCCGGCTCTCCATTGTGCGACAGCCTCCTACGGTGAGACATCCTCCATACCTATTCGGGCTGATCCGGATCAACTGGCAGCACGAGGATCACCACCACCCGGCGCGGCCCGTGCACGCCCTCGACTCGGTTGAGCTCGATGTCGCTGGTGGCCGACGGACCGCTGATGAAGGTCATCGCCCGGCGGGGATCCAGGCGGGCAACGGCCTCGGGGACCGTCCCCACGACCTGCCCGGCCCCCACGACGCACACGTGCAGGTCCGGCAGGAGCGTGACCGCCCGCCGGCCCTGGTCGGCCGACCCGTCGAGCACCAGGGTCCCGGTCTCCGCGATCGCCAGCGCACAGGCGGTGACCACGGCGTCCGTCGTGTCGAGGGTCGCCGGAGTCAGGGACGGGTCATCCACGACGAGCTCGGCGTCGACCTTGCTCACCCATCCTCGGTCCAGCTCCGGCGGGATGACGACCCGGGCCACGCCTTCACCCAGGACCGCAGCGACAGCGTCCGGGAGCGACGCCGGCGTCGCCCGCACGAAACCTGCCCGATAGTCGAGCGTCCGCTCCTCGAGGAGATCGAGCAGCGTCGGTGCGCCAGGTTCGTGCACGCCTCGCCGCCGGTAGGCCCGGGGGATCTCCGGAGGCACAGAACCCGAACCCAGCGCGGATCGGATGCGCCCGAGCACTTCCTCGCGGGCTGCCCTCACCGATCGTCCTGGGGATGGTTCTCTGCCCACCACTCCCGGAAGGTGTGTCTGGGCGGCGCCGTCAGGTCCCGGCTCGATGTCCAGGCCGACAGCGGGGGCGGCAGGCGCCGGATCCAACCGCCGCGGCTGAGCAGGCGACCCAGGCGCGTGATGCGCTGCAGCAGGCCCCACCGGCGAGGTTCGCGCATCGCCCATGCCGTGGCCCCCATGACGACCGCCTCGGGGCTGGGCACGGGACCCGAGGCCTCGACGTGGCGGGCCCGAAGGTGGACCAGCACCCGGGGGATGTCGATCTTGACGGGACACACCTCGTAGCAGGCGCCGCAGAGCGTCGAGGCGAACGGCAGGGAAGGGCTGCGCTCGATGCCAGTGAGCTGCGGTGTGAGCACCGCCCCGATCGGCCCGGGATACACCGATCCGTAGGCGTGGCCGCCGGTCCGCTCGTAGACAGGGCACACGTTGAGGCAGGCGCTGCAGCGGATGCAGTGCAGCACCTCGCGGCCAACCTCGTCGGCGAGCGTGGCGGTACGCCCGTTGTCCAGCAGCACCAGGTGGAAGGCCTGCGGCCCGTCGCCCGCGGTGACGCCGGTCCACATCGACGTGTAGGGGTTCATCCGCTCGCCGGTCGAGGAGCGGGGGAGCAGCTGCAGGAACACCTCCATGTCGCCCCATGTGGGGACGACCTTCTCGATGCCCATCACGGTGATCAGGGTCTCCGGCAGCGTGAGGCACATGCGGCCGTTGCCCTCCGACTCCACCACGACGAGCGTGCCGGTCTCGGCAACGCCGAAGTTGGCGCCGCTGATGGCGACCGTCGCCTCGAGGAATCTCCTGCGCAGGTGCAGGCGGGCTGCCTCGGCGAGCACGTGCGGCTCGTCGGTCAGGTGGGGGTCCACCCCGGGCATCTCGCGGAGGAAGATGTCCCGGATCTCGCTGCGGTTGCGGTGGATGGCGGGCACCAGGATGTGCGAGGGGAAGTCGTGGCCGAGCTGCACGATCAGCTCGGCGAGGTCGGTCTCGTAGGGGGCGATGCCGGCGGCCTCGAGCGCCTCGTTGAGGCCGATCTCCTGGGTGGCCATCGACTTCACCTTGACGACGCTTCTCGCCCCGGTCGCGGTGACCAGTTCGGTGACGATGCCGCTGGCCTCGGTCGCGTCTCGTGCCCAGTGCACGACGCCGCCGCGCGAAGCCACCTCTCGCTCGAGCTGCTCGAGCAGTTCCGGCAGCCGGTTCATAGCCGACGCCTTGATCTGCCGGCCCGCCTCGCGCAGCTCCTCCCAGTCCTCGACCTCCGCCACGACGCTTGCCCGCTTCGCGCGGATGGTGCCCGTTGCAGCCCGCAGGTTCCGGCGAAGCTGGGTGTCACCGAGCGCCAGCCGGGCGGCATCCGGGAAGGACATGCCGTTCGACAACCCGCCGACGCCGGCCGGCGCGGTCGGGGGGGTCACGGCTCCCGGCCCGTGGCGGCGAGGATCTCCGCCAGGTGGACGGTGCCCACCCCGGTCCGCAGCCGCGAGAGGCCCCCGCCGATGTGCATGAGGCACGAGGAGTCGCCCGCCGTGCACACCTCCGCCCGCGTGCCGAGGACGTCGCGCATCTTGTCCGCGAGCATCGCCGTGGAGGTGGGGGCGTTCTTCACGGCGAACGTCCCGCCGAAGCCGCAGCACTCCTCGGCGTTGGGCAGCTCCACCAGGTCGATCCCCCGGACCCGGCGCAGCAGGCGCAGCGGCTTGTCGCCGACGTGCAGCATCCTGAGCGAGTGGCAGGTCGGGTGGTACGTGACCCGGTGCGGGTAGCTGGCCCCCACGTCCTCGACGCCCAGCACGTCGACGAGGAACTCCGAGAGCTCGTAGGTGCGGGCGGCCACGGCCTCGGCCGCCGCCGCCAGCGAAGGCTGGCCGGCACGGCGGGCGACCAGGGCGTGCTGGTGGCGGATCGCCCCGACGCACGACGCCGACGGGACGACGATGAGGTCATAGGGAGAGAAGACCTCCACATGGTGGCGGATGAGCGCGACCGCCTCCTTCTGGTAGCCGGTGTTGATGTGCATCTGCCCGCAGCAGGTCTGGCCAGCCGGGAAGACGACCTCGTGGCCGAGACGCTCCAGCAGCCGGACGGTCGACCGCCCGACCGACGGGTACAGCGTGTCGCCGAGGCAGGTGACGAACAGGGCGACTTGCATCAGTCCGCCGGGCGTGTCCGGCGGGCGACCCGCGCCCGCCCCCGGCTGCTCCTGCGCCGGTCGCTCGACGCCCGGATCGCAAGCTCCGGCTTGAAGATCACCCGGCGGTGCTGGTGCGAGGTCCCCTCGCGGATCTCGTCGAGCAGGAGTTCCGTGGCGGTGCGCCCGATGAGTTCGCGGGGTTGGCGGACCGACGACAGCGGGACGCTCGCGGCGGCGGCGTAGTCGATGTCGTCGTAGCCGACGATGGCGACGTCGCCGGGCACCCGGAGCCCGTGGCTGACCACCGCCTGGAGGACGCCCAACGCCATCAGGTCGTTCGCGCAGAACACGGCGGTCGGCCGCCTGGCTTCCGGCACGTCGAGGATCTGCTCCCCCGCCCTCCGGCCGGCCTCGAGGGTCAGGGAGGTGGTTTCGAAGATCTGGAGGTCCGAGGCCTTCTGCCCGGCATCGGTCAGCGCCTTGACGGCACCCAGGTGCCGGTCCTGGACCTGGCGGAGTGCAAGCGGCCCGCCGGCGAAGGCGATGCGCTGGTGGCCACGCTCGAGGAGGTGGCTCGCGGCGACGAACCCGCCGAGCACGTCGTCGACGGCCACGGAGCAGAGGTTGGGCAGCTCGGTCCCGCGGTCCACGAGGACGACGGGGGTGCCTCGCTTCACGAGGACGTCGAGGCGCGAGTAATCGGTGCCGACCGGGGTGATGAGCACGCCCTGCACGCGCTGCTCCTCGAGGACGTCGAGGTAGCGGGCCTCCCGCTCCACGGCTTGGCCGCTGTTGCACAGCATGATGACGGAGCCGTTTGCGGTCGCCGCCGTCTCGACGCCGTGGGCGATGTCGGTGAAGAAGGGGTTGGAGACGTCGAGCACGACCAGTCCGATGGTGCGGCTGCGGCCGGCCCGGAGTTGGCGTGCCGACTCGTTCCGCACGAAACCCAGATCGTCGATGGTGTCCAGAACCCGGCGGCGGGTGTCGGGAGCCACGAGGTCGGGCCGGTTGAGGACGTTGCTCACGGTCCCGACGGACACGCCGGCATGGCGGGCGACGTCTTTTATTCCCGGGCTCGGCAGGTTTCCATCCCTCCTCTCGGCGGGCCAGCTCTACAGTCGTCGGCTCGATTCATTCGCGCCAACGGGCTTGGCGGGCAAAAGCCTACCACTTTGTTGAAACGTACCAACAATGTTCGCAAACGCATCATGGGGAGGGTCCTGAGGCACCTGGAAACCTTCTTGACATCTGCCGGACACCGCCCTACCATCCATACCAACGATTTCCAGCATGTTCACCGGCTCCCAGAGCCTGGAGCGCCCTCCTGCTCCAGCCCCGAGCACGATCCACGACAGGCCCCACTGATGTCGTTTCAAAGGAGGTGGACTTGAAACGTTCCAACAATCCGGACGAGCCGGTCCACCCATGACCGACGCCGGCCACGCCGTCCCGAAGCTGGTGGTCGAGAGGGCGACCAAGAGCTTCGGTGAGGTCCGGGCGCTGATCGACGGCTCGGTCACACTCTACGCGGGGGAGGCGCACGCCCTGGTCGGGGAGAACGGCGCCGGCAAGTCGACCCTGGTCAAAATCCTCGCCGGGGTCTACCAGCCCGACGGCGGCCAGATTGTCCTCGATGGCAACCAGGTGGCGTTCAACGGACCGTCGGCGTCGCGGGCCGCTGGGGTGTCGATCATCTACCAGGAGCCGACGCTCTTCCCGGACCTGACCGTCGCCGAGAACATCTTCATGGGCCGCCAGCCCCTCGCATCGGGCCGCCGCATCGACCGGACACGCATGGTCAGCGATGCGAAGGCCGTCTTCACCCGGCTCGGCGTGGAGGTCGACCCGACCCGGCCGGCGCGGGGGCTGTCGGTCGCCGACCAGCAGATCGTCGAGATCGCCAAGGCGATCTCGTTCGACGCCAGGGTGATCGTGATGGACGAGCCGACCGCGGCGCTGAGCTCGGTGGAGGTGGACCGGCTCTTCGACGTCGTCCGCACCCTGCGTGCCGGCGGTGCGGCGGTGCTGTTCATCTCCCACCGGCTCGAGGAGGTCTTCGCCATCTGCCAGCGCGTGACGATCATGCGGGACGGACGGTTCGTGCGCGAGGCCCCCATCGAGGACCTCACCATCGACGACATCATCCGCTCGATGGTCGGCCGCGACCTCGACGCGCTCTTCCCCAAGACACAGACCCTGCCGGGCGACGTCGTCCTCGAAGTCGAGGGCCTCTCCCGGGCGGGGGTGTTCGACAACGTGTCGTTCACCGTGCGCCGCGGCGAGATCGTCGGTCTGGCCGGTCTGGTCGGCGCGGGGCGCAGCGAGGTGGCCCGGGCCATCTTCGGTATCGACCGCCGCGATGCCGGCACCGTCAGGGTCAGCGGCCGTCCGCTCGGCAGCGGGTCACCCCGGGCGGCGATGGGGGCCGGGATCGCCTTCGTCCCCGAGGACCGCCGCCAGCAGGGTCTTGTGATGGATATGAGCATCGACCACAATCTCGCCCTTGCCTCCCTGGGGCGGCTGGGCAGCCATGGGCTCATCCGGCGGGCGAGTGAGCTGGATCTGGCGACCACGTGGGGGCGCAAGCTCCAGCTCAAGTTCGGTCGGATGCGGGATGCCGTGGCGACGCTGTCCGGCGGCAACCAGCAGAAGGTCGTGCTCGCCAAGTGGCTGGCCCGGCATCCGTCGCTGCTCATCATCGACGAGCCGACCCGGGGCATCGACGTCGGGACGAAGGCAGAGATCCACCGCCTGCTCGACGAGTTGGTGGCCGGCGGCGTCGCCGTCCTGATGATCTCCTCCGAGCTGCCCGAGATGCTCGGCATGGCCGACCGGGTCCTCGTCCTGCGGGAGGGCCGCCTGACGGCCGAGCTGTCCCGGGAGGAGGCGGACGAGGACTCGATCATGCGGGCGGCAACGCTGCAGGGGGTGGGGGCCGGGGCATGAGCACCGTCGCCGTCAATCCCGCCAGCCCAGCACCCTTCGCCACCAGGGTTCGCCGTGGCGAGAAGCTCCTCCGGGCCCGGGAGATCGGCATCGCCGTGGCCATCGTCGTCGTGTTCGGACTCACCTACGCCAAGAACCATTCCTTCGGCAGCGCCCTCAGCGTGCAGCAGCTGCTCAACGGCGCGGCGATCATCGCCCTGCTCGCCGTGGGCGAGACGCTCGTCATCATCACGCGCAACGTCGACCTCTCCGTCGGCTCGGTCCTCGGCCTCTCCGCCTACCTGGTGGGGGAGCTGTTCGTCCGCCACCCGCACACCCCGGTGCTCCTGGGTTTCGCTCTCGGCATCGGCATCGGCGTGGTATTCGGGTCGATCAACGGGATCATCACCACGGTCACCCGGGTGCCCAGCCTGGTCGTGACGCTTGCCGCTCTCTACATCATCCGGGGGGTCGACGCCCTGATCGTGTCCGGCAAGCAGATCGATCCGACCAGCATCCCACGGGCGTTCCAGGCGTTGGGCTACAAGACGATCTTCGGGGTGCCGTGGCTGGCACTCATGGTGGCGGCGATCATCCTCTTCGTCGGCTACGCCATGCGGTCGTTCCGCGCCAGCCGGGACCTGTATGCCATCGGCTCGAACCCCGAGGCGGCCGCCCTTGCCGGCGTGCCGGCCGGCAAGCGGGTCTTCACCGCATTCCTCATCAGCGGCGCCCTGGCCGGCCTCAGTGGTGCCCTGTTCATCTCCGAGTTCGCCACGGTCAACTCGACGGCGGGAAGCGGCTACGAGCTGCTCGTCGTCGCTGCCGTGGTCGTGGGTGGCGTCGCCATCTACGGAGGCAGCGGCACGGTGCTGGGGGCCGCGCTCGGGGCGCTGCTCCTCAACACCATCAACCAGGCGCTCGTCGCCGCCAAGGTCTCCTCCTTCTGGAACCAGGCGGTCGCCGGGGCGCTCCTGCTCGGCGCGATCGCCTTCGACCGCTGGCTCGGCCAGCGGGTTGCCCGCCTGCAGACGGGCCGGGGGGAGCGACGTGTTGTCTGAGAAGGAAGCTGCCGTCACGCCGGCCCCCGGCACCGTGACGTCGCGGGCCGGCCTTGGAGCCCGGCGGTCGTGGCGGGGCCTCCTGCGGTGGGAGACGGCCCTGGTGTTCTGCCTCATCGCCACCCTGCTCTACGGGTCCGGCGTCGCCCATTTCCTCAACACGACCAACATCTTCTACATCGGCCTCAACATGGGCGAGATCGCGATCATGGCGCTGCCGCTCACGCTCATCGTCATGACGGGTGAGATCGACCTGTCGGTGGCCTCGATGCTGGGGCTGTCGAGCACCCTGCTCGGCTACCTGTTCATTCACGGCTACCCCATCGCGCTGGCCATGCTCATCGTGCTGGTGGTCGGCGCCGCCGGGGGCGCGCTGAACGGCTACCTCGTCACCCGTCTGAAACTCCCGTCGATCGCAGTGACCATCGGGACGCTGACGCTGTACCG
>JAOPZY010000202.1 GCA_025963875.1 Actinomycetota bacterium
AGGGCCGGGCCGGGGCTGATCGGCTTGGTCTGCCCGCTGGGCGGAGTCGTCGCCGCCAACGGCGGGATCATCTCGAGGACGCTGGCGTCCTGGTTGGTGTACAGCACCTTCGCGAGCGCGTTGTCCACGAGCTTCTGCCCGAGGCTGTACGCCCACCCGGTCGGGAGGGAGTCGAGGGCCTCGCCCGCCGCCTCCTGGCTGCGCGTGATGATCAGGTACACGGGGTGGTCCCCGAGTCCCTGGTCGACCGCCAGGCTCACGAGCCCCCGCTCGTTGGGCGGGTCGGTGGTGTTCTGGACCGACTCGTAGTCGAAGCTGTTGATGTCCTGGTAGCGCCAGGGGAGCTGCGGGAACAGCGAGATCAGCGTCGTCTTCCCGTGGCCGGGTGCCGCCGGCTGGGCGTGGGCGTACAGGTACTTCACCGCGGCGAGGTCGGCGTTCGAGACGCGGTCGAAGCGCTCGTTGCCGTACCGGGCGACGAGCCAGGCGGGGGCGAACGCCGCCGCCACCAGGCAGAAGCACAACGCCGGCACCGCCACCTTCTTCGGCTCGGTCGACGGCATGAACGCCATGGCCGCCAGCAGGGCGACGAACGGCATGGCGAACAGGTACGCCCGCAGCAGGGCCTCGCCGCCGTAGCTCTGGACGGCGAGCACCGGGAAGGGCGCAAAGGCGAGGAGGAGCAGGCTCCAGTCGCCGTAGCCGAGTTGCCGCCGCCGGATGGCGCCGACCAGGGCGATGGCGGCGATGACGCCCGCAAGGGCGATGCGGATCCCGAGCACGCTCAACCGCCCGGGGCTGCCCTGGATACGCCCCGTCAGGCTGGTGCTGACGTTGGCGCCGAGGTGGCCGACGTCGCCGACGATCAGGTTGAGGTGGCCGGACCAGAACGCGATGGCCCCCAGGCTGATCCAGGCCACCATCGTCACGGCGAGGATCAGGGGGAACCCCCGGAGGGTCGTCCGCCCGAAGATGAGGAGGGCGATCAGGCCGCCGAGCAAAAGGAACGGCGTCAGCTGGTGGCTGACGGTCATCGCCAGGAAGATGAGGGCGAGGATGGCGATCAGCGCACCCCGCTGGATCGGTGTGGAGCGCGCCCCTATCCGCTCCTCGCCCCGGCCCCCGAGCCTGGCCATCCACACCCCCATGAACCGCTCCCACCGGTTGCCCTTCCCGGGGTCGGGCATCGGGGGGCGGAACCAGCGCAGGGCGACGGCGAGGAAGACGAGGAAGAGGAAGAAGTTGAACGCCTGGGGCGAGAAGTAGTCCTGACCGACCCAGCTGGCGAGGTAGAAGAAGCCGAGGCCCATCCACCAGGCCCGCTCGTTGCGGGTGACCGCCCGGAAGATGGCGTACAACGGGGGCAGGTACATGAGGTTGAAGGCGAGCGGTGCCCACCGCAGGAAGACCACCGGGCTGTGCAGGCCGGCGGCCTTGGAGAGGAAGGCTGCGAGAGCGAAGAAGCCCGGCCACGAGAAGCGGGCGTCGAGCGTGGGGATCGTGGCGCCGTGCTGGGCGATGTACTGCGCGAAGCCGGCGTGCAGCCACGATGTCGCGAACGACGCGTGGGGTTCGACCAGCGGACCGAGCCCGTCGAGCAACGCGATCAGGCCGATGAGCTGGAAGGCGAGCAGCGGCCGGCGCAGCGGCCGCTGGCAGAGGGCGAAGCCGAAGCTGACGAGGATGAGGGCGACGGCGACGAAGTACACCGGCCCGACGACCGACACGAGGCCCAGGTCGCCGAGGGCCGAGGAGTCCACCCGGAGCAGCGCCAGGACGCCCATGACGAGGGCCGCGAACGTCATCAGCGCCATCTGCCCCGTGCTCAGCCCACCGCCGCGCCGGCTCGGAGCCGCGGGCGTCGCCAGGTTCAGGCTCGGCCCGGTGGTGCCGGGCTGGGTCCGGGGAAGCTTTTCTTCCGCCATAGTGGGCTCTCCGGTGGAGCTACGCCTGGCCATGGCCCTCACTCGGCCCCGGCTGCGACGGGCTCTTTGCGCCCCAGGATCTTGAAGATCGAGGGTAACAGGCAGAACGCCACCACGACCTGGCTCACGAGGTAGCCGAGGCCCACCCCGTCGATGCCGAACCGCCCCATGAGCCACCAGGACAAGCCGGTGATCGACAGGAGGAGGACCGCCTGCCAGAAGGCGATCTGGCCGACCCGGCGCTCCACCCTGGACAGCGCGATGTACAGCGAGGTCACCGCCTTCGCCAGCACGGCGACCGCCAGCAGGCGTAGCAGGCCGGACCCGTGGACCGCGTAGGCGTGCCCGAAGACGCCAAGCACTCGGGGGGCGAACAGGACGAGGACGGCCACGGCGGGCCCGATGATGGCCAGGATGCGGCGGATCACGGTCGCGGCGTGGTGGCGGAGCAGGGAGCGGTCCATCGCCCCTTCGACCATGAGTGCGACCCCCAGGTTCACGGTGACGAGGTCGAGGGCGTAGATGATGAGGTAGGCGCTGGCGAAGTAGCCGGCCTCTGCCTTGCCCAGCCGGGCGAGGATCAGCACGGGCAGCAGCGTCCCCGTGGCCATGAAGAGCACGGTTCCGAGGTAGTCGCCGCCCATGAAGCGCCGGATCGATCGGACGCTCACCCCCACTGGTTCAGTGGCGCTCGCCCGCATGTGGCGGGGCAGCAGCCGCCGGAAGATGAAGTAGTTGGTGGGGAACAGGGCGATGAACGCCGGCAGCGTGAACGAGGTGAAGATCCCGTAGTGCTGCGTGACGTGGGCCAGGGCCACGAGCATGCCGATCTTGACGACGCCGTAGAGCCCGTTCTCGACGGGGATCCACACCGCCTGGCGGATCCCGGTCAGCACCGCGTCCTGGAGGGCGAAGAGGCACCACACCGTGACGGAGGCGCCGAGGGCCGCTGCCAGGAGCCAGCTGTGACCGAGGACTGCGGGGATGCGGTTGAAGAACCCCACGTGGATGTGGATGACGGCGATGTAGACGAGGCTCACGGCGACGCCGGCGCTGCCGGCCAGGAGGTAGGAGAAGAAGGCAAGGCGCCTGGACCCTCCGCCCGCCCGCGGGATGAACCTGGCGAGGGCGGCGGCGAAGGTCAGCTGGCCTCCGATGCCGGCGAGGAGCTGCATCAGGCTGATGGCGGCGTTGCCGACGCCCACCTCGGCCGGCGAGTACAGCCGGGCGGCCAGGACCCAGTAGAGGAGGCCGAGCACGGACGTGGCCCCCACGTTGATGATCAGCGCGTAGCCGTTGCGCAGCAAGGGGTCGCGCCAGTCCTCCCGGAGGCGCCGCAGGGGCGCCAGTGCCAGGCTCACCGGGTCGCGGTGCGACGGCAGCCTCATCGGCATCTTATCCGGCGCCTTGAGGGGCGCCTCGGGAGCCGGCGAGTCGACAGATGGAGTGCGGGCAGCCCAGCGGTTGGCCATTCGCTCACCCCTGCTCAGCTGGCCTTGCGGGCGGTGCGTGCCCAGCGCCGGCTACGGAGGTAGGCCAGGGGGCCCACGAGCGCCCCACCCATCTCGACGAGGGTGAGCTGCCGCGGGAACGTGGAGGTCTTCTTCTCGTTCTTCGGCGACGCGGGGTTGAGGAAGTAGGCCACGCCCCGGGGAGCCCGGCGAAGAACGTCCGCGCGGGTCTTCGGGTTCAGGAGGGCCTTGGTGAGCACGGCGGCAAGGCCCACGCCGTAGCCCCGGACCGCACGCCGGAGGTCGGCATACTCCCGGCGGTGGTGGTGCCGGACGAGCGAGCGCGGCTCGTAGACGAGCCGGTGACCGGCCAGGATGATCTGCAGGAAGGCGTCGATGTCCTCACCGCCGCAGGCCGGCGTGGCGGGGCCGAGGGCGGTGTCGAAGCCACCGATGCCCCGCAGCACCGCCGGGTCGAAGGCGGCGCTGGCCCCCGAGCCGAACTTGCCCACGGAGTAGGGGTAGAGCGGGTCGGGCTGCGCGTACTCCTCGAGGTCGAAGATCTTCTGCTCGTAGCCCTTGTCGAAACCACCGAACTCCTCGATCCATACCTGCGACTGCGTGTCGAGCTCGGCGGGCAGGATCATCCCGGTCACGCAGGCCACGCCAGGGGCTGCCTGGAAACCCAGCACGAGGCTGCGCAGCCACAGCCGGTCCACGAGCACGTCGTCGTCGACGAAGGCCACCACGTCGCCTGCGGCGGCCCACAGGCCGCAGTTGCGGCCCGCCGAGGCGCCCGGCGTGGGCTCGAGGAGGTACCTGACCCTCGGCTCGTCGCCGAAGCGCTCGGCCACCATCTCCCGTGTCGCCGGGGTCCGGGGGGCATTGTCCACGACGAGGATCTCGAAGGCGGGGTACTCCGCCCGCAGGATCGATTCGATGCAGGCACCGACAGGTCCGGGCCGCTCATGGGTGGAGATCACGACCGAGGCGAACGGGAAGGAGGCCTCGTCGTAGCGCTGGCAGGCGGCTGGGTGCTCCGATACCAAACCGGTCTCGGTCAGGCCGTCCGGCGTTCGGACGCCGTCGGCGGCCAGGTGGTCCACGATCGGCTGGCCCAGGCGCTCCCAGACCAGCCGTGCGACCTCGCCGGCCGGGATCGCGCCGCCGCGCAGGTCAAGCTGCAGGGTTCCGAGAGGACGGCCGTGCAGGCGCACCAGCACGAGCGCGGAGCCGTAGTCCTCTTCCCCGGCCAGCGCCTCGGGACCGATGCTCGCCAGCGCCTCGGAGATCTCGAGGTCAAGGACTCGAACGGGAGTCAACATGAAACGACAGAGCACCTTTCAATCAGTTTTGTGATTCGATCACGTGCGGCAGCTGGGATCCGGCCCCCATAAGATGATGTCGGCACCCGAATGCCTGGTCTGAAGCGGGAAATGCCTCAGGATAGTCGGCCTACACTCTTCCTTTAAACTTTCCGTCCCGGATTGCCGAAGTAAGAAGTTGAAAAACGGTGTCGTCCCGCTCCAGGGTGAGGCGTGACGCCGACAGCCCGCCCAAGCCGGGGACCCAGGGGAGGTACATCGGAAATGGCGTCAGAGCGCGTACGCTTCTCGGTGGTTATCTGTGCGTACACCGAGCAGCGGTGGGACGAACTGCTCGGCGCGATCGAGTCGCTTCGGGTGCAGACCCACGCTGCTGACGAGGTCATCCTGGTCATCGATCACAACACCCCGCTGGCGGAGCGTGTCTGGCGGGAGATCCCCGATATCACCTGTGTCGAGAACCACGGTCGCCAGGGGCTCTCCGACGCCCGCAACTCCGGACTGGCCGCCGCCCGGGGCGACATCGTCGCCTTTCTCGACGACGACGCCGAGGCGGAGCCCCAGTGGCTGTCGCTGCTCGCCGAGGGTTACGCCGATCCCGCCGTGGTGGCTGTCGGCGGGTACGCCGACCCCGCGTGGGCCGAGGGCCGCCCGGGATGGTTCCCCCGCGAGTTCGACTGGGTGGTCGGCTGCACCTACCGGGGTATGCCCGAAGCCGCCTCGCCCGTGCGGAACCTCATCGGCTGCAACATGTCATTCCGCCGGGAGGTCTTCGAGGACCTCGGTGGGTTCACTGCCGGCATCGGGCGTCTCGGAACCCGTCCCGTGGGCTGCGAGGAGACCGAGCTGTGCATCCGGATCTCCCAGCGCCGTCCGGGGTCGGTCATCCTCTTCGACCCCAGGGCTGTGGTCCACCACCACGTCCCCGGCTCCCGCGGCACCTGGGCCTACTTCCGTTCCCGCTGCTATGCCGAGGGATTGTCCAAGGCAGCCGTCTCGGCACTGGTCGGTGCCGGCCAGGGGCTCGCCGATGAGCGCAGCTACACCACCCGGACGCTGCCGAAGGGCGTCGTGCAGGGCATCGCCGCCGGCGTGAAGGGCGATGCCGGAGGCTTCGGCAGGGCGGCCGCCATCGTCGCCGGGGTTGGCATCGCAACCGTGGGGTACGGCCTGGGACGCCTCTCGCCCCGCCGCTTCGTTCGAGCCGGGATGGTGCCGGCGGCGTGAGAGCCCTGCCCGTCCTCCTCTATCATTCGATCAGCGAAGCGGCGTCGTCCGGCGTGGCGCGGTTCGCGATCACGCCGAAGGTCTTCGACGGCCACATGCGACACTTGGCGGAGGAGGGCTACTCCTCGATGACCGTGACCCAATTGCTGCCGGTGCTCGAAGGGCGGAGCGACGTGCTGCCCGAGCGCCCGGTCCTCGTCACCTTCGACGACGGATTCCGCGACTTTCTGACCAACGCCCTGCCCGTCATGCAGCGCCACGGCATCGTCTCCACCCTCTATGCCACGACCGGGTTCATGGGCGACGGCGAGGCGCCGGGCTCCAACCGCTCCGGCGACGAGATGCTGTCGTGGCGTGAGCTTGCGGAGGTGGCCCGCCAGGGCGTCGAGGTGGGGGGACACACCCACAGCCACCCGATGCTCGACACGCTGCCGCACGCCGCCGCCCGGGACGAGATCGTCCGGTGCAAGGAGCTGATCGAACAGCACACCGAGGCGGCGGTGGCCAGCTTCGCCTACCCCCACGGCTACTCGAGCGCCTGGATCCGCCGGGTGGTGGCCGAAGCCGGGTACACGTCCGCTTGCGCCGTGAAGAACGCCATGAGCCACACCGGCGATGACCGCTTCGCCATTGCCCGCCTCATGCTGGAGGCCACGCACACCCGGGACGACTTCCTCGGCATGCTCTCCGGCGAGGGCCTCCCGGTTGCCGGTTCGCGCGATCGGTGGAAGACCCGGGGGTGGCGCATCGCGCGGCGAGGGCTCGCCGCGGGCCACCGGCTCCGGGCGAGGACCGGACGGTGAAGGAATTCGGCCGCGAGGGCGGCGAGAACAGCGAGAACGTGGACGAGGACCAGACACCGGCGCCCGTGGTCCTCGGCCCCCTCGGCGGGTACTGGCGCGTCGCCGTCATCGGCGGGCTGCTGGTGGCCACCCTCGCACTCCAAGCCCTTTCCGGTGTCGGAAGTCTTGACGCGATCCGGGCCGGCGTGACGCTGGCCTTCATGGCGGCGGCGCCCGGTATGGCGCTCATGGGGCTGCTCCGGCTCGACGACCTCCTGCTCGAACTCAGCCTGGCGCTGGCCCTCAGCCTGGTCCTGGAGACGATCATCGCCATGGCCCTGCTCCTTCTCAGGCACTGGGTCCCTTCCCAGGGGCTGATCGCGCTCGAAGTCGTGACCGCGATCGGTGCACTTGCCCAGGCCAATCAGGTCACGAAGTTGAAGCAGCGAATCCACCACCCCGGCGCAGCCCCCGCCTCACCGTAGCCCGACCCATTTCCGCGACGCAGGCTTGACGCAGGCTTAAGGACAACGACATGGTCTCCTCGCTCACCAAAGACACCTACAGTTTCCTGGCGTCGCACCACTTCGTGGTGACCTCGGGGCGGATCGGTGGGCTGATCCTCGCCCTCCTGCTGCTCCTCCTCGTGGAGAAGGAGGTCACGCGGGCCGTCGTGCGCTCCCTGCCGTTGAGCACGGGTCGTGTTTTCGACACCGCCGCCATGCCGTTGCTGCTCACGTTCGCGGTCGTGGTCATCGAGCGGTTCCGCGCCCTGGGCTTTTGAGGGGTCGTTGAGCGACTCTTGAACGCAACCCGGCCCTGGCTGCAGGACAGGAAGAGCCCCCCGCAGGGGATCCGCTCCAGCGTGGAGCTCATCTACGTCGCGGCCTTCGTTGCCGTCGAGCTCCTGGGCCTCATCGACCCCCTCATCACGGCATTCGGCCAGGCCATCCTGGTGCTGGCGCTGATCAACCACTACATCCTTGCCGAGCGGGACCACCGCCAGCCGCTCCTGCTGGCCCTGGCCGTGGCCAGCCTTTACCGGCTCCTGGCGTTCACCCCCCTTCCGACCATCGACTTCACGAACCATCTCGTCCTCGTCGGCGCCCCGATGCTGATCGCCACGATCCTGGCGCTCCGCCTCCTCCAGGGACCGGGCCTCCGAGCCGTCGGGGAGGCCCTCCGGCCGAACATGCCGATCTGGCAGCTCCCCGTCGCCCTTTCGGGGATTCCCCTGTCGGTCGTCGCCTTCATGCTGCTGAAGCCGGGGTTTGTGGTCACGTTCTCCGGCGCCGGGCGCCATCCCGCCGCCGTCGCCGCCGCGGTCGTCGCGCTGGCCGTGTTCTCGGGCCTCGGCGAGGAGCTGCTCTTCCGGGTCCTCCTGCACAGCGCAGCGAGGACAAGTTTCGGCCCCGCCGCCCTCTATGTCAGCTCGGCCGTCTTCGGGGCCGCGTACTTCGGGACGCGCTCGATCCCCTTCGTGCTGTTCGTCGTGGCGGTCGGCGCCTTCTTCGGTTGGGTCTACGAGCGGACCGGATCGATCCTCGGCTCCGCCGTCGCGCACAGCCTCATCAGCATCGGCGTCTTCGTGGTCTGGCCGTCACTCGGGCACATCCCCCACCTATAAGCGCTCCACAACATGGTTCTAGACATTTTTGTTTGTTTCGCCGCGACCGCGCTCTACGCGGTAAAACAAACAAAGTCCATATGCCTGTGCCGGCCACCCACGAGGTATGGAATGGCGTGTGCCCCTACTGGTGGACTTGGAGATTAGGTTAGTCGCCTATCGCGCGTATCTGCGCGATCGCGGACTATCCACGTGGCCACCGGGTCTTCTGGGCGCGCGATGCCACCTTGATGGGGTATTTCACCCCAGAAGATTAGTGATGGGTCCCCCCCACCGTCCGGGCGAAGCGCGCGCCCGGGTGGCGGGAGGCCAGGCCGGCGAGCTCCAGGCGGGAGAGGACCGCCGTCGCCGCCGAGGCCGGCATGCCCGCCAGCCGGGCGATGCGGTCCAGCAGCATGGGCTCGGCCTGCAGGATCTCGAGGACACGGCGTTCGTCGGGAGAGAGCGGGGGCGTGGGGGCCGAGAGGGCGTCCTGCGTCCACGACGCGGCCGAGCGGGGGAAGGAGAGGCCGAGGTCCTCCAGGACGTCCCGGGCCGACGTGACAAGGCGAGCGCCGTCCCGTACCAGGGCGTGCGGACCCTCGGAGCCCGAGGCGTGGACGGGGCCGGCGACGGCGAAGACCTCCCGGCCGTACTCCAATGCGAGGCGGGCGGTGATCATCGCTCCCCCGTCCTGGCGCGCCTCGACGATGACGACACCGAGGGACATCCCGGCGATGATGCGGTTGCGGGCCGGGAAGCGCCACGGGGCGGGGGTGGTGCCCGGCGGGTACTCGGACACGACGCTCCCCTGCTCGGCGATCTGGCCGTAGAGTGCGGCGTTGGAGCGGGGGTAGCAGACATCGACGCCGCTGCCCAGCACTGCAACCGTCGACCCGGTCGTCAGTGCCCCCCGGTGGGCAGCGGCGTCGATCCCTGCCGCCATCCCGCTCACCACGACCACGCCAGCTGCCGCCAGCTCGCGCCCTATCCACCTCGCGACCTCCAGCCCGTAGCGGGAGGCCCGCCGGGTGCCCACCACCCCGACGTACGCCGCCGGCTCCAGCGTCCTCCCGGACACCCAGAGCGCCGCGGGGGCGCCGGGCACCTCCGCCAGCAACGGCGGGTACCCCGCCGCCCCGCGCTTCACCAGCTGCGGCTCGGCACCTGTCACGCCTGCCACACCATCCGCCGGAACTGCAGCGCCTCGGCGATCTGAGCCTCCCCGACGACCTCAGCTCCGTCGAGGTCGGCGATGGTCCGGGCTACCCGCAGAAGCCGGTGGAAGGCCCGGGCCGATGCGTACTGGTCGGCAAGCGCGCTCCGGAGGAAAGCCCTGCTCCCCGCATCGAGGCAGCAGGCGTCCTCGATGTCGGTGCCGGCGACCGCCCCGTTCAGGGACTCCGTCCGCCGAAGCTGCGCTCGCCGCGCCTCGAGCACGCGTGCCCGGACCACCCCGGACGGCTCCGAGGGCTCCATCTGGAGCAGCTCCTCTTCGCTGAGCGCGGCCACCTCCACCTGGAGGTCGATGCGGTCGAGCAACGGCCCGGACAGGCGGCCCCGGTAGGCCTCCAGCCGTCCGGCCGAGCACGTACACGTTTGGCCCCCCTGGCTCCGCCGGCCGCACAGGCACGGATTGGCCGCGGCGACGAGGGCGGTGCGAGCCGGGAACCGCACGGTTGCGCCCCGCCGAGCGATGGTGACGAAGCCGTCCTCCAGCGGCTGGCGGAGCCCGTCGAGCACCGCCCCACCGAACAGCGGGACTTCATCCAGGAACAGGACGCCGTGAGAGGCCACCGATACCTCTCCGGGCCTTGGCATGGGGCTCCCGCCGCCGATGACGGCCGCCGCGGAGGCGTGGTGGTGCGGCGCCCGGAACGGCCGGGCCGTGACCACGGACTCGCCCGCGGAGAGCAGCCCGGCCACGGACCAGACGTGGGTGACCTCCAGCGCCTCCTCAACCGAGAGGGGCGGCAGGATGCCCGGCAGGCGCCGGGCGAGCATGGTCTTGCCGGACCCGGGCGGCCCGACCATCAGGAGGTTGTGGCCCCCCGCCGCGGCGATCTCCAGCGCCCGGCGGGCGAGGGCCTGCCCCCGCACCTCGGAAAGGTCGGGCCCGCCCGCAGCCGCCCGAGCGAGCAGCTCCCCGATGAGCGGCGGGGTGGTGACCGCATCGACGGTGCCATCGACGATGGCCAGGGCCTCGGTGAGGCTCGCTGCACCGGACACCTCGACGCCGGGCACGAGCGCCGCCTCGGGGGCGTTGGCCTTGGGCAGCACGAGGCGGCGGACGCCGAGCTCGCGTGCCGCAAGGGCGGCGGCGATCGCGCCGCGCACCGGCCGCAGCGTCCCGTCGAGTGCAAGCTCGCCCAGGAAGAGGAACGGGCGGAGGGCCTCCGGCTCCAACAGGCCCGAGGCGGCAAGCACGCCCATTGCCAGAGGAAGGTCGAGGAGCGACCCCTCCTTGCGGAGGTCGCCGGGGGCCAGGTTGGCCGTGATGCGCTGGTTCGGCCATGCCTTCTTGGAGTTGACGACGGCCGCCCGGACCCGCTGGCGGGATTCGCGCACCCCTGCGCTGGGGAGTCCGACGATCTGGAAGTCGGGCAGATGCTGGTCGAGCGCTACCTCAACCTCGACCGGTCGTGCCTCCATGCCGATGAGTGCAATGGAGGATACTTTTGCGAACATGAGTCGAGAGTAGCGACGACCACCGACAAAAAGTGGCCTGTTTTCGACTCCAGGGAAACTGCTGCGAAACTAGGGCGTGAACGCCGTCCAGCCGGTGACGCCGTCGTTGGAGCCGTAGACGACCCGCTCCCTGGTGACGGCGAAGAACTTGCCGTTCTCCGCCGACAGCCCGTGGTCGTCCTGGCGCATCCCGGTCTGGTGCCACTGGAGGCCACCGTTCTCCGACAGCAGCACCCCGCCCGGAGTGCCGAGGAGGATGCGCTGCGGGTTGGAGGGATCGACGAGGACCGCCTGGCTCGGGGTGCCGAGGATGCGCTGCCACGTGCTGCCGGCGTCGTCGGTCCGCCACAGGCCCCCGATGGCCCCGACGAGGACCGAGCCCGGCTTGTCGCCCACCACCGCCATGGCGAGGACGTCCGGCACGGGGGGCCCCGCCAGCGGCGCCAACTGCCCGCCGCCGCCGGCGATCCGGGTGATCGTCCGCCCCGCCGCCACGTAGATGGTCCCGCCCGGTCCGGGGGCGATGACGGTGCCGGTCACCCCGGTCGCCACGGTCCCGAAGGTGCGGAGGTCCCTCGTCGACTTGAGGACGCCCCCGGCCAGGACATACGACGTCGTGCCGTCCGAGGCCACGGAGACCGGCTCCCGGGGAATGTTGGTGGCGGCCAGCCAGGTCCTGCCGTCGGGGCTCTTGAGGAGGCCGCCGGTGGTCCCGACGAGGAAGCCCTGCCGGATGGCTGCCAGGGACAGGATGGAGTCGCTCCCGGGAATCGACCCCTGGATGCGGCGGGTGGACAGCAGCGCCAGGATGAGCGCCCCCAGGAACAGGACGCTCACACCGACCCCCACCCACTGGATGCCGCGGTGACGGCGCCGGGGCGGCGCCTCAGCCTTATCCGGCGCCTTGAGGGGCACCTCGGGCATCAGAACGCCGCCTCGATGCGGGTGACCTCGACCCCGTTCGGCCCGACCACCACCCCGACGACGTCGAAGCGGCACTCCGTGAACACCGGCTTCTCGAGGGCGAGGTAGGCCTCGGCCACCCGGCGCAGCTGGCGTTGCTTGCGCCAGTCCACACCCAGAGCCGGGTCGACGTACACGGGGGCCCGGCGAGCCTTCACCTCGACGAAGACGAGGCAGCCGTCCCGCCGGGCGACGATGTCCAGTTCGCCGAGGCGCAGGCTCCAGTTGCGATGGAGCACCGTCCAGCCCTCCGCCACGAGCCGGGCGGCGGCGGCGTCCTCGCCAACTTTTTGCACGTCGCTTCGGGATTGAAGGTTCTTGCGCATTGGTTTCATGAAGATAGGCTGTGGGCATGACGTCCGCGGCGCCGGCCAAGCCCGATACCATCGACCGTCCCGATCAGGACGAGGTCGCGGAGCCGCAGCTGCCGTGGGTCGTCATCGTCTGGAACGACCCCATCAACCTCATGTCCTACGTCACCTACGTCTTCCAGAAGCTCTTCGGCTATTCCAGGGACAAGGCGACCAAGCTGATGCTCGACGTACACCATCGCGGGCGGGCCGTGGTGTCGTCCGGCCCCCGGGAGAAGGCTGAGATGGACGTCTATCGCCTGCACGCGTACGGCCTCTGGGCAACCATGACCAAGGACGCCTGAGCCAGTTGTTCCGGCGTCGCCGAGGTCAGGTGCGGGTGGCGCTCAGCGAGGAGGAGGGCGAGCTGCTCAAGGGCATCGTCCGGGAGTATCTCGAGCTCCTCGACGCCGAGCGTGAGCCGGGCGACCCTGTGATCGCGCGGCTCTTCCCCTCGGCGAGCATCGACGACCCCACCCTGGAGGCCGACTTCCGTGAGCTTGCGGGCGGCGACCTCCAGGACCACAAGCGACAGGCTGCCCTGCGGGTGCTCGAGTACCTGGATACGGGGGACCGCCGTCCCCTGACCGACGACGAGCAGGAGGCCTGGCTCGTGGCCCTGACAGACCTTCGCCTCGCCATGGGCGTGCGCCTGGGCGTCACCGACGAGACGTTCGATGCGTTCCCCAACCCGAACGACCCCGCCCAGTGGCCGCTGGCCGTGCTGCACTACCTGGGGTCCCTGCAGGAGAGCCTGGTCGCCGCGCTCGACGCTTAGGAACCACCACCAAACAGACCGGGCGGAGCGGATGTTCGTCGCCTTTCGCGCGCAGGCGCGCGCCGGGCTCCTAACCTCGGCGGCCCGTCCAACAGGCTCGGCCGGACGCGGGGGACACCGCCGGGCGGAGCGGATGTTCGTCGCCTTTCGCGCGTATGCGCGCGCCGGGCTCCTAAGTTCGGCGGCCACCCAAGGTTGCTCGCAGGTTATCGCCGCTTAGTCCGTCAGCCGGCCCAGCGGGTCGCCGCTGCGGTCGGGGTGCTTCAGCTCCTCGATGTTGACGTCACGGAACGTCCGGACCGCCACCTTGGTCACGAAGCGGGTGGGGCGGTAGACATCCCAGACCCACGCGTCGGTCAGCGTCAGCTCGAACCAGGTGTCCCCGCCGTTCTCGTGCTGGTCGAGGTGGTAGCCGTTGCAGAGGTAGAAGCGACGGGCGGTCTCGACGACGTAGCGGAACATCGGCAGGACGTCCCGGTACTCCTTGTACAGGGCCAGCTCGAGGTCGGTCTCGAAGCGTTCCAGGTCTTCGGCGCTCACGGCGTCAGACTATCCGGACTTGACCCTTGCCCGAGCAGCCGGCCCGGTACGCCCTCGTCGACGAGCTTGCGGATGGGGGCGTAGAGCCGCCGGTGGATGGGCGACGGCCCGAAGGCCGACAGGCCCCAGAGGTGCCTGGGGGCCGGATACCCCTTGTTGGCCTCGAAGGCGTAGTTCGGGTACAGCTCGGCCAGCGACGACATGAGGGAGTCCCTCGCCACCTTCACCACGATGGAGGCCGCAGCGATCGACACCGACTCGCAGTCCCCTCTTACCACCATCCGGGCACGGTCGCCGATGAAGTTCCACTTGCCGTCGACGAGGAACACGTCGGGCGTCACCGGCAGCGCCGCCACCGCCCTCGCCCCGGCCCGGCGGATCGCCTCGGAGAGGCCGACCTCGTCGATCTCGTTCGGCCAGGCGAGGCCCACGCCGTGGCCCACGCAGCGGCCCCGAACCCGCTGGGCGAGCCATTCCCGCCGGGCGGGGTCGAGCAGCTTGGAGTCACGAAGCTTGTAGATCCGGTCGGCCGGGTCGAGCACGACGGCGCCGACGGCCACCGGGCCGGCCCAGGCTCCGACCCCCACCTCGTCGATGCCGCCCACGAGGGCGGCGCCGTCCGCCAGCAGCCCCCGCTCGAGGTGGAGACCCGGCACGGGCTGGGTGCGCGCGACGCGGCCCTTGCTGAGGTAGGTCCGGGTGCGGTAGGTCGCCTTGTACGCCACGTCCGGCATTATGAAACGTGCGGCACCGAGATGGTGGGCGTTTAGAAGAAGTGGAAGCGGTTCACCGGCCAGATGCGCAGGAAGGCCTGGCCGAGCACGCTGGATTTCGTGATGGTCCCGAACATCCGGGAGTCGTCGGAGTTCGAGCGGTTGTCGCCCATGACGAACAGGTGGTCCTTCGGCACCTTGGTCGGGCCGTAGTCCCCCATCCCCATCGTGGCGGGGTTGTGGTCTTTCAGGTACGGCTCATCCTTGCGCACGTTGTTGACGTAGAGGGCGTTGTCCTTGACCTGCACCGTGTCACCGCCCACCGCCACGACCCGCTTGATGAAGTCCCGCTGGCTCGACGGCAGGCCCAGGCCCTCCTTCAGGGAGTTGAGGAAACCCGAGATGCCGCCGGATGGTGCCGGCAGGCTCGTGGTGGCAGACGGCGGCGCCACGAAGACCACGATGTCGCCCGGCCGGGGGTCCTTGAACCGGTAGATGAATTTCGAGACCAGGACCCGGTCGTTGACCAGCAGCGTGTTCTGCATCGACTCGGACGGGATGTAGAACGCCTGGACGACGAACGTTTTGATGATGATGGCGATCGCGAACGCGACCAGGACGAGGATCGGCAGCTCTCGCAGGAAGCCGAGGCCGCTCTCCTCCTTCGCCCGGGGGGTCTTCGGGGCCTCGAGGGCCTCGTCCTCGTCCGGGCGCGCCGATGGGCCCGAGGGTGGGCTGAACTGTGCGGTCCCCTTCGCGGAGTGCCGCCCGTGGAGCGACACCGGCTAGAAGCGCTTCTCTTTGACCTTGGCCGCCCGGCCGACCCGGGAGCGCAGGTAGTAGAGCTTGGCCCGCCGCACGTCGCCGTGGGTGACGATCTCGAGCTTGGCGATCATCGGGGAGTGGACGGGGAACGTCCGCTCGACGCCGACGTTGTTGAACGAGATCTTGCGGCAGGTGAAGGTCTCACGGATGGCGGAGCCCTGGCGGCGGATCACCATGCCCTGGAACACCTGGATCCGCTCCTTGCCACCTTCGACGACTCGGACGTGCACCTTCACGGTGTCACCAGGGCGGAAATCGGGGAGATCCTCCCGCAGCACCGGACGCAAAAGGGCGTCGGTCTTCTCCATTGCTCCTCCTTAAGGCGGCTCTTGCCCGGATTGGCGCCCAGCATTGGCGCTGTGCACTCGCTTGTAGGCGCCGGCAGTCCTACTCGCGGCCGGTAAAGGGCCGGGAATTCGATGATAACAGAGCCCGCCACTCGGCCACGAGGTCGCGTTCGTCGTCGGACAATTCGCCTGCTCTGATCGCAGCATCGACAAGGTCTGGCCGCTGCTCGAACGTCCGGCGGAGGCTCTGCTGCCGCCGCCACCTGGCGATGCGCCCATGGTCGCCCGACAGCAGGACCTCGGGGACCTTGAGGCCGCCGATCTCGGCGGGCCGCGTGTACTGGGGGTACTCCAGGAGTCCACCCGTGAACGACTCCTCGGCCAGGGAGTCGAGGTTGCCCAGGACCCCGGGCACGAGGCGGGCGACGGCTTCGATGACGACGAGCGCCGCCACATCGCCGCCGGCGAGCACGAAGTCGCCGATCGAGACCGTTTCCGCCCCCACGAGCCCGGCGACCCGGTCGTCCATCCCCTCGTACCGAGCGCAGATCACCACCACCTGCTCCTCGGCGGCCAGCTCGGCGGCAAATGGCTGGTCGAAGCGCCGCCCCGCGGCCGAGAGCAGCACGACCCGGCCGGAGGGCCGGCGGACGGCCTCCACGGCCGCGACGACGGGGCCCGGGGTCATCACCATGCCCGCTCCGCCTCCGAAGGGGGTGTCGTCGACCTTGCGGTGCGGCCCCTGGCCCCAGGCCCG
>JAOPZY010000213.1 GCA_025963875.1 Actinomycetota bacterium
ACCTGCCGCTGCGCCAGTTCCTGTGGGTGCTCTGCGTGGCGGCCACGACCGTCGCGATCCCGCTGCAGTTCCACCGCTTCGCAGTTGCGCTCGCCTGGGCCGGCGAGGGCGTCGCAGTCACGTGGGCCGGCATGCGGGGGCGGTCGGTCGCCGTGCGGACACTGGGCGCCGCGATCCTGGGCGGGGGCGCCGTCGTGCCGCTGCGCCTGCTCTTCGACCGGTACCGCCCACCCCACCTGCTCCTGTCGACGGGGTCGGCCACCGTCCTGGCCGTGGTGGGGGCGCTCGCGGTGGAGGCCTTCCTCTTCTCCCGCGACGCCGACCCGGACTCGCCGCGCCTCTGGTTCCCGTGGTACGCGGTCGCGGCCAACGGCCTCGCCGTCGCATGGATGACCGCCGAAGCCATCGCCCACTATCACGCCGTCCAAGGCGGGATCGGATGGCAGCCGCTGCAGTTCAGCCTGTCGACCATCTGGGGTCTCTACGCCGGCATGCTGCTGGCGGTGGGCGTCGCGACGCGCCAGCGCTGGGCGCGCCTGGCGGCGCTCGGGCTGTTCACGGCGACCGTCGCCAAGATGCTCGTGGTGGACCTGTGGACGCTCAGCACCGGTGAGCGGGTCCTGGCATTCATCGGCGTCGGCTGCCTGCTGCTCGCGTGCTCCCTCATATACCACCGCTTCAAGGACATGATCCTTGGGGCGGTGGCCTAGGTCTCGGTGCCGGACTAGGTGCCGTACTAGGTGCCCAACGTCCCGTAGGCGAAGAGCACGCCGCCCACGACGAGGATGATGGCGGCACCGAGCAGCACCCGCGGGCTCCACTGCGCGGTGCTGTACTGGACGCGGCCCATCTTGTGCTTGCTGTTGAGGAACTCCTGGGCGGTCGGGGGCCGGCCGCCCCAACGGCGGCGCTCCCGGGCGCCGAGCAGGTAGGCGCCGAGCACGATGAGCGCCCCGGCCACGATGGCCGCGCCGAGCGGTCCGACGGGACGGAAGGCGGCGGAGGCGAGCACGGGGCCCATCGGCCCATCCTACGTCCATGGCGGACGGTTCAGTGCCTGAGCTTGAAGGCCGGATTCTTCCCCACGCCCACCAGGTCCGCGGAGAGTTCGTAGGTCCCCGCCCCGTCCAGGGGCACGAACGCCTGAAGCTTTAGCAGGTGGGCGGGATCCAGGCTCAGGACGGCCGGCTGGCTCAGCGTCAGCTGCCGGTAGGGCTTGCCTTCGTGCGTGACGGTGACGACGACGAGCGGGCCGTCCACGAAAAGGGCGGTCTGCCCCGTGCCGTTCGAGAGATCGGCGTAGATGGTGGCCGAGGTGTCGCCAGGGGCCGGCGGCATGCCGTAGACGTCCAGCGTCAGGATGCCCGGGGCTCCCTTGTGGTACTGCCGGCTGGAGACGGCAACCCCCTGCCCGCCGGGAACGTACGTGAACGACGAGTGGTTGGCACTGACGTCGGCGGCCGCCCGGAGGGCCAGGGAGGAGCCGGTGGCGCCGGTGTGGCGGGAGACCGCGGAGATGGCGACGATTGCGGCCACCAAGCTCACCGAGGCGATCAGGCCGAGGATCCGGAGCGACGGCGTGCGCCTCCGCCGCCCGCCCCCGGGCGGCGCGGCGTTCCCCACACCCCCTGCGGACCGCATCTTCACCCCTATCCGAGCCTATGTCCGAGCTGCAATCCGCCCTGATACGTCGCTCTGCTCGATCCGTGCCTGACAGATGAACGCTAGAGGCTGAGACGTCCGGATGGAATAACCCGAGTGGTCTGTTTTTATAGTCTGATTTACTTAGTCCCTGGACAAAGTGCCCTTGGCCAAGGGGTAGGCTGACCCCGTTGGGTGCACCATCCCGTAACAAGACCGGAACTTGTCCGTAACAACCGCCCGCTAGCCTCGGGTGCACCGGTCCCAAAAGGACGTCAGGTTGCACGCCGTCATCGGGCGGCGAGCGAGGGAGGACAGCAATGGCGTCGGAGGCAGAGGCAAGGATCTCCTTCGTCCTACGCACCGTCGAAGAGCGCGGCATCCACTTCATCCGCCTGTGGTTCGTGGACGTCCTCGGCATGCTCAAGTCGCTGGCGTTTCCTGCGGCCGAGTTGCCCCAGGCCTTCCTCGAGGGGGTGGGCTTCGACGGGTCGGCCATAGACGGCTTCGCGCGGGTCCAGGAGTCCGACATGCTCCTGAAGCCCGATCCTGAAACGTTCCAGATCCTCCCGTGGCGGCCGGAGACGCTCGAGGCCCGGGTCTTCTGCGACGTCTTGACGCCGGAGGGTTCGGCCTTCCCGGGCGATCCCCGGCAGGTACTGAAGCGCCAGCTCGGCCGGGCCAGCGAGCTGGGCTACTCCTTCTATGCCGGACCTGAGATCGAATTCTTCCTCTTCGCCTCCTCGAAGCGGCCCGAACCACTCGACGCCGGTACGTATTTCGACCTGACGCCGCTCGACAGCGGCAGCGAGTTCCGGCGGCGCGTCATCGCGTACCTGGAGGCCGTCGGCGTCCCCGTGAAGGAATCCCACCACGAGGTGGCCGGCTCGCAGCACGAGATCGACCTCCAGTACGCCGACGGCCTGGCGACCGCGGACGCCATCACCACGTTCCGGCTTGCCGTCAAGGAGGTGGCCCAGGAATCGGGCTACTACGCCACGTTCATGCCGAAGCCGCTCGAGTCGACCTGGGGCAGCGGGATGCACACCCACTTCTCGATGTTCCAGGGCAGCCGCAATGCCTTCTACGACGCCACCAGCGATGCCCACCTCTCCAAGGTCGGGCAGGCCTTCGTCGCCGGGCTGCTGCGTCACGCGCGGGAGATGACCGCCATCACCAACCCCCTGGTGAACTCCTACAAGCGGCTGGTCCCCGGCTTCGAGGCACCCGTGTCGGTGTGCTGGGGGCTTCGGAACCGCTCGGCGCTCGTCCGGGTCCCGGGCACCAAGCCGTGGAAGGAGGATGCGGCCCGCGTCGAGTACCGGGCGCTCGACCCCTCCACGAATCCCTACCTCGCCTTCTCGGTCATCCTCGCGGCGGGGCTCGAGGGGATTGCCGAGGGCTACGAGCTGGGCCCGGAAGCTCCCGACAACATCAACGAGATGCCCAGAGCGGAGCGCAAGAGGCTGGGCATCGACTCCCTGCCAGGCGACCTTAACGAGGCCCTGGACCAGATGGAGGGCAGCGCCCTCGTCCGCAAGGCCCTGGGCGACCACGTCTTCGACTGGTACCTGGCCAACAAGCGGGCAGAGTGGGAGGGCTACCGGTCCGCGGTGAGCGAATGGGAGCTCGAACGATACCTTCCTCGGTACTGACGGGCGTCGACGCCGAGCCGGCAGCCGTCCGCCGCAACGCGCGCCTGCTCCTGGCCGGCAGCGACCGATCGCGCCTGGCCGGCATCGCCGCCGACCTGCAGGCCGTTGGCTACGAGTGCCTCACCGAGATCATTCACGAGGACCTTGAGATCGGCGCGGGTTGGGTGGCGGTGGTCGTCGACCTCCGAGCCTGGACCACCGAGGGGATCGCCTGGTGCCAGCGAGGCCGCAAGGAGGGCTGGCTGGGGCCGACGCCGGTGGTGCCGGTCGTCGAAACCGCCCATCTCCCCGACCTTGGGCTCGCCGACGGGATCTTCGACGACTTCATCGAGGACCCCTACTCGCTGAGCGGGCTGGCGGCCCGGCTCCGACTGGTCCGGTGGCGGTTCCAGCGGGAGGCCCCCGATGCCCTGAGCGTGCGGGACCTGGTCGTGGAGCCCGAGAGCTACCGGGCTACCCTGCGGGGGACCCCGATCGAGTTGACCTACATGGAGTTCGAGCTGCTGAAGTTCCTCATGTCGCACCCGGGGCGGGTGTTCACCCGGGAGACCCTCCTCTCCAGGGTCTGGGGCTACGAGTACTACGGCGGCGTGCGGACGGTGGACGTCCATATCCGGCGGCTCCGGGCCAAACTGGGCGAGGACCACGCCCGCTTCATCGAGACCGTGCGGGGCGTGGGGTACCGCTTCAGCCACGGGTAGGAGCGGTGCCGGGCCCCTGGCCCGAAGTTGGGAGCGGATCGCGCGTATGTGGGCGATAGGCTCCCAACCTCCTCCTCGGCCTCGGGGTGGCGCGGGGGCCCGGCCACAAATCCGTGGGTGGCACAGATTTCGTTCCTGACCTCGGCCCGCCGGGGTGGAGATCCCGGCTATCATCTTCTGTATCCGCCCCAGTGGAGCAGTCTGGAGTGCTCGGGTCCCTGTCAAGGACCAGGTCGCCGGTTCAAGTCCGGTCTGGGGCGCGGGCGCGCGCGTTATGCTCTGGCCTCTTGTGGCGCCTTGCACTGCCGGTTGGCAGCAGCAGGCCCCCGCAGGGCCAGGTAGCTCAGGTGGTAGAGCACTCGGCTGAAAACCGGGGTGTCGCTGGTTCGATTCCAGCCCTGGCCACAGTTCGCATTCGACTCAGGGGCTCTTCGCCGTCACGTGGAGCACGGCGCTCGTCGGCTGGATCGTGACCACAAGGTGCGGTCCCTCCTGCCGGACAGCGCCGGTGCCGTCCACGATCAGGCTGTAGTCCCCCGGCGATGGTGGCGGCCACAGCAGCGCCAGCGCATCGTTGGCCCGGATGTTGGCGGCAGTCCGCCGGCCGGCGCCGACCAGGAGGCAACCCTCCGACCATTCCACGGTCACCGACGCGGCATGGGGGGTGGCGTCGGGGCCCACCGTGAGCAGGTACGAGGCGGATCCGAAGCGCGCCATCGTGCTGGCGAGTTCGGGAAGTGGCACGGGGATGGACATTGCAGGTGCCTATGGTACTTTCCGCCGCATGGAGGTCCTCCCCGGCGCAGCGAACCCGGGCCGTCAGTTCGCTCGCTCGACCGAGCGAATCTGCTCCCACCAGGCAGCTAGCTCCGAGTAGCGCCGCCGGCTCTCGTCGACGTCGCCCAGCTCCATCGCCTCCAGGCACGCCCAGATCTCTCCCGCGGAGCGGTCGGCCTCCAACTCCTCGGTGGGGAGAAGGCCGGTGAGTCCCCAGTAGTCCAGCTCGAGGGTCGAGTCGACGTCGAAACCGTTCATCCACGTTGCGAGCTCGGTCACCGGTGCGACGATGCTCTCGTCCATCCCCCCCTGCTCCAGGATGTCCCCCGCACGCTGGAGACGGGTGACGGCCAGGGCCAGCTCGGTCTCGTACCGCACCCGAACCGCGCCGCGCTGGCCGGCACGGCCCGCAGGGCCAATTCTGGGAAGGCCCCGCTCGGCGGTGAGGATCCGCTCGGCGTCGTCGAAGGCTGCGAGCCAGCGGAAGGGGACGTGCCAGGCGGCGGTGGCCACGTTGTCCCGGAGGTCGGGGTTCTGTCTGCGAAGTCGCTCGAGCTCGGAGGAGGCCCGCTCCGCCTCGTCGTCGGGGACGATCACGTCCGTCATGCCCGGCACCGCCATGCGGAAGGCCAGGATGCCTGTCAGCACGCTGACCTGGATGCTCCAGGGGCACACGAACCAGCTCCCGTTCACCCGCCGGACATAGGCGTGCTCGCCCGCGACCGGGTACATGAGGCCCACGGCGCCGTTCTCCGAACCGGGGGTCTGGAAAGAGGTCTGCCGGTACGGCCAGGCCGTCGGCAGGGCCACGTCGGACTCGATGTAGGCGGTCCATCGCGCGCGCTCCTCCTCGGGAAAGGACTCGAGGGGTTCGTAGACCCGGAGCTGGCTGGAAGGCACCATGTCCCCCCATTGTTCCCGACAGAGCAGGAAAGCGCGCAGGACGGGCTCCGAGGCGCCTCCCGCGGCCGGTGCGACGGGTGCAACTACAATCACCTGCATGGATGTCTTCGGGCGTGTGGCGGGTGAGGACTACGAGCAGGTTGTCTTCAACTACGACCGGTCGTCGGGCCTGCGGGCCATCATCGTCATCCACTCCACCGCTCTCGGCCCCGCGCTCGGAGGGACACGCTACTGGCAGTTCGATTCCGAGGAGGCGGCGCTCACCGACGCCCTGCGCCTCGCCAAGGGGATGACCTACAAGAACGCCGCGGCGGGCCTCGATCTCGGGGGCGGCAAGGCGGTGATCCTGGCCGAGGGCACCGGTGGTAAGTCCGAGGAGCTCCTCCGGGCGTACGGTCGCTTCATCGACACCCTCGGCGGCCGCTACATCACGGCCGAGGACGTCGGGACCACCGGGGACGACATGGACATGATCCACAGGGAGACCCGCTGGGTGACCGGCATCTCACCGGCCTACGGAGGCTCGGGTGATCCTTCCCCCGCCACTGCCTACGGCGTGATGCACGGGCTGCGGGCGGTCGCGATCGAGCTGTGGGGTGACCCCTCCCTCGACGGGCGGCGCTTCGCCGTGCAGGGCGTCGGCAAGGTGGGCCATGCCCTCGTCGGCCACCTCGTTGATGCCGGGGCGGACGTGGTCGTCGCCGACGTCAATCCCGAGCACGTCGAGCGGACGGTCGCCGACTTCGGCGTGACCTCCGTCGACCCTTTGAAGATCCACGCCGAGCCCTGCGACGTCTTCGTGCCTTGTGCCCTCGGGGGGGTCATCAACGACCAGACGATCCCCGAGCTGCGCTGCACCGCCGTCGCGGGGGCGGCGAACAACCAATTGCTCCGCCCCGGCCACGCCGACGCGCTGGCAGAGGCCGGGATCCTCTACACGCCCGACTTCATCATCAACGCCGGCGGGGTCATCAACGTCGCCGACGAGCTGAACGGCTACGACGAGCGCAGGGCACGCCTGCGGATCGAGAGCATTTTCCGCAACGTCGCCAAGGTGCTGGAGACGTCCCGCAAGGAGGGCGTCACCCCCTCCGTGGCCGCAAACCGCGTCGCCGAGGCCCGCATCCGGGCGGTCGGCCGGATCCGCCAGATCCGGGGGCCGCAGGGCGCCACGTTCTGAGAGCCCTTAAGGGGCTCGTCGCTGTTCTGGGCGGGTGGCAGCGTCGAGCGGGCGATGGGGGCGGTCATCACTCACGGTGATTGGCAGGGAGGCGAGGCCGCCCACTACTGGCTGCTTGGCTGGCGAGGCAGATCTTCTTTGTGTGAATAACAATGATAATGATGGTTAATTACACAAAGAAGATTGCTATGAGGCTACATACGGTCGCGTCAGAGGATCAATCGCCTTGGACGCCTGGCTTGGCGTCTAGTTTGACCACGATGAGTGAGCAGGGGATGCATACCTTGCTAGCGGAACGGTCCGGGCCGGGTCTGAGCCAGCGGGGCCCGCCCGGAGATCCGTCACCCACACGAAATGCCGAAGAGCCCCTTAAGGCTTGTGGCCAGCATAAAATGAGCGCTGGAGGGTGCTGATACCTGTTGCACTCTGTTGACGGGGCGGATTATCATCCTGGCCAAGCTCCCCAAACGTGCGAGGCTCACCTTGGCCCCGAGACCGACTGAGCAGGCAGGGATTCCCCCGGGCCCGACCCCGGGGATCCCGGCCGATGGGGGGAGCGGCACCCCCCCGGTGAAGGACCCCGCTCAACGCCGTTTCGACCGCCTCATCGTCGGGCTCACGCTGCTGCTCGTCGCAGCTCTCATTGCAGGGCTGGTGGCCTACACCCATGCCCACGACCAGTCGGCGGCCAAGGCCCGAGCGAGGAGGGAGGCCACCCAGCGGGTGGCGGACGTGAAGCGGGCGTACCTGGACTACTACGCGGCGTTGGGGCAGACCGACGCCCAACTGAGCATCGCGCCGGTCCAACAGTTCGTCACCACAGCGTGGCTCAAGGACGAACAGCAGACGCTTCAGGAAGTCACTGCAACGGGCTACCGGTACCGGCTGACCGCAGATCATGATCCGAGGGTCGTCGTGTACTCGGGAGATGCGCTGGCATCGGTGGATGACAATCTTGTTCGCCACATGACGCCGTTGGACTCGACCACGGGGGCGCCAGCGGGCCCGGAGCAGACGCTTCCGATCCACGCCAGCTACGCGTTGAAGCTCGACGGCGGACGCTGGCTCGTGGATTCCGAAGTGACGTTCGGATCGGACGGTTCCGATCCGAAGTTCGGTCTCTCCTACGCCGCTGTGCAACGCCAAAAACCCCTGGCTCAAGGACTCAGCGACCAGATCCAGCGAGACTACCTGGCCTACTGGGAGGCGCGGAAGGAGGCTTACCAGAACCTGGACCCGGCCCCGATGCGCCGGGCCATCCTCGAGCCCCAACTGAGTACCGCGCTGTCGCTATTGAGCCAACAGCAGCAGGCTAAGGAGGGCTATGCGGTGCATGTCGAGCACAACATCCGAATGGCCACCAAGAGCGGCGACAGCGCCTATGTCTACGACACCTTCCTGGATTCTGGCTACTACTTCGATTTTGCTACCAAGTACCCGAAGCCGTCTGAGCCTCCCCATATCTTGCGCCAGAGCTACGAGATGAAGAAGACCGGCGACACATGGAAAGTCGACTCCGCGGCAGGTCACACAAGCCAATGAGCGCAAGGCTTGCCGCCAGCATCGCCAGCTGCCTCACCCTGAGTATGATTCCCTCAGCCTGGGCCAGCGGCAGTCAGGTGGCGTGTTCTCCTGGCATGGTACAGGCTGAGGCCGCTCGGCCCGGCGACGCGGTTGTGTGTGTCAAGAGGGACGTCGTTGAGGCTGAGCTCCAGGTGAACGTCGGTTCCGCATTCGCTGGCAGGCCAGGCACCAATGTCCAGCCGGCCACCCCGGCCCGCTCCACCACAAGACCGGCCCCCGCCCCGGCCGCACCCGCGTGCACGTACCGCCAGCTCACTGCAGCGGAACTCGCCGCGCTGGAAGCGGCGGGGAACGTGCCTGTCTCCAACCCTTCTCCCTCCAGTGCCCCGAGGACGCCTGTTCACGTGCCGTCGCCCACTCCCGAGCCGATGCCAGGCTTCACGCCGGCACCAGCGGCCTGGGCAGCGCCGGTAGCCACCCGCGCCCCGGCCCCCGCAGCACCGGCACCGGCCCTGCCCAACCTCGGGCACCCCGCCGACGAGGCACCCTTCTGGAAGATCTGCGGGGGCGTCACCACCGGCATCGTCTGGTTCAAGATCCCGACGCCGGCCCCCCCGCCGACGCCGATGCCCGGCCGCTCCGGCCATCCGGCCACCCCGGCGGTGGCGGCCCTCTACACAGTGGGGACCGGCGTCATCGCCCCAAAGATCAACATCGGGCTCAACCCCGCGCCCTTCGGCATCACGGGGCTGGAGTCGTACTTCTGGGTCGCTGGGTACGACGGATCGACGATCTACCGCTCCGTGCAGGCCACGGATCCCGCGACCGGCCTCCCGGCGACGGTCGAGCTGCGGGCAATCGCAAAGGAATACAGCTGGAGCTTCGGGGACGGGGCCGCGGTGACCACGACGAGCCTGGGGGCCGCGTACCCAGCTGCCTCGGACATCCGCCACACCTACGACGTCCGCAGCGACCGCAGCCCCATGGCGACGAACGGGTTGTACCAGGTGCAGGTCACGGCATCCTTCGATGTCGCCTACCAGGTGAGCGTCCCAGGCGCCGGACTCTCCCCCACCGGCTGGGTCGACTTCGGGGACTTCGGACTCGCGCCGATAAGCTCGGGTACGGGACAGGGCTACCGGGTGATCGAAGTCGTCAGCAGGCTTGCCGGCGGGCCATGAGCCTCCTTAGGAGTCTTTCGCGCGCCGGCGCGCGAAAGGCGACTAACCTCGCTCGCCGCCCCTTATCTGGACGCCCTGGCCGGCCACGATCCGGCCGATCTCGAACGCCCGGTGGCCCTCCCGCTCCAGGAGTGCCAGGGTGGCGGCGACGTCGCCCGGGGCCACCACCGCGATCATGCCGATGCCCATGTTGAAGGTCCGGTCCATCTCGGCCCCGTCCACGGGACCCTCGCGAGCGATCAGGTCGAAAATGGGCGGGCGGGGCCAGGCCCGGGCATCGATCTCGGCCCCAAGACCCTCGGGCAGGATCCGGCCGAGGTTCTCGGGGATGCCGCCTCCGGTGACGTGCGAGAGCCCTTTCACCCCCACCTCGTCGAGCAGGGCCAGGACCGCCGGAGAGTAGATGGCGGTGGGCCGCAGCAGTTCCTCGCCCAGGGTTCCCTCGAGTCCGGCCGGCCGGGACGAGAGCGCCTCGCCGCCGCGCAGCAGCACCCGTCGGGCGAGGGAATAGCCGTTGGCGTGCAGCCCGGACGAGGCCATCCCGATGACTGAATCCCCGGCAGCGATCGAGGCTCCGGTCACCACCTCGTCCCGCTCCACCACGCCGACACAGAAGCCGGCCAGGTCGTAGGAGCCGGCGGTCAGGTGGCCGGGATGCTCGGCCATCTCGCCGCCGATCAGGGCACAACCGGCCATCCGGCAACCGGCGGCGATGCCGGCCACGATGTCGTCCACGAGGCTCGGCACCAACCGCTCGATCAGCAGGTAGTCGAGGAAGAACAGCGGCTCGGCCCCCTGGGCAACGACATCGTCCGCCGACATCGCTACCAGGTCGATCCCGATCGTGTCGTGGCGGCCGAGGCCCTGGGCGACGAGCAGCTTCGTCCCGACGCCGTCCGTGCTGGAGACGAGGAGGGGCTGGCGGTACTTCGCGGGGTCGAAGGCGAACAGACCCCCGAAGCCGCCCAGGCCTCCGACGACCTCGGGGCGAGCCGTCGACGCGACACTGCGCCGGATGAGGTCGACGGCCCGGCGGCCGGCCTCGACGTCGACCCCGGCTCCGGCGTACGTCTCAGACATGGCCCCCGGAGGTTAGGAGCCGAGCGCGCGCATCTGCGCGAAAGACGACTAACCTCGCCCGGCTGGCCCGCCGACGACGGGGGGCTGCTCCAGCATGTGCTTGGTGACCGCCACGTGCTCGGGCACCGGGATCGGGTACTCCGAGGAGAAGCACGCCGTGCAGAACTTCTCGCCCGGGACGTCCGTGGCCGCGACCATGCCCTCGAGGGACAGGTAGTGCAGGGAGTCGGCCTCGAGCTTGGCGCAGATCTCGTCGACCGACATCCAGGCCCCGATCAGCTCGTCGCGGTTGGCGGTGTCGATGCCGTAGAAGCACGGCCACTTGATCGGCGGCGACGAGATGCGCAGGTGGACCTCCCGGGCCCCCGCGTCCCGCAGCATCCGGACGATCTGGGCGGTGGTGTTACCCCGCACGATCGAGTCGTCGACGACGATGAGGCGGCGGCCCTCGATGACCTCCTGCAGCGGGTTGAGTTTGGCCCGGATGCCCTGCTGGCGGATGAGCTGCGTGGGCTGGATGAAGGTCCGGCCCACGTAGCGGTTCTTCACCAGCCCCTCGCCGTAGGGGATCCCGGACGCCGCCGCGTACCCGGCAGCCGCCGCGGATGCGGTCTCGGGCACGCCCATCACCAGGTCCCCCTCGACGGGCGACTCCAGGGCGAGGCGCTGGCCCATCTGGTAGCGGGCCTTGTAGACGCTCTTGCCGAACAGCTTGGAGTCGGGCCGGGCGAAGTAGACAAACTCGAAGATGCACAGCGCTGGCGTGGCAGGGGCGAACCTGCGGGTCCGCAGGCCGCGCTCGTCGATGATGACCAGCTCGCCAGGCTCGACCTCCCGGATGAACGTCGCTCCGATGATGTCGAGGGCGCAGGTCTCCGAGGCGAGGGCGTAGCCCTCCTTCAAGCGACCGAGCACCAGCGGCCGCAGCCCGTGGGGGTCCCGCGCCCCGAAGAGGGTGACGGTGTCCATCAGGACCAGGGAGAAGGCCCCCGTGAGCTTCGGCAGGACCTCCATGATCGCCTCCTCGGCGTTCTCCTTCCCGCTGTCGGCGATCAGCGAGGCGATGACATCGGTGTCCGAGGTGGCGTCGGGGCCGAAGGAATCAGAAGGCTCGCCCGCCAGCTCGGACAGCTCGCGGGTGTTGATCAGGTTGCCGTTGTGGCCGAGGGCGATCTCGAGGTTGCCGGCAGTCTTGTAGGTGGGCTGGGCGTTCTCCCAGAGGCTGGACCCGGTGGTCGAGTAGCGGACGTGGCCGATGGCGATGTGACCGGGGAGCGAGGAGAGCTTCTGCTGGTCGAAGACCTGGGAAACAAGGCCCATGTCCTTATAGACGACAATCGTGGCGCCCTCGGAGACCGCGATGCCCGCCGACTCCTGGCCGCGGTGCTGGAGGGCGAAGAGACCGTAGTAGGCGAGATTGGAAGCTTCGACCCCAGGTGCGTGGATACCGACGACCCCGCAGGCCTCCTTCGGGCTGTCTACGTGTTCCGGCATGGGCCCAGGTTACCCGACCGAAGCCCCCGTGACCATGATTGTCAAGCGTGTCGCATCGCTGCAGGCAGGGCGTTGTCGTACACATCCCGAAGGACCGCGACCGGGATGTCTGCTTCCGAACCGATACGGAGCGCATCGCCCCCGACCGTGCCGAGGAACGACACGGGGACGCCCTCCGCCGCCGCCAGCGCCCGAAGGGCCGGGAGGCGGTGAGGCTCGACCGATGCGAGCACACGGCCAGCGGTCTCGGAGAACAGCCAGACGTGGACCGGAAGGCCGTCCTCAGGCGTGACGGCGGCCCCCAGGCCCCCCGCGAGGCAGGACTCGGTGAGGGCAAGGGCGAGGCCCCCCTCCGAGCAGTCGTGGGCGCTCGACAGCAGGCTGCGGGCGATGGCACCGCGGACCACCCGTCCGAGGGCGGCCTCCCGGGCCAGGTCGAGCGACGGCAGGCCGCCCTGGCGGCGGTGCACGATCCGGAGGAACTCGCTGCCGGCCAGCTCGGGCAGCGTCTCGCCGAGGAGGACGATCAGGTGGCCCGCACCGCGGAAGCCCGTCCCCGGCGGGCCGGCGTCTGCGACCACCCCCACCATGCCCACCACGGGGGTGGGATCGATCGACCGGCCGGCGGTCTCGTTGTAGAAGGAGACGTTGCCGCCGGTCACGGGCGTGCCCAGGGCCGTGCAGGCATCGCCGAGCCCGCGGACCGACTCCGAGAAGGCCCACATCACGTCGGCCCGCTCGGGGTTGCCGAAGTTCAGGCAGTTGGTGACGGCGATCGGCTCCGCCCCCACGACGGACAGGTTCCGGGCCGCCTCGGCCACGGCGTGGCAGGTGCCGAGGTAGGGGTCCGCCGCGCACCAGCGCCCGTTGGCGTCGGCCGTGACGGCGATGCGCTTGCGCGCGCCCGGCAGCCGCAGCACCGCGGCGTCGGCCCCCGGCCCGGTGACGGTGCCCAGCATGACCTGGTGGTCGTACTGCTCCCAGACCCACCGCTTCGAGCACAGGCTGGGGTCGCCGGCGAGCGCCAGGACCGCGCGGCGAAGGTCCTCGGGCGGCGCCACGTCGGTGTCGGGCACCGGGGGCGCCTCGTGAGGACGCTCGACGGGGCGGTAGTAGACGGGGCCGTCGCCGAGGGATGCGGCCGGGACGTCGGCCACGCAGACCCCGTCCTCGAAGACCTCGAGCCGGCCCGAGGCGGTCACCTGGCCGATCACGGAGGCCCCGAGGCCCCAGCGCCGGCAGGTGGCGAGCGCCTCCTCCTCATCCTCGGGTGTGACGATGACGAGCATCCGTTCCTGCGACTCCGACGTGAGGATCTCGAAGGGCTCCATCCCCCGCTCCCGGCGGGGCACGTTCTCGAGATGGATCCGCATGCCGGTGCCGGCGTTGGCAGCGGACTCCGAGGTGGCACAGCAGATGCCGGCCCCGCCGAGGTCCTGGATGCCGACGACCACGCCACGTTCGATCAGTTCGAGGCAGGCTTCGATGAGGAGCTTCTCGGTGAAGGGATCGCCGACCTGCACGCTGGGGCGCTTGGTCTCGGAACCTTCCTCGAAGGCCGACGACGCCAGGACGGACACCCCGCCGATGCCGTCCCGGCCGGTCTTGGAGCCGAGCAGGAGGACGACGTTGCCGGGGCCGTGGGCCCTCGCCAGCATGATCCGCTCGACAGGGGCGACCCCGATGCACATGACGTTCACGAGGGGGTTCCCCGAGTAGCAGGGGTCGAAGACGACCTCGCCGCCGACGGTCGGCACGCCGATGCAGTTCCCGTACGTCGAGATCCCGGTGACGACGCCCTCGACGAGGAAGCGGTTGCGCTCCGCCGTGGCGGGCTCGACGGTGTCCTCCACCGGCAGCGGCCCGAAGCGCAGCGGGTCCAGGAGCGCGATCGGGCGCGCCCCCATCGAGAGGATGTCCCGCACGATGCCGCCGATGCCGGTTTCCGCTCCCTGCACCGGCTCGATGAACGAGGGGTGGTTGTGGCTCTCGATCCGCAGGGCGACCGCCACCCCGTCGACCTCGACGATCCCCGCGCCCTCGCCGGGCCCGATCAGCACCTGCGGCCCTTCGGACGGCAGGGTGCGGAGGTAGATCTTGCTGGACTTGTACGAGCAGTGCTCCGACCACATCACCGAGTACATGGCCAGCTCGGCGTGGTTGGGCTTGCGGCCGAGGATCTCCTCGATCCTGGCGTACTCGTCGTCGGTGAGACCGAGCTGGCGGTGGAGGCTCACGACCGTTGCCGGGGCCTCGCTCACCGCACCCCGGCCCGGAGGCTCCACAACGAGGTCAGCATCGAGTCGAGGACGACCCTGCCGTCCGTCCCTCCGACCGCAGGGTCCACCGCCCGCTCGGGGTGGGGCATCATCCCGAGCACGTTGCGGCCGGCCGAGAGCACGCCGGCGATGTCGCTCACCGAGCCGTTGGGGTTGTCGGCGTAGCGGAAGGCGATACGGTCCTCGGCATCCAGCTGGTCCAGCAGTGCCGGTGAGCAGTGGTAGTTGCCCTGGAAGTGGTTGATGGGGATCTCGAGGGCCTGACCCGCCACCGCGGCGGAGGTGAACGGGCTGTCCGTGGTTTCGACGCGGACGGTGACGGGCCGGCAGATGAACTTGAGGCCGGCGTTCCAGCGGAGGGCACCGGGAAGCAGCCCCGCCTCGCAGAGGATCTGGAAGCCGTTGCAGATACCGATGACCAGGCCCCCGGCAGCGGCGAAGCGTCGGACCGCCTCCATCACGGGAGAGAAGGCGGCGATGGCCCCCGTCCGCAGGTAGTCGCCGTACGAGAATCCGCCCGGGAGCACCACGACGTCGAAGCCTCCCAGATCGGTGGCGTGGTGCCAGACGTACTCGGCACGGACCCCGAGGCACGCGAATGCCTGGAGGACGTCCTGCTCGCAGTTGGAGCCCGGGAAGACGACGATCGCCACCCTCGGCGCCCTCGGGGCGTTCCTCGGCGTCCAGGAGGAGGAACCGCCGGTCACGCCGGACCGCCCGCCCGCTCCAGGACGTGGACCTGGAACTCTTCGATCACCGGGTTGGCGAGGAACCGGACGCAGGCCGCCCGGACGATGGCCTCGGCAGTCTCGGCGTCGGGGGCCTCCACGGCGAGCTCGATGCGTTTGCCAACCCGGACGTCGTGGACGTCGGCGAACCCGAGGGAGGGGAGGGCACGCTCGATCGTCTGGCCCTGGGGGTCGGAGATGCCGTCCTTGGGCATGACATCCACGGCAACCGCAAAGCGAACCAGCTCCAAGGCTCCCCTCCTTTGGACCTGCCGGCTGAACCTGCCGACCCCATGCCCGCCCCCGCCCAATGACCGGACCCCTAGGGGCAAAGTGTGGGCAAAGTGCCGACATGGGGGGTTCTACCATACGGATCTGGCCTGCGAGGGCCATGCCGAGGCCAGGGCGGCGCCTAACCGGATAAAGTTGATTGAAGCCACTTCTGGACACTGGTCCTTGATGGCCACCCGCACTTGCCCATACCCAGGGTACCCGTCAGCAGGGAGGATCGAAGACATGGCGAACACGGCGACCAAGGCACCTGCGGTGGAGGACATCATGAGCCGGCCGGTGGTCACGGCCAACCCCACCAACTCCGTCGCCACCTGCGCAGGTCTCATGAACGACGCGCATGTCGGATCCGTGGTGGTCCTCGACGACGGCAGGGTGGTCGGCATCCTCACGGAGCGCGACCTGGTACGGCTCGCCGCCACCCGGTACGGCTCGGACTGGACCCGGTCCCCCGTCAAGGAATGGATGCACGAAGAGGTCGACACGATCGGCCCGGAGACCGCGATCTCCGATGCCTTCCGCACCATCAGCGAGCGCGGCTACCGGCATCTGCCCGTGGTGTCGAACGGAGCCCTCGTCGGCATCGTCACGATGCGGGACCTCATGCGGCAGGCCCGCATCCAGCCCGCCGACCGGTATGCCGGCGAGGTGCCGAAGGGCCTGGAGGGCTTGGCCGTGGCCGAGACGGAGATCGGCGACGTCCGCGGCCAGCAGGGCTTCTTCCACTACCGCCAGTACAGCGGTGTCGACCTGGCCGAGAAGCGCAGCTTCGAGGACGTCTGGCACCTGATGTTCGAGGGAGAGCTCCCGACGGCGGCGCAGGCAAAGGCTTTCCGCGAGGAGACCGTGCCCCTCAGGGGGATCCCGGCCGCCGTGAAGCCCCTGTTGCCGGGCATCGCCACGCTGGGCAAGAACTTCGTGCCGCTGCAGGCTGCGAAGGCCGCCTACAGCCTGGTGTGCAACGAGCTGGGCTTCAAGACCTGGCTGGAGATCGAGCGCTCGGAGCTGCGGGACCAGGCGCTGCGGACCGTGGCGATCTTCCCGACGCTCGTGACCGCCCTCTACCGGCTGAACCAGGCCCTGGAACCCGTCGAGCCGAACCTCGAGCTGAGCCACGCCGCCAACTACCTCTACATGCTGACGGGCGAGGTGCCGTCCCCCGAGCGGGCCCGGGCCGTCGAGCAGTACCTGATGCTCACCATCGACCACGGGCTCAACGCCTCGACGTTCTCGGCCCGGGTCATCACCTCGACCGGCGCCGACCTGGGCTCAGCGATCGCGGGGGCGCTCGGCGCCCTCTCGGGCCCGCTGCACGGCGGCGCCCCGAGCCTGGCCCTCAAGATGCTCGCGGAGATCGGCACCCGGGAGAATGCCGACCCGTGGCTCCGGGAGCGGGTGCTGGCAGGCCAGCGCCTGATGGGGTTCGGGCACCGGGTCTACAAGACGGACGACCCACGCTCGACCATGCTGCGGGGCGTCGCCGAACGCCTCGACGGGGAGCGGGTCGAGTTCGCCAAGTTCATCGAGAAGCGGGCGGTCGAGATCCTGGAGGAACTGAAGCCGGGCCGGGCGCTCTACCCCAACGTGGAGTTCTACGCAGGCATCGTCATGAACATGATCGGCATGCCCGACACCTTGTTCACTCCGACGTTTGCCTGCAGCCGGATGGTCGGCTGGACCGCCCACATCCTCGAACAGGCCGCCGACAACCGTCTCATCCGACCCAGCGGCCACTACATCGGACCGGAGCCGCCCGCCCCGGTGCCCGACGCCGAGGCCTCCTGATCGGGGCTGAGGCCCGGGGCCCCTCGAAGAAACGCAAAACGCGCCCCTGAGGGCGCGCTCTGCAAAGGCGGTCGTACCTACCCGGTCTCCGACTCTCCCGCCTGGTTCGGGGTCTGGGCGGTGGGGTCTGCAGCCGGGTGGTGAGGGATGTCCGACTGGTCTGGCGTCTGCACCTTCGGGAAGTCGGTGCTCACGCCCTCGGTGTTGACGAGAGCCTCTTCGTTCGCCTGCGGGTCCAGTTGCTCCTGTTCGGTGGCCATAGGGCACCTCCCTTGGGCACGCTCGGTGTCATCGGTCCTGCGTGTGCCCGTACTGTTTTTGTACCCTGACCACCGCAGAACATTCCTGGCGGGTTTCCGCCCGATTGCTACGCGGTTTCCACGGCGGCCCTGATCAGGTCCCGCTCCGACTTGAACGACGCTCTGCCCAGCGCCTCGCTCGGGTCGAGAACGGCGACCTCCTCCGTCTCGAAATCGTGGGCGGTCGGATCGCCCCCGGTGGCCCGCATCAGGAAGTAGTGGACGAACTTGTGCACCCGGGCGGATCGGATCTTGTCGACGTACCAGTAGTCAATCGTCGGCAGCGGCGAGACGATCTCGACCTCGAGCCCCGTCTCCTCCATGGCCTCCCTGCGGGCTGCATCCGGGACCGCCTCCCCCGGCTCCACCAGGCCTTTGGGGAGGCCCCAGTGCAGGTCGCCGCCGAACGTGCGCCGGGCAGTGAGCACGACGCGCCCGTCCTCGTCGAGGATCACGCCACCGGCCGAGACGACGGTCTCCGTCTGCATTCAGGGCAGAATATGCCGTGCGCCGACATAATTCGGCACCGATTTGTGGGAAGGAACCGTTGCAGCCGATCATCTACGCCGACCCGACGTCCGAGGCCCACGACGGGGGTCCCGACCACCCGGAACGCCCGGAGCGGCTCACCGCGTGCCTCGACGCTCTCGCGCGAGCCGGCCTGGCCCCGGTCACCGACGTGCCCTGCGCGACGGACGAGCAGCTCGCCCGCGTCCATACGGTGGCCTTCCTGCAGCGGCTGGAATACTTCTGCAGCCGCGGCGGGGGCCAGATCGACCCGGACACCTACGCCCGCCGGGAGTCCTTCGAGATCGCCCGCCGGGCGTCGGGGGCCGCCTGCAAGGCTGCCGACGATGCGTTCGCCGCCGGGCAGTCCGCGGTCTGCCTCGTGCGCCCGCCCGGCCACCACGCCACCCGTGCCCGGGCGATGGGGTTCTGCCTGCTGAACCACGTGGCGGTCGGGGCTGCCCATGCTGCGACGCTGGCGCCGAGCGGCAGGGTGGCCGTCGTCGACTTCGACGTCCACCACGGCAACGGCACGCAGGACATCTTCTGGGAGGACCCCTCGGTGCTGTACGTCTCGCTGCACCAGTTCCCCTGGTATCCGGGCACGGGCGCCCTGGAGGAGGTCGGCGAAGGAGAGGGCAAGGGGACCACGGTGAACATCCCGCTGCCTGCCGGCACCGGCGACGGCGTCTACGCGCAGGCCATGGAGCGCATCGTCGTCCCCTCCCTCGCAGACTTCCGCCCCGACCTGATCTGGGTCTCGGCCGGCTACGACGCCCACACCCGGGACCCCCTGGCGATGATGCAGATGAGCACGGAAGGCTTCGGCGTGCTGACGTCGCTGCTCGTCGAGGCCGCGTCGGAACTCTGCGAAGGCCGCCTCCTCGTCACCCTCGAGGGAGGGTACGATCTGGAGGCGCTGGCGGCATCGCTGCTCGCCACGCTGGGTGCGATGGGGGGCCTTGCCGGGTCGCACGACCGGGGGGCACCACCCCCGGATCCCCCCGCCGCGGTGGCGGCCCTCGAGCGGGCCATCGCGTTCCACCGCCACGCCTGAACGTCCCGAGCGAACAGAAAGCCGAGCACCGTGAACGATGCTGCAAGATCCATGAGCGGACCACCTGCCAGCCAGGGCGAATGGCCCATTCCTGCGGTCGCGCTCGACCTTGCCGGGGCCTTCAAAGCCGCCGGCTGGCCGCTGTACCTGGTCGGCGGGTGGGTGCGCGACGCCCTGCTCGGCACGGTGCCGCCCGACCTTGACTTCGCCACGCCGGCGCCGCCGGACCAAACGCTGCAGATCATGCAGGCCTGGGCGAAGAAGGGGAAGGTGTGGACCACCGGCATCGAGTTCGGCACGGTGGCGGCCCAGCGGGGGGACACCCGGGTGGAGGTCACCACATTTCGAAGCGAGCGCTACGAACCGGGCTCCCGCAACCCTACCGTCGCCTTCGCCACCGACCTCGAGACCGACCTGTCCCGGCGGGACTTCACCGTCAACGCCATGGCGATCGAGCTGCCGGACGTCCGCCTGATCGACCCCTTCGGCGGCCTCGACGACCTCGCCCAGGGACGCCTCCGGACGCCCCTCTCCCCTGAAGTAGCCTTCGGCGACGACCCGCTGCGGATGCTGCGCGCCCTTCGCTTCGCCTCGACGCTCGACTTCGCCATCGATCCCGGCGTGGTCACCGCCATCCGGGAGCTGCACGGGGGCCTGGCGATCATCTCGGCGGAGCGGATCCGTGAGGAGTTCTCCAAGCTGTTGCTCGGCAGGTCGCCATCTGCGGCGCTGGCGCTCGCCACCGAGGTCGGACTGGCGGGCGAGTTCATCCCCGAGCTGCCGTTGCTGCGGCTGGAGCAGGACCCGATCCACCGGCACAAGGATGTCTTCGCCCACACGCTCGCCGTCCTCGACAACGCCATCGCCCTGGAGCCGGAGGGACCCGACCTGGTCCTGCGCCTCGCTGCCCTCTTCCACGACGTCGGCAAGCCGAAGACGAGGGAGTTCACCTCCGAAGGCGTGACGTTCCACCACCACGAGGTCGTGGGGGCCGAGATGACGGAGGCCCGCCTCAGGGCGCTGCGGTACCCCTCCCACACCATTGCCGAGGTCCGCCAGCTCGTGTACCTCCACCTCCGCCTGCACAGCTACCGCCTGGGCTGGACGGACAAGGCGGTCCGCCGCTACGTCCGGGACGCCGGGGAGCTCCTCGGCAGGCTCAACACGCTCGTGCGGTCCGACTGCACCACCCGCAACCCCCGCAAGGCTGCGCAGCTCTCGGGCCGCATCGACGAGCTCGAAGCCCGCATCGACGAGCTTGCCGCCCAGGAGGAGCTCATGGCCCTGCGCCCGGCGCTGAACGGCAACCAGGTCATGGAGCACCTGGGGATCGGGCCGGGCCGGGACGTGGGCCGGGCCCTCGACCACCTGATGGAAATCCGCCTCGACGAGGGCGAGATCGGGGAGTCGGAGGCGTTTGCCCGCCTCGACCAGTGGTGGGCCGAGCGCCAGAACCCGTGACGGAGATCCCCCCCGCACCCGACGACTGGTGGGTCCCCCTCGCCCGCCACCTGGGCGACGCCTACCTGCAGTACGCCTTCACGATGGGCACGGAGCAGGAGGTCGAGTTCATCGCCGAGACGCTGGGGGCGACCGCCGGGGAGCGCCTGCTCGATGTCGGCTGCGGGCCGGGGCGGCATTCGGTGGCGTTCGCCAAACGCGGTCTGCAGGTGGTGGGCATCGACATCTCGCCCGAGTTCATCGCCATCGCCCACCGCCACGCCGCCGAGGCGGGGGTGCAACCCTCGTTCTTCCCGATGGACGCCAGGGAGCTGCCCTTCGACGCCGAGTTCGACGTGGTGATCTGCCTCTGCCAGGGGGCGTTCGGGCTGGGCCTCCCGGATCTGCAGATCCTGCGGAACATCCGCAGATCGATGAAGCCCGGTGGCCGGCTGGCGCTGGGGGCGGCGAACGTGTTCTACGCCCTCAACCACCTCGAGGGCCTCGGGGGCCCGGTGACGGGCGAGTTCGACCCCGTGAATATGCTCTTCAAGGCGAAGGTCGAGGGCGTGATCGGCGCCGGCGGGGAGACCGCCGACTTCGAGATCTGGAACTCCTGCTACACCCCCCGGGAGCTGGAGTGGATCGCCAACGGGGCGGGCCTGAACCCCGAGGCGGTATTCGGGGTGTCCCCCGGCGAGTACGGCCGGGAGGCCCCGACGTTCGAGCACCCCGAGCTGCTCCTCATCGCCCGCATGCCCTGACGCTCAGAAGTCCGGAAGAAATCGCGTGTATGCACGCGATCAATTCCGCACCTCGTCGAGATCAGTGGTGGAAGCCGGTCCTCGGGGACTCGGCCATCACCTCGGGCTGGCGCTCCAGGCGCTTGATCGTGCGGCGCAGGTCCTCGATCAGCACCTTGGCGAGGTCCCGGCTCATGTCGTCCCGCACCACGATGCGCAGGACCGCGATGTCCTCGAGGTTGGGGGGCAGGCGGTAGGCGGGCATGAGCCAGCCCCGGGTGCGGACCGCCTCGGACACGTCGTACACGGTGTACGGCACGCCCTCTTTGATCCGGAAGGCGAACGCCGGGATGCCGGCGCCCTTGGACACCAGCTCGAAGGGGCCGAGGTCGCCGATCTGCTGCGCCAGCCAGCGGGCGTTGTCGCGGCAGGCGCTCATCACCCGGCGGTACCCGTCGAAGCCGAGGCGCAGGAAGTTGTAGTACTGGGCAGCGACCTGGGCGCCGGGCCGGGAGAAGTTGAGCGAGAACGTCGGCATCTCGCCACCGAGGTAGTCCACCTTGAACACCAGCTCCTCGGGCAGGCGACCGGCGTCCCGCCAGACCACCCAGCCGACCCCCGGGTACACCAGGCCGTACTTGTGCCCCGAGGCGTTGATGGAGGCCACCCGGGGGATCCGGAAGTCCCAGACGAGGTCGGGATCGATGAAGGGCGCGACGAAGCCACCGGAGGCGGCGTCGACGTGGATGGGGACGTCCGGCCCTCCGCCTGCGGCGAGGGCGTCCAGGGCGTTGGCGATGTCGAGGACCGGCTCGTAGGAGCCGTCGAACGTCGATCCCAGGATCGCCACGACGCCGATCGTGTCCTCGTCGCAGTGGGGCACCGCCGCCTCCGCAGTGAGGTGCGTGGCGGGGCCGACCGGCACCAGCCGGGCCTCGACGTCCCAGTACCGGCAGAACTTCTCCCAGACGACCTGGACGTTGGCCCCCATGACGAGGTTCGGCCGGTCGGTGGGGGCGCCCGCGGCGGCCCGCGCCCGGCGCCAGTTCCACTTGAGGGCCAGGCCTCCGAGCATGCAGGCCTCGCTGGAGCCCGTTGTGGAGCAGCCGGTGGCCTGCTCGGCCCCCGAGGCGTTCCAGAGCTCGGCGATGACGTTGACGCAGCGGTTCTCGAGCTCGGCCGTCTGTGGGTACTCGTCCTTGTCGATGATGTTCTTGGGGGCGCACTCCGCAATGAGCATGTCGGCCTGGCGGTCCATCCAGGTCGTGACGAACGTGGCGAGGTTCAGCCGGGCATTGCCGTCGAGCAGGAGCTCGTCGTGGACCACCTGGTAGGCGGCGTCGGGGGGGAGGCCCCGGGGGCCGAGGCGGAGGCGGGGCACCTCGGCCACCTCGGCCGGAAGCTGGAACTCGGACTGCGGGCGCATGCCGAGCTTCGCCTGCCCAGCGGGGCCCGAGACGTGCCGGTGCAGCGCCATGGGTGCCCTCCTTCGATCGTCAGCGTTTTGTCGTCGCCACCGCCCGCCGGCAGGCTACCCCACCGCTGGCCGGGCCGGCTCGCGCCGCCGGGTCAGGTGCGGCGTCTGCGGGAGCGGGAGAGTGCGACGAGCCCGCCGGCCACGCAGACCCCGCCAATGACGGCCCAGAAGCCCTGGCCGTCCATGAAGGATCCCGTCGTGACGAGGCCGAGGCCCTGGATGAGCCAGACCCCGCCGATGAGGACGAGGACCACACCGACAACCCGCAGAAGGAGCAGCGACGCAGCTCAGGAGGGCCGAGGCGGGATGTACTGCACGGCCCAGGAGTTGCCATCGGGGTCGCTGAAGTAGACGAACGAGCCCCAGGGCTGCACGTCGACCTCACTCACGTCCATGCCGCGCCCAGCGAGCTCCGCTCGTGCGGCATCGATGTCGCTGACCACCAGCTGCAGCCCCTTCACGGAGCCGGGCGCCATCTCGTCGGTGATCCCGACGCCCATGGCGATCGAGCATTCCGACCCGGGAGGGGTGAGCTGGACGAACCGCAGGCCCTCGCGCACCGTGACGTCCACGTCGAGATGGAACCCAGCCTTCTCGGTGTAGAACGAGATCGCCCGCTCGACATCGGAGACCGGGACAGGCACGAGCTGCAGTTCGAAGTTCACCGGATCTCGTCGAGCTGGAGGGTCAGATCGCCGTCGACCGCGGGCAGGCCGACCGAGCGGATGTACTCCTCGACCATCTGGCGGGCCACGTCGTCGGAGTACTGCACCGGCGGCGACTTCATGAAGTAGGCCGACGGCCCCAGGAGTGCCCCACCGACGCCCGCATCGAGCGCCAGGCGCATGCAGCGGACGGCGTCGATGACCACACCCGCGGAGTTGGGCGAATCCCAGACCTCGAGCTTCAGGTCGACGTTGATCGGCACGTTGCCGAACTCCCGGCCCTCGATGCGGATGTGCGCCCACTTGCGGTCCTCGAGCCACGGCACGTGGTCGGAGGGACCGATGTGGATGTCGTCGGCGCTCATGCCACGGCGGAGCTGCGAGGTGACCGACTGGGTCTTCGAGATCTTCTTGGAGGTGAGGCGCTCACGCTCCAGCATGTTCATGAAGTCCATGTTGCCGCCGAAGTTGAGCTGGTAGGTGTGGTCGAGGTGCACGCCGCGGTCCTCGAAGAGCTTGGCGAGGACCCGGTGGATGATCGTGGAACCGACCTGGCTCTTGATGTCGTCGCCGATGAGCGGCGTGCCCCGCTCGGCGAAGCGGGCAGCCCAGGCGGGGTGCGAGGCAATGAACACGGGCATGCAGTTGACGAAGCCCACGCCTGCCTCGAGGGCCTGCTCGGCGTAGAACTTGGCGGCCCGCTCGGAGCCGACCGGGAGGTAGTTGACGAGGATCTGCGTCTTGGTGTCCCGCAGGACCTTGGCGACGTCGACTGGGGGCGCCGGCGACTCGACGATCTCCTGGCGGTAGTAGCGGCCGAGGCCGTCCAGCGTCGGGCCCCGAGACACGATGACCCCGCTCTCGGGCACTTCGGCGAACTGGATGGTGTTGTTGTGGCCCGACTGCAGGGCCTTGGACAGGTCGGTGCCCACCTTCTCGGCGTCGACGTCGAAGGCGCAGGTGATGTCGATGTCCGAGACATGGTAGCCACCGAGGCGCGCGTGCATCAGTCCCGGGATGTCGGAGCCGTCGCCGGCGTCGCGGTAGAACTCCACCCCCTGGACGAGAGCCGAGGCGCAGTTACCAGCTCCCACGAGTCCAACCCGGATCCGCTCCATCATGATCGTGCTCTCCTTCTTATCCGGCCCCTTGGGGGGCCTCTTGTTCTTATCCGGCCCCTTGAGGGGGGCCTCGGGATGCGCTCTTACGGCGTGGTTGGGGCCGGTCCGGCACCGGCCGCTTTCTCTTCTGCGATGAGCCGGTCGACCCATTCGATGTCCCTCGACGTGTTGTCGAGTCCGTGCTCCATCAGGCGGTAGGTGTAGGCGTCGATGCGCTCGCGGTACGTGCGGAGCTGGCCCCGGATCTCGGCGACCTTGTCGGTGAGATAGGCCCGGCGGCGCTCCAGCACCTCGACCCGGGCGTCGGGGTTGAGGTACCGGAAGAAGGCGAGCTTGACGCCGAACCGGGCATCGTCGGAGACGGGGGACGGCTCACGCAGGGCCTCGGTGAACATCTCCTCGCCCTTGGCGGTGATGCGGTAGATGTTCTTGCGCCGCACGACGTCGGCCTTGGGGAAGATCCGCTCGACCGCCCCCTCGACCTCCAGCCGGCGGATCGTGGGGTAGAGGCTCCCGTAGGAGACCTGCCAGAACTGGCCCAGGGTGGCGGTGAGCTCCTTCTTGAGCTCGTAGCCGTGCATGGTGCGATCCTTCAACAGGCCCAGCACCGCCATCTCTAGCAAAGACTCGCCTCCGGCAAGGACGTACGTGCAGCACCACGGTAGCTCGGGTGACTGGTGACTACGTATCAGCCCGATATATCGGGCCGATATATCTAACCGCGATTATGACGCAGAGGTCAAACACGCGAGGCTTGGAGGACCCACTCACCCCATAGGTGGAGATCGGGACTTGACCAGCACGTGGGGGGCTCGGCCAAGGCTTGCCGTTGGGCAGCTTCGTTACAATGTTCGAGCCGTGCGAGGGATCACTGACTACACGCTTGCCAAACGGGCGGTCATTAACGAGTTCCGCAGGGGCGGGCTGACCAGGCTCGACATCTGCGATGCCCAGCCAGAGCTCATGCGGGCTGCCCGCAACATCGGGCGAGCCCTGAAGCGCACCTGCCCCGTCTGCACGTGCTCGACGCTGCGGGAGGTGCGCTACGTCTTCGGCGACCAGCTCAAAGACCTGTCGGGCAGGGTGGTCTACCCCGACAACTGGGTGAGCGAGCTGGTGGACTCCTACGACGAATTCCGCTGCTACGTCGTCGAGGTCTGCATCGAGTGCTCGTGGAACCACCTGGCCGCGTGCTACCTCCTCGGCCGCAGCTTCGCCGGCTGAGGCCAGATGCTCTTCGGGGGGGCGCTCGCTGGGCCCGCGCTCGCACTCCCCATCACCTGCCTCCTCATCGCCGTGGCGGCGCTGGTCGCCCCCGGCGCCGGTCTCGGTAGCCCTGCCGGGAGCCGGCGAGCCGCCATCCGCAACGCCCTCGGCGGCCTGGCCGTTCCCATGCCCGAGGCACGGACGGCCGTCGCCCTGGTGGCCCTGGGCATCGGCTTCGGGATACCGCTGGCGCTCGGGCTCATGCCGGGCAACGCCATCGCGCTCGTGGGGGCCTTCGGCGCCTGCACGGCCGGACACTGCCTGCTCGCCGGAGCCACCGGGGCGAGGGGGGACCACGTGGTCGAATCCCCGGTTGCTTGGTTCGCCCTGCTCTCCTTCTGCGTGCTCGCCTCGGCCCTCCGCTTCTCCACCCTCGACCTCCGCACGGCGCTGGCAGCCCAGGCTGCGATCGGGCCGGGTGCCCTCGGCGGCCCGCTGCTGTTCTCGGCGGTCGACGTGCTCGGGGGGCTCGTCGGCCTGATGGCGGGTGCCGCGTGGGTCGAGCACCTCCCCCGGCTCGCAGGCTCGCCGCAGGCCGAGGCGCTCGACACCGCGCTGCGGTGGGGGGAATCCGCCCTGGTGGCGGCGGCCGTCACCGCCCAGGTCTGGGGGCCGTCCGTCGGTGCACTGCTGCACGGGCCATGGCGCGTGCTCGTGGGCCCGGTGGCGGTCTCGACGTTGGTCACGTTGGCGGCCGTTGCCCTCGTCTCGATCCTCCGGTCGAAGATCGGGGCCTTCCCGGCACGCTCGCTGCTGGGCACGCTCGCCCCGGTGGCCCTGGTCGCCCTGCTCGCCGCCCGGCTCGGTTGAACGACCTCCCGGCGTCGTGGGCCCCTCTCGGCCCCTACCTGTTCGTGGCCGCCGCGGCGGTGGTCGTGGCCGCCTCGGCGCTGGGTGCCAGGCAACGCAAGAGGCAGCCCGCGCCGCCCGTAGCGGGTGAGGAGGCAACCAGGCTGTGGACCGTCACCCCGCCGTGGGAGCCGGCGCTGCGCCGTGCCGGGGCGGCGACCCGGCGGGTCTCCCGGGATCCGCTGCTCGCCGCCCTCGGCCCCGCAGCCCTCGGCCTCACGGCATTCGGCCTCGCCATCGGCCGCCAGCCCGTCGTCGTCTTCCTGGGGCTGTTCATGATCCCGACGGTCGCCCTGGCGCCCGGAGTCTTGCGGGGTCGCAGCGCGCCGGCACCGTTCATCTCGTTTGCCGCGTCGGACCTCAGCCTGGTGCTGGGGTTGGTGCACCGGCATGCGGCCACGGGGATCTGGACCACTCCGGCACCCGGTCACGTCGGCGCCGGGGCTCTCCTGGTGGCGTTGGCGGCCGGCCTCCGCCTGGGAGGCGTCGCCGCCGGTCCGGACCTCGCCTCGCTGCCGGCGCCCACGCAGGCCGGCTGGTTCCAAGGCCTCTTCCTCGCCTGGTGGGCAGGCCCCTCGACGGCGGCCGCCCTGGCCCTCGTCGCGGTGGCCCTGTGGGCCGGAGGCGTCGCTATGGCGCGGGGAGGGCGCCAGGAGTCGGGGCTCCTGTTCGCGGGGGGCCTGGCGGCGCTGCTCGCCGGGCTGGGGGCCGGGGCGGCGACGCTGACCGCGGTCGGCCTCGCCGGCACCTCCTTCGCCATGGGGGACCGGGCCATCTCCATGGCGACGCTGGGGCTCGCTCCCCTGTCGGCCCCCGCAGTGGCCGTGGGGATCCTTCCCGCGCTCCGGCCCTGGATCCCGGCGGCGCTCGGGTTCTTCGTCGTCGCGGTGGCGATCGCCCTCCACCTCCTGCTCGACCTCCCGACCGTCCGGGCACGAGCACGGCTGGTCCCCGCGGGGGCGGCGGCCACGGTCACGGCGGTGCTGCTGGCCGCGAGGGGTGCGGAGACGGTCGTCTGGGCGGTCTACGGTCTGGGGCTCGCCGGTGTGGTGGCGGCGCTGGCGGTCAGGCCGGCCAACATGCACTACGGTGGGGAGACGCCAGCCGACACCTGGGGGCCGGACGAGGACGCCGGGCTCGAGCGTCCCGGGCTCGGCAGCGTGAGGGAAGCGGCGTTGGCGGCACTCGGTGGTGCGCTGCTTGTCGTTGCGCTCCTCATGGTAGGGCAGCTGACGGTCACCGGGTTGCGCACCAACTTCCTGTAAATTTTCGCATGAGTTTTTCGCACAAGCTCCGGTCTCAAGACGTCCTCCACCCAGACGTCCGGAACCGCGGGAGCCAAGGAGCCGGTGCATGCCAGTAGCACGGCAATCCCGACCCGATACCCCTCGCCGGAAGGCCGCGGCGGCACCCAGGACCGGGGCCGCGGCATCCGGCGCCCGGAAGCCGGCGGGCCAGACGAGGTCGCCCGTCGCCCGCGGATCCGGGCCGGCCTCCACCTCCGCGCGCGCCACGCGGCCCTCGCCGCCGTCGCAGCAGCGGACCCGGTCCCCCCAGCCCGGCAAGACCACCCAGCGCCGACGGCCCCCGAGGCGGGCACAGCCCAGGACACGGGTTGCCCAGGTCATCGTCTGGATCCTTCGCCGGTGGTGGCTCTGGGCCGCGGCGGGCTTCGCTGCGGGGGCCGTCGCCGTCTTCGCCCTCTTGATCGGCAACGTCCCGCTGCCGGCGGCCCTACCCGCCGCCCAGTCCTCCACCGTGCTCTCCGCCGACGGCAGCGTCCTCGCCCTCTACCACGGCACCGAGGACCGGGTCATCGTGCCGCTCGGCCAGATCTCGATGAACCTCCGCCAGGCGGTCGTGGCCGCGGAGGACCGCAACTTCTTCAGCAACAGCGGGGTGAGCCTGCGCGGCACGCTCCGGGCGCTGTGGGTGGACGTCGCCGGCGGCCAGATCGCCCAGGGTGGCTCAACCATCACCCAGCAGTACGTCCGCAACGCCCTGCCGGGCGTGGGCAAGCAGCGCTCCATCGTCCGGAAGCTCCGCGAGGCAACCCTCGCCATCAAGTTCGAGCGCAAGTACTCGAAGGACAAGATCCTCGAGGACTACCTGAACACGGTCTACTTCGGGCGCGGGGCCTACGGTGCGGAGGCGGCGGCCAGGGCGTACTTCAACAAGCCGGCCAAGGACCTGAGCGTCGCCGAGGCCAGCTACCTCGCAGGGATCATCCGGCGGCCCGAGTACTACCAGCCCGACAGCAACCCGCAGGGGGCGACCCAGATCCGCGACACGGTGCTCGCCGACATGGTGTCGGCGGGCTATCTCAGCCCCCGCCAGGCCGACAGCGCGAGGGCCCAGAAGCTCAGCTTCCAGACGGGGTCCGCCTCGTCATCGGCCCGGGGGGCCTACTTCGTCGAGTACGTCCGCCGGCTCCTGAAGGACACCTACCACCTGACCGACCAGCAGATCCTCACCGGGGGCTTACGGATCTCCACGACGCTCGACCTGCGCCTGCAGGATGCGGCGGAGGCTGCCGTGTCGTCCACCCTGGACAAGGCCGGCGACCCGCAGGCCGCCCTGGTGGCGATGGAGACCGACGGCAGCATCCGGGCGATGGTCGGGGGGAGGGACACCTCGAGCCTCCAGGCCGCCCAGGGCTTCAACTACGCTGCGCAGAAGTCCGGCGCGAACGGCGGCCGCCAGCCGGGGTCGGCGTTCAAGCCCTTCACGCTGGCGGATTTCATCGAGAGTGGCTACTCGGTCGACTCGACGTTCCAGGGGCCGCCGGCGGTGGTGGTGACGTCGAGGCAGTGCCAGAACCTGGACGGCTCCAACTGGAGCGTCAACAACTTCAAGAACGAGAGCTACGGCGATCTCACCGTCACCGAGGCGACTGCCCAGTCGGTGAACACCGTCTACGCCCAGCTCGTCGACCGCCTGAGGCCGGCCAACGTCCGCTCCCTTGCGGAGCGGGTCGGGGGCTGGACGAACCTCTCCCCGGTGTGCTCGATCGCGCTCGGCACGTCGGCGGTGACCCCCCTCGAGATGGCGAGGGCCTATGCCACCTTCGCGGCCCGCGGCCAGCGGCCCGACCCCCTTGCGGTGACGAAGGTCGTGACGGCGGACGGCAGGGTGCTCGTCGACCAGGCCCCCCGCGCCGAGCACGTGCTTGACCCGAACGTCGCCGACACGGTGACCCAGGTCCTCACCCAGGTCCTCGACCACGGCACCGCCAAGGGCAAGGGCATCGGGCGGCCGGCAGCCGGCAAGACCGGGACCACCGAGAAACTCACGGACGCCTGGTTCGTGGGGTACACGCCGACACTCTCGGCGGCGGTCTGGATGGGCTACCCGTTCGACGCCAAGGCGAACACCACCCCGCCGATGACGAGCGTCCACGGCATCGAGGTATCGGGCGGCACGCTGCCGGCGACGATCTGGCAGAAGTTCATGAAATCTGCGGTGGCCCCGTTCAAGGTGGCAACGTTCACGGCGCCCACAGCCCAGGGCAAGGTCATCGGGCCCTCGGGGGCCCCCTGTGCCAGCGGCGTGCTGCCCACGCCCGACAACCCTTGCACGCCGGCCGGCTCGCCGTGCCCGGCGACGCCCACCGCGACGGCGACAGCGGCGCCCACGACAGCGCCGGCCGCAGCCGGAGCGACGCAGACCGCAACGCCGGCGCCATGCCCATCCGAGGCACTGCCGCCCGACATCGTCATCCCCTCCCCCAGCCCGTCGACAAGCGCCTCGCCCGGGGCCTCCCCTGGCCACTGACACCGGCCCCGCACGCCGGCGGCTGGTGGGCGGGACCAATTGGGACTGGTCGCAGCAACCCGCCTCGCTCGGTCTCGCCTGCGCCGCGGCGGCGGTGGGCCTCCTGATCAGCTACCTCATGCGCAACCAGTGCGCCACCCATCCCTGGGCCGACGCATTCCAGTACCGGCACCTCTGCTACAACGACATCCAGCCGTTGTTCCACGCCCGGGGCGTGGACAGGGGGCTGGTCCCCTACACGGACGTGACGGTCGAGTACCCGGTGCTCATCGGGACCTTCATGTACGGCGCCGGCCGGATCCTCGCCTTCCTCACCCACGTGGGCCTGGCGGCCGGCTACAACGATCCCTCCTACTTCCAGATCACCGCCCTGCTGCTGTGGCCGTTCTCCTTCGCCGTGACGCTGCTCCTGCGCCGGAGGGTGACGGCCGGGCGGCTAATGCTGTGGGCGATCGGGACCCCGACGATCTTCTACACCTTTCTCAACTGGGACATCCTCGCCGTGGCGGCCCTGGTCTGGGGCCTCGTCGAGGTCGAGAAGCGGCGATGGGGGTGGGCCGGCTTCGCCCTCGCTCTCGGCGCCAGCGCCAAGCTCTTTCCGGCATTTGCGCTGCCGGGCGCCTTCCTCGCCGCCTGGGCGGCCCGGGACCGCAGAGGGGCCACCCGCCTCGTCAACGGGTTCGGCCTGGGCGTGATCGGTGCCAACGTCCCCTGGATGATCGCCTCGTTCTCCGGCTGGATGGGGGTGTGGAAGTTCCACGCGGACCGCTGGCCCGACCTGGGCACGACCTGGTACTGGTTCGGCGCGCTGGGCAACACCGTGCACCCGTCGGCGTGGTGGACCCCCCCCGGTGGAGGATGGCGGGGCGTCGTCGGCGTCGTTGGGCTGGCGGCGTTCGGTCTCGTGTCGCTGCTGATCCTGTGGGTCGGTTGGCGGCGACGCGACGAGCCCGGGGGGTATCCGGTCGTTCCCACGGGCCTGGCGATCATCGCCTCGTTCATGGTCCTGTCCAAGGTGCACTCGCCGCAGTACGCCCTCTGGGTCATGCCGCTGATCGTGATGGTGGACATCCCCTGGCGGCAGGTCCTCGCCTACCTCGCCAGCGATGCCGTGCTCTTCGTCTCGGGCTGGTGGTGGTACACGAAGCCCGACCCCTTCCTTCCCCCCGCCCCCCTGGCCGAGAAGATCTTCGTCCTGGCCGTGTTCGCCCGCTCCATCGCGCTGATCGTCATCGCCGTGCAGGCAACCCGGCGGGGAAGGCGCCTCGAGCCTGCGGCGCCGGACGCCGGGGCCCGCCCGTCCCGCAAACATTTCTTCGCGGCTTCCCAAAATGGCCCGGATTCTGTCGGTACCCTTCCCTATAGTGGGCAGCAGATGGACGTTGAACCCAACCGAGGGTAAGATGCACGGCTGCCCCACCTTGCTCCCTATCCCGGGAGCCTTCCGGTCCGCCGGAAGTCCTTAAGGAGGCGATATGCGTGACTATGAAGCTGTGATCATTCTTGACCCGCGGCTGGAGGAGGCGTCCTCGAAAGAGGCAATCGAGCGCTTCACCAAGCTCGTGCAGGCCAAGGGTGAGGTAACCAAGGTGGACTCGTGGGGCCGGCGCCGGCTCGCATACGAGATCAACCACCTGAGCGAGGGTTTCTACCTCGTTGCCAAGTTCAAGGCCGAACCGACCTTGCTCGAAGAACTCGACCGCCTCTTCAAGATCGGCGAGGAGTATGTCCGGGCGAAGATCGTCCGGATATCCTAGGCAAGGAAGGGGAGGTCCAGACATGTCCAATCAGATCACGGTGGTCGGCAACCTGACCCGCGAGCCCGAGCTGCGCTACACGCCAACCGGGGCAGCGGTCGTCAAGTTCGGGTTGGCCGTCAACCGCTTCTACACCAACCGCAACGGCGAGAAGGTCGAGCAGACCGACTTCTTCACCGTCAACGCCTGGCGACAGCTCGCCGAGAACGTCGCCGAGACCTGCAAGGTCGGGACTCGGGTGATCGTTTCCGGCCGGCTGCAGTCCCGCAATTGGGAGACCGAGGAGGGCCAGAAGCGCACGGTGGTCGAGATCGAGGCCGACGAGGTCGGACCGTCGCTGCGCTGGGCCACCGCACAGGTCACCAAGGCATCCCGAGGGGGGCCCGGCGAGTGGGCCGCCGCGGACACCACCTCGGAGGCCGCGCCACAGGAGGTGCACGCTGCCACGTAAGGACACGCGCAAGGACGCACGAGGGGGGTCCGCCAAGGACAACAAGAAGTCCGCTCGTCCCCAGCGCAAGAAGGTTTGTTATTTCTGCCGGGAGAAGGTCACCTACGTCGACTTCAAGGACGTGGCGTTGCTGCGCCGGTTCGTCTCCGACCGAGGGAAGATCCGCGCCCGGAGGGTGACGGGCACCTGCTCGCAGCACCAGCGCGACGTCGCGGCTGCGGTGAAGAGCGCCCGCGAGGTGGCGTTGCTGCCGTACGTGATCCGATGAAGGTCGTCCTCAACGCCGACATCGGCACGCTGGGCCACAAGGGCGACATCGTCGAGGTGGCGCCGGGCTACGCCCGGAACTACCTGCTGCCGAGGAACCTCGCCCTGTCGGCGAGCAGGGGGGCGGTCAAGCAGGCCGAGACCATGCGGCGTTCCCGCACCGAACGGGAGCGCCGCGACCGTGCCCTGGCCGACGCCATGGCCGGCCGTATCGTGGGGGCCGCCCTGCGGATCCCCGCGCGGGCCGGCGAGGACGGGCAGCTCTTCGGGTCGGTGACCAACGCCGACATCGCCGAGGCGCTGACCCGTGCCCTCGGCGAAGAGATCGATCGCCGCAAGATCAACCTGCCGGCGCCGATCCGCTCCCTGGGGACCCACGACTACTCGGTGCACATCAGCCCCGACGTCACGGCGGCCGGCACCGTCGAAGTCATCCCCCAGACTTAAACTAAGCTAAGAGCGCGCGCAAATAGGCCGTGACCTGCGCATCCATCCTCCCGTACCGCCAGACACCCGAAACCCTTTCGCCGCAACGCTTGGCGTCACAGGAGAGCGGCCAGCGCGGCGGGAGGCGGTGCCCACCTATCTTTGCGCGCTCTAAGTCTAAGCTGGTGGAGAGGAAGGGCTGTGCCGGATCGGCGAGATGCGCCGCCTGGTCCCCTGGCCCCGAGGTGAAGCCGACCTGGTCTCACGCGACGCCGTTGTGCCAGCCCGTGAGCCGGGGAACCGGGCGGTCCCAAACTGCTGCCCTCGACACATGCTGCACAAATCGCCGCTGCGCCCCAGGCCGTGGGCACTGGCCGGATAGCGCTCGAAGACATGCTCGCGGTGGAGCCTGCACAGCGGTTCCAGGCGCTCAGTCTCGCCCGCCCTCCACGTAATCCACAGGATCGTCGGCCATCCGCCGGTTCCCTGGCTCTCCCGGGCCATCTGGTTCCTCTCCTTTCTCATTCCTTCCGATGCCCAACACTGGAGGGAAGACCCCGATCCCCTCCCCCGAGGAGGAGCCCCCTTTCCGGCTCTTCCCGCCCGGGATCCCCCCTCTACTGCCGTTCGACCGGCAAGCACTTCGAAAATGCATCGCAATGCCCCTTCCCACCGAGAGCGGCAGACCAACCAATGGGTGCGTTAGGCTCCTCCCGCGGACATGAACGGGGCCAATGTGCGTGCCGCCAAGCTCGAGCCACGTGTTGTAGGACGTTGCTCACTCACGACTCAGGTCTATCGCTCGCTAGCAGGGTGAAACAGGGCGAAATGGTGGGCAGGTTGGCCGCAGCCCGTCTACCGTGGACCTGATGGCTAACCAACGGCTCAGAGCCTTGAGACTTGCGCGCGGACTAACGCAGAGCGGGCTTGCTCACCTCGTATGCACCGAGGTCGAGAAGACAACCGGACGCCAAGCGGCAGTCGAAGCGCAAACGATCAGTCGCCTTGAGCGCGGCGTCATCACGTGGCCGAACCACGAGACTCGTCGGGCTCTTCGAGTCGTCCTCCGGGCGGAATCAGACGAAGATCTCGGTTTGTACGCGAAACGGACCCACGTCGAGGCCGAGAGGATGGGCGCGCCGAAGCGGCGGGACTTTCTCCCAGTCGACGCTATGAGCGCGATAGCGGCTCCTAAGGGGCGAATCGGGACGTCTGACGTCAACGCCATGCGTTACCGGTTCGCGCGTATGCGTGATCTCGACAACTACCTCGGCGGAGCCGACACGTTCCGGCTCTACGCCAACGAGTTGATGCATACAGAGCATCTCCTCGCCACGTGCCGGTACAGCGACACAACTGGAGTTGCCCTCGCGGATCTCGCCAGCGAGCAAGCCCAGCAAGCCGGGTGGGCGGCGTTTGACGCCGGAGACTCCGCGACCGCGCGACGCCTTTTCGCTCTCAGTCACCGCCTGGCGGTCGACACCGGCAACACCGATTTAGCAGCGAACGCACTCATCCACACCGCCTACGCGGACGCCACGAGCGAAGCGGTGAGCGCGGCCCAAGCAGCCGGACAGCTCATCACCGGATCCACGCCCCCGCAGACCCTCGCCCTGCTCGAATCACGCCAAGCCTGGTCACAGGCCATTGCCGGGAACGCCCGCGACGCGGAAGCGGCCCTCAACCGGGCGCGGCATGCATTCAGCGAACGAGGAGAGGAGCCTGCCCCCCATTGGTCCGCGTGGATCAACGACACGGAACTCGACATCATGGCCGGTCGGGTCTGGGCGGTGCTTCGCGAGCCGAGCAAAGCCATTCCACCGCTTGAACGCGCACTCGCCACGTTCCCGAACCAGTGGGCTCGCGACAAGGCCCTCTACCTGCTTTTCCTCGCCGATGCGCTCACCGATGCGGGCAATGTCGACCGTGCGGTCGCTGTAGTTGACGAGGCCGTGGCCCTCGCCGCTGCCGTTGCATCGCCACGGCCGATCAACCACGCCCGCAATACCGCCCGACGACTGACCGGACTTGGCGTGCCAGGCGCGCAACCGCTCGCCGACAAGCTCAGCGCGATCACCCTGCCGGTTCATCCAGCGTCGTAGTGCGCTCGACCCACTCGGCATAGCTCTCGGCGCACCACGCAATCGGCGAGGCCGAGATCTCCGGACTCGTCCAGGGGTGCAGCTCGGCGAGACGCGTGGCGAGACGATCGCGAGTGGCGAGTGACGTTCGCAGGGTCACCCGCCATTCCTCACCCTCGCCAAGCTCTCCGAGGTGCCAGAACACGGAGACCGAGGGACCGCTGACCTCCGCACCTGCAGCAAGACGTTCCTTGACCACAATCCGAGCCAGGCCAAGCGCCTGACTCTGCGTCGGAACAGTGGACGTCACGGACCACACCCGGGCTTCGCTCATGAGAACAGCATAGGCGGGCATGATCGCCGAGCACGGCGAGCCGTCAACCTTGGCGAGGCCGGTAGCGCAGGCCATGCCCGCACCCCTCAGGCCGACAGGACCATCCCAGATCGGCTCCCTCCCACTAGATAAAAGGGCGCCGAGCTGGCCAACCTCTGCGCCGAAACCCTGACGAGCCGATCCGGGCTGCCCACCGGGGCGTCGAGCGGGTCCGCGACGACGAGGATCTGCTTTTCGGCTCCTCAAGGCCACCGGACTCTCGCTCTGATTCTCTGCCTTCCCTCTACCGGAGCTTGCCGCTAATCTGGCTGCCACTCATTTGACCGAAGACCCTTAAGAGCGGGGAAGCGCCCCTCCAAACCTCCTTGGTTCGCCGAGGCTAGTCGCCTTTCGCGCGCCGGCGCGCGATCCGCACCTAACTTCGGGACTTGGAGGGGATCGGCCGGGGCGCCGGGGCGCGAACAAATCTGACTCCGAACCATTGACTCCCCGTGCCAGGCCCCATATGTTGGGCCATCGTAGCCCGGTAACCACAACATCTTGTGGATAAGCCGGTGGACAGGGAGTTGACGAACTGTGGACGGCGCTTCAGTTGCTGTGGAAATCGTGCCTGCGTTTGCATTAGAGTCGAACATATGTTCTAGAGACTCTGGAAAGGGCCCTGGGAAGGACCTTAGAAAGGAATGGCCATGGCTACCCGTCTGAGCAGGATCACGCCGGACGGGCCCGGCCCCAGTCGCGTCCCCCCCCACAACCTCGAGGCCGAGGAGTCGGTGCTGGGCGCATGCCTGTTGTCGAGGCAGGCCATCGCCACGGCGCTCGAGACCGTGGCCGCCGAGGACTTCTACAAGCCGGCCCACGCGGAGATGTTCAAGATCATGCTCGACCTCTACGCCAGGGGCGAGCCGGTGGATGCCGTGACGCTGGGCGAGGAGCTCCGGCGAGCCGGCAAGCTCGACGAGTTCGGGGGCAAGCCCTACCTCTTCACCCTGGTCAACTCCGTCCCGACGCCGGGGTCGGTTGGCTACTACGCCCGCATCGTCCAGGAGAACGCCACGCTGCGCAGGCTGATCGACGCCTCGCAGCAGATCAACGACCTTGCCTATGCCCTTCCGGACGACGTCGAGGAGGCGGTCGACCAGTCCGAGGACCTCATCTACCAGGTGACCAACCGGCGGGTATCGGAGGACCTCGCCCACCTGAAGGACCTGCTGACCGAGAACATGGAGATGGTCGAGAAGCTCTACGAGCGGGGCTCGGCCATCACCGGCGTCGCCACGGGATTCACCGACCTCGACGACCTGACGGCCGGCCTGCAGCCCTCCAACCTGATCATCGTGGCGGCGAGGCCCTCCATGGGGAAGGCCCTGGCGCTGGACACCCCGATCGCCACCCCGATCGGCTGGACGACCATGGGCGAGATCGAGGTTGGCGACGAGGTCTTCGACGAGCAGGGCCGGGTGTGCCACGTGGACCACGTCTCCCCCGTCTACACCGACCACGACTGCTATGAGGTGGCCTTCGACGACGCAACGGTGATCGTCGCCGACGGAGGCCACGAATGGCTGGTGTCGTCCCGCTCCCGGTCAAAGGTGGTGACGACGTCCAGGATGGCGGCGGCGGCATCGGGCACGTCGGGGCGCCGGTGGCGGGTGCCCCTGGTCGAAGCCCTGGAGCTTCCCGAGGCTACGTTGCCCATCGACCCTTACGTGCTGGGGTGCTGGCTCGGCGGCGAGCACAGGGCGAGGGCAAAGCTGTCCGTCGCCAAGTCGGACCGGGCCCATTTCCGTTGGGAGTTCGAGCAGGCCGGGTACTCCCTGAAGAATCCCGTGACCCTGCCCGTGGGGGCGCAGCAGCGGATCCCGGCGCCGTACCTGCGGGCCTCGTTCAAGCAGCGGCTGGCACTCCTGCAGGGGATCATGGACACTGCGGGCCGGGTCCGCCGCTCCGACGGGGGTGCGGCCGAGGTGCGCCTCCTCAACCGCGAGGTGCTCGAGCAGGCCCGCGAGCTCGCGTGCTCCCTCGGACACAACCCGGGGGCCATCCGCAAATGCCGGGTGCCGCTGAAGGCGGGTGGGACGGCAAAGGGCGGCCGCTTCGCCTGGACGCCGATCGATCCGGTGTTCCGCCTCGCCCGGAAGGCGGATCGGCTTGCGGCGACGATGGCCGGCAGCAACTCGCCTCGGGTCCCGGGGACCCGCACCGTGGTGTCGGTCACGGCCGTCGCCCCGGTCCCGGTGCGCTGCATCCAGGTCGGATCGCCAGGCCATCTCTACCTGGCGGGCACGTCGATGATCCCCACGCACAACAGCGCCCTGGCGCTCTCCATCGCCCAGCACGTCGCCGCCACCGACCACCGGCCGGTGGTCATCTTCTCGCTCGAGATGTCGAAGATGGAGCTGGTCCAGCGCCTCATGTGCTCGGAGGCGAGGGTCGACTCCAACCGCCTCCGCCGGGGGGCGCTGCAGGACTCCGACTGGCCGAAGCTGTCGCTCGCCCTCGGCCGGCTCGCCGAGGCCCCCATCTTCATCGACGACACCCCCAACGCCACCATCATGGAGATGCGGGCCAAGTGCCGGAGGGTGGCGTCAAAGAGCGGCCTGGGCCTGGTGATCATCGACTA
>JAOPZY010000231.1 GCA_025963875.1 Actinomycetota bacterium
CGGCATGACTTCGAAACCTGGCTCCCGAAGCTGAGCGACCGCGGTGTGGTCCTGTTCCACGACACCAACGAGCGTGGAGCCGAGTTCGGTGTCTGGCGGCTGTGGGCGGAGGTTGCGCAGCACTACCCCCACTTCGAGTTTCTGCATGGCCACGGCTTGGGCATCTTGTCCGTGGGTCCCAACGAACCGCCCGCCCTCGGGGATTTCCGGGCGAGCTTCGAATCGGAACCATGGATCCAAACCCTGTTCTACGAGCTGGGCCGGCGTTTGGGCCTCCAAACGCAGGTCATGAGGGACAAGATGAGCGCGGAGCACGCCGCGCGCGAGAGGGACCGGCTCAATGACATCATCCGCATCCAGCAGGAAGCCCTCGAGGAGAAGGACCGGGGCCTGGCCGTCCAGCACGCAGCCCTCGAGGAGAAGGACCGAGGCCTGGCCGTCCAGCAGGCAGCCCTCGGGGAGAGGGACCGACTCCTTGAAGGGCTGCGAACGGCCCTGAGCGCCCACGAGTCCGAACTCGTGCAGCTGCGCACCAAGGCAGAAGAACACGACGCGGTCCTGGCGACCCGGGACACGTTGATCGCAGAGCAGGAGGCAGCCCTGGCTGCGAGCCGTGTCGAGAGCGCGGCGGTGAGCGCCGAGCTTGACCAGCTCCGTCAGCGAGCCGGCTACCGCGTCCTGGAGGGCACGATCCGCCAGGTGGACCGCTTGGCTCCGTGGTCGACGCGGCGTCGCCAGATCGTGCTCGCGGGCGCAAAGGTCGCGAAGGTGGTGATGAACGAAGGCCCCGCCGGTGCCGTGAAGCGGCTGCCAAAGATCGCAACGTGGGCGCCGCACATCTTCGGCGTGGCCCGCCTTCCCCAAACGCCGCCCGCGCTGCCCGCACCCCCACCGCGTGGCCAGGAGCTCACGTACAACGAGGAATACCAGATCTGGATGCAGCGCCACGCTCCCTCGACGGAGGAGCTGGCTGCCCAGCGGGCAGCGTCGAAAGACTTCCCGTACCGGCCCAGGATCAGCATCCTGATGCCCGCCTACAATACGAATCCCTCGTGGCTCATCGAGGCCGTGGAGTCGGTGCGTGCCCAGAGCTACCCGAACTGGGAGCTCTGCATCGTCGACGACGCCTCTCCGGACCCTGCAGTCGGCAAGGTCCTCAGGCGCTACCGGCTGCAGCGCCGCATCCGCACGGCGCGCCTGGCGGAGAACTCCGGCATCGCAGCCGCCTCAAACCGTGCCCTCTCCATGGCGACCGGCGAGTTCATCGGCTTTCTCGACCACGACGACGAGCTGAAACCCAATGCCCTGTACGAGGTCGTGAAGTTGCTGAATCAACAGAGCGGCCTTGACTTCATCTACTCCGACGAGGACAAGAAGGAGCTCGATGGCAGGCTCGTCGACCCCTTCTTCAAACCGGACTGGTCCCCGGAGCTGTTCCGAACCACCAACTACGTCACGCATTTCGCCGTCTACCGTGCGTCCGTCATCGACCGGGTGGGCCGGCTCCGGAAGGGCTACGACGGGAGCCAGGACCATGACCTGGCCTTGCGGGTGACCGAGGTCACGGATCGGATCGCCCACATCCCCCTGCCCCTGTACACCTGGCGGAAGGTACCCGGCTCGGCGGCCGGATCCCCCGACGCCAAGCCCTGGGCGTACCAGGCGGGAGCGAAGGCACTCCAGGACAGTCTCCGCCGGCGCGGCCTGAGCGGGGACGTCGGTCCGGGCATCTGGAAAGGGAGCCACCGCATCCGTTACCACGTGAGCGGTGAGCCGACCGTCGGGATCATCATTCCGACCCGGGACCGCGTCGATCTCCTCCGCCAGTGCATCGGCAGCATCGAAGACCTGTCGACCTACTCCCACTACGAGATCATCGTGGTCGACAACGACTCCGCCGATCCCGAGACTCTCGACTTCCTGTCCACACTCAAGGGCAGAGTGATCGGGTATCCCGGATCCTTCAACTTCGCCAACATGATGAACACGGCCGCCCGGGAGGCCCGGACCGACATGCTCCTCTTCCTCAACAACGACACCGAGGTGATCACACCCGGGTGGATCGAGGCCATGCTGGAGTACGCCCAGCAACCCCAGGTCGGTGCGGTGGGCGCCCGGCTCCTCTACCCGCAGGGACATCCCCAGCACGAGGGCATCATCATGGGCCTCGGCCACGGCACCGCCGGCAACGTGGACCACGGTGGCTACTTCTCGTTGGGCCACTCCGTCCTCAACACCACGGCGGTGACCGCGGCCTGCATGATGACCAGGACCGCGTTCTTCACGGAGCTCGGCGGCTTCGAGGAACGGCTGACCGTCGCCTTCAACGACGTAGACTTCTGCCTGCGCGTGCGGCAGGCGGGGTACGAGGTCGTCTACACGCCCTACGCTGAGCTCTACCACTACGAGAGCGCCAGCCGGGGATCACTGCACCCACCGGCCGACGAGACGTTTTTCTGCAGCCGGTGGGGCCGTCCCGGGGACATCGTGGATCCCTTCTACAACCCCAACCTGGACCTCGGGCGCCCGTACCGGATCAGCGTCGACGACTGGCATTGATTCGACCGCAGGACTTCAGAAAGCGAGGACCCATGTCAGACGACTCCTTCACGTCGGCCTTCATCGCCGAGTCCATCGAGATCCTCCGCGGCCTCTCCGTCGAGGAGGTGGATGCCGCCATCGCATTGCTGGCCCAGACCCGCCGCCGGGGCGGCCGGGTCTTCTTTTGCGGGTCGGGAGGCGGAGCCGGGCACGCGTCGCACGCCACCTGCGACTTCCGCAAGCTGGCTGGCTTCGAGGCCTACTGCGTCTCCGACAACGTCTCCGAGCTCACGGCTCGGGTGAACGACGACGGCTGGGACAGCTCGTATGCCAACTGGCTGGCCGGCTCCAGAATCAACGGCAAGGACTGTCTCGTGGTCTTCTCGGTCGGAGGCGGGGACGAGGAACGAGGCGTCAGCGCCAACCTGGTGAACGCCATCCACAAAGCTCGGGAGGTCGGTGCCTCCGTAACGGGAGTCGTGGGGCGCGACGGCGGAGCGTTGCGGCGCCTGGCCGATGCCTGCATCCTCGTCCCCACCGTCATCCCGAGCAACGTCACCGCCCAGACGGAGTCCATGCAGGCGCTTCTCTGGCACCTGATGGTGATGCACCCCGACCTGCTGGCGGCCACACCGAAATGGGAGTCGATGGAAGCGGCGGCGTCGGCGCCCAGCGGCTCGATCGGTGGCGTCTAGTGGATCAGTGCGCAAAGCCGGGCCTTGATGGGTCGCAGGGGGCCCGCATCAACCTCAGCGTGGTCCTCCCGGTGTACAACGAGGCGGCCACCGTGGGCAGCATCATTGACGACGTACTGGCGCTCGACCTCCCCGACATCGACATCGAGTTGATCATCGTGGAGAGCAACTCCAGCGACGGGAGCCGGGATGTCGTTGCCGGGTATGCAGACCACCCTCGGGTGAAGCTCGTGTACCAGGACCGCCCCTCGGGCAAGGGAAGCGCAGTTCGCGCCGGCTTCTGCCACGCTGCGGGCGACATCCTCCTTATCCAAGACGCCGACCTCGAATACCGGGTCGAGGAGTATCCCATCGTGTTGGCTCCCCTGATCGCCAACGAGGCGAACTTCGTCCTCGGGTGCCGTCACTCGCCCGGGAAGGCGATGCGCCACTTCGAAGCGGCTCGCCACATGAGTTGGCTCATGAACGGCGCCCACTGGGCCTTCACCACCATGTTCAATGTGGTGTACCGGACGAAGCTCCGGGATCCGTTCACCATGTACAAGGTCTTCCGGACATCCTGCATCGTCGGCGTCCCGTTCACGTCCAACCGGTTCGATTTCGACTGGGAACTCGTGGCCAAGCTAGTGCGGCTCGGCAACATCCCGCTGGAGGTTCCAATCACGTACGTGTCACGGGATTTTGACAGTGGCAAGAAGGTGCGGTTCTTCCGGGACCCCTTAACCTGGATGGTGGCCCTCGCCAAGTTCCGGTTCACGAAGCTCACCGCCGCCGACGGAGACCCCACCGTGGCCCTTCCCCGCATGCCCGTCAGGTCCGAACCCGCTCCACTTGCACCCGTCAGGCTCGAGCCGCTGCACAAAGGTAGTCCGAACGGTGCGGCACAGTCTGAGACGTTGCCGTCGCCGCAGGCAGCGAATGGGTCGAGTCAGCCAGAGGATGGAAGCGCCTCGGCAACGTCGCTCGGGAGCGCCGGGCACACGACCGTCTAGCCGCAGTGGCCCCTCACCCGGCCGCCGGCGAACACAAGAATGACCCCGCACCCCGGATCGTGCCTGCATCCTGCCCAGCCTGCCTTGGGCCAGCCCAGCTGAAGCGGGCCAACGCGTACGGCGACACTTCCCTGTACCTGTGCAGCAAATGCGCCACGGAATTCATCGATCCGCAGCCGAGCGACGAGCGCCTGAACGAGATCTACTCCAGCTCGTACTACGACCCTTGGGCGGTCGACAAGGATCCAACGGTGGAAGCGATGAAGCGCACCACCTTCGCCTGGATCCTGGCCCAGTGTTCACCACCCTCCGGCGGCCGGATCCTCGACATCGGGTGCGCCACCGGATTCCTGCTGCGAGTCGCCTTGGACCAGGGACTCGAAGCTTGGGGCATCGACCTCAATGCCTATGCCATCGAGCAGTGCCGGCAGCTGGTGCCCGACACGCACGTGCATTGCGGGTTTCTTGCCGACCAACCCTTCGACGGCATTTCCTTCGACGCCATCTTTATGGTCGACTTCATTGAGCATGTCCGGGATCCGGAGAAGGAGCTCCGCGGGGTGTGGGAGCGTTTGTCGGAAGGCGGCGCTGCAGTGATCTCCACGCCGCGCACGGACTCAACGGTGCACGCTCTCACTGGTCGGGGGTGGCCGCAGTACCGGGAGGAACACCTGACCTACTTCTCACTCCCCGGGATCACCACACTCCTGCGTCGGTGCGGTTTCGAGGTGGTCAGGAGCCGCCCCACCCGCAAAACCGTGACCCTCAACTACGCCCACCGGCTGATGCAGGCATACCACCAGCCCTACGCGACTCGGATCGCGCACATGATCTGGAAAGGACTTCCCTTCCTCCGAGAGGTCACGTTCCCCGTGCGGCTGGGGGAGATGACCGTGGTGGCCCGCAAGACGTCAGGCTGAGTTCCGGGTCCTGCGGAGCTGGGAGGTCGCAGCGACGAGGAGACCGACCAGCCCCGCGACGGGCAGGCCCCACAGCACGGCCCGGGACGCCGGCCGGTACCGGAAGACAATTCGCGATGCCTCGGCGCCCAGGACAACACCCCGGAAGGCGACGTCGGTTGGCAGCACCGTCGCCGGCTGGCCGTTCACGGTCGCCTCCCAGCCCGGTGCGTAGGTATCGGTGAGGACCAAGAGGCTCCGTGGGCCCGCCGCAACCTGCACGACGACTTCGTCGGGGCCGTAGGACGCAATGATGGCCGGCCGGGAGGTGACGGACTGCGGATCCAGCGCCAACGGTACCGAGGACTCAACAACCGCCTGGTGGTTGGGATCAAAGCGGTCAACCCGGGTCGTTCCATCCCCAAAGGCATGCCCGAGACCCTTCAGGTACGTCGTTGCGGCAGCCATGTCACCCACCGTTTGGGCGTCCCGTACGGTGAACACCCGCGGGATCCGGTCAGCGTTCTCGAAGACGCTGACGCCACCGGCGGTGCCGACCAGCCGGTACTGGCCAGAGCCGTTCAAGCCGCCGGAGGACACTGACCCCGTCAGGACGTACCGGACCCCCATCAGATCGAACATGGGGTTGACTTCGATCTGGCCGAGCTTCATCCCGTCGCCGGTGAACCGATCGAAGAATGGGCCGACGAACGTGCCGACATAGGCGACGTAGCGCCGCAGGTACAACGCATCCAGGCTGCGAATGTCCTGGATGCCGAACACCCCCGCGGTGTTGGCATAGAGCTTGCTGTCCAGACCGAAGACCCGAGCCTGCGGATCCGTGGCCGGACCGCCGGACAGGTAGTGCATCCACGGGGGCTCCCGGTACGGGTTCGCCCGGGGCGAGTAGACGGCGGGAGCCAGCAACAGGAGGAGCTCGAGCAGCATGACGCCGGCGGCCGCCGGCGCTGCGAACCGGCGCAGGCCGGGAAGCAACCTGGGGGCCACGACGGCGGCCAGCACCCCGCCGCCGGCGGCCAGCGCCAAGGCGTAGAGGACGTACTGCCGCGTCGGGGACTGGTGTGGGGGCACTGCCAGCACCGGACCGTTCGCGATCAGGAGCGCAACGACTGCCAGAGCCAAAAGGAGGGCGGCCACGACGAACCGTCGCAGGCCGACCTCACCTGCCCTGATGGCATCGACGGCGATGCCGGCCACAACAGCAAAACCAACATTGACCAGTGGCGGTGCGAACGCGATGAAGTTGACACGGTTCAGAAGCGGGAGGCGTCCGATGAGCTGGAAACCCGGGACGCCGTGAATCTTCAGGAGCAGCACCGCACCGAGCCCGAGAAAGAACCACCCTCCGAACCGGCGCATGGTGGCCGGCGAGGCAACCGCAACCACGATGAAAGCCGCGCCGGCTGCTCCGACCCAGCTGCGCGTGGGCGAGAACCGAACAACCCTGAGCGCCGCCGGGTAGCCATTGACGAAGGGAATGAGCCAGTTGAGGAGCGTAGCTCTTGACGCTGCCCCGAGCCCTTGCCCGGTCGTGTGGACGTTGAAGGAGATGCGGAGGTACCCGAGCAACAGCAGCAGCAGAGGGGCAGCCAGGAGCAGACCGGCGACCCCGGCCCCGCCAAGGCGCAACGTCGCTCGCAACCTCCACCCCACATCCCCGCGGGGGTTCTTGATCACGCGGTAGACGCCATAGAGCGCTGCCGCTGCCACAACGAGGAGGCTGGCCTCCGGCATGCCGACGAGGATGGTGGCGGCAAGAGCGGCCGCAAGGGCGGCGACCCACACGATCCTGTCCGATTGCACCGAGCGGTCCACGAACAGAAAGAGGATAGGAAGATAGCTGTAGACGCGGACAAACGAATTGTTGGCGTCCGTGGCAAAGTAGCCGGACAGCACGAATGCGCCAGTCCCTGTGAGCGCCCCCAGTGTGCTGAGTCCAAGGTTGCGAAGGAACAGATACATGCCTACAGCCCCGAGGACCAGGGAAAAGAGCAGCGTGAGGTCCCAGGTCAATGTCGTTGGATGCAGATTGACGGCAAGCATCATGGGGTCGAAAACAGACGACTGACCGTTGGCAGCGAGTGGTGTCCCCGCTCCCTGGTAGGGATTCCACAGCGGCACGACGCCGTGCGCGATCTGGCGGTGAGCAACCTGGGCCCAGGGCAGCATCGCCCATGCGGATGCTCCCGGGTCGACACGGAAGTTGTCGTTGGACAAACGCCTGATGCCCGTCGGCAGGTCGGTCCCGTTGACGCCGGGCATGACACTGGACGTGTCGAACGTCTTCCCCCCGAACGCGACGCTGTGATAGGCGATCAGCACCAGGGCCACCGCGGCAAGCATGCCAAGGAGATCCCGGCGCCATGGCCTCGTCGGAGGCTTACCGGCCGCCGGCATCCAACCTTCGCGCCGCGCCCAGCCCCTGCAGGTAGCCGTTGGTCTCCTGGAAACCCCCCTCGCTCCCGATCTCGTAGAAGCGCTCCGCCACTTCGAACCCCATCAGCTCCGTGCCGGCGATCAGCGATTGCAGGGCCTCCCCGAGGTCGAAGGTAGTTCCCGGGGCGAACGGAGCGAAGGCGCCGGCCGTGAGGATGCTCATGCCGTAGTCGATGTACTCGTAGGTCCCGGGGGGCGCTCCCTTGCGGTAGTCCACGACCAGCCCTTCCCGGAAAGCGACGTTGCTCGGATCCCAGGCGTCACGGTTCCTGAGCACCGTCATCAGCCCCTTCCGCCCGGCGCGCCGGAACGCCGCCTCGACCTCGGCCATCGGGACCTGGAGGTAGGTGTCGCCGTAGGTGACCCAGAAGGCATCGCCGAGCAGCGGGAGGGCACGGCGCACGGCACCCCCCGTGCCGAGGAGCGCCTCGCCGTCGGGCAGGATCTCGATGTCGAGCCCGTAGGCGGCGCCGTCTCCCACATGCTCCGCGATGGCGCCTGCGCCGTGGCCGAGCAGCATCACCACCCGTGTGGCCCCCTGCTCGGCGAGCTGGCCCAGCTTGAAGTCGATGAACGGGCGGCCGGCCACCTCCAGGAGCGCCTTAGGGAGGCGGGGCCCGGTTCGTTTGGCCATCCGGGTCCCGAGGCCTCCCGCCAGCACGGCGACCGGGTACATGCGACTAGACGACCACCAGGGCCGAGCCCTCGTAGTCGAAGCTGAAACGGACCTCCGGCAGCCCGAGGCGCGCCATGGCCGCCCGGAGGTCGGCCTTGGCTTCTGAGTAGAAGAGCAGGAAACCGCCGCCCCCGGCGCCGACCAGCTTGCCGCCGGAGGCGCCGCACTTCAGCCCGGCGTTGATCCAGGCGTCGATCTCGAGGTTCGTGGCACTTGGGGAACGCTGGCGCTTCAGCTCCCACTGGAGTGTCATGAGCTTGGCGAAGGTGGGCAGGTCGCCCGTGACGAGGGCCTGGAAGCTCTCCTGGCCGATCTCCGTGACGCGGCCGAGGTTGCTCGACGTCTCCGTGTTGCCGGCCCTGGACTTGGCGTCCTGGTCGGCGAGGACCTCGGAGGCGGATCGTCGCTGGCCCGTGTAGAAGAGAAGGAGGTTCTCCTCGAGCCGCCACCGTGTGTCCTCGGACATGGGTACGGGCACGACCTCCACCGAGTCGTCGGGGTGGAAGCGGAATGACGTGACCCCGCCGAGGGCGGCGATGTACTGGTCCTGCTTCCCGACGGGCTCGCCCAGGCGGTCGATCTCGATGTGGCAAGCCTGCTCGGCCAGCTCCCGGTTGGAGACCAGCCGCCGCTGGTGGGCGTGCAGGGCCTTCAGGACGCCGACCGTGAAGCTGCCCGAGGAACCCAGCCCCGTGTTCGCCGGGATGTCGGCCATCGAGGAGATCTCGACCCGACGCTCGACACCCGTGAGCCGGAGCGCCTCCCGCAGCAGTGGGTGCCGGATGTCCGACACCCTGGTGACGTGCTCGACCTGCGAGTACTTGAGCAGGATGTCGTCGTCGAAGTTCTGGTTGACGGCGATGTAGACGTGCCGGCTGATGGCGGCCGCCACCAGGAAGCCCCCCGACACCCGGTAGTGGGAGGGCAGGTCGGTGCCGCCGCCGCCAAGCGAGATCCTCATCGGTGTGCGCGTGATGATCAACTGCGGTAAGCCTCCTCGACGACGGTGAAGGCGGCGATGCAGTCTTCGATGCTCGCCCCCCGGCTCTCCCCCCCGGTCGCCGCCGAGAGGAAATCGGCGACCTCGAGCGCCCAGGACCGGTCCGCCTGCGGCCATTCCCAGATCGTGGTCGCCGGTGGCCCCATCTCGGGGAGCATCTCGTAGAGGGCGAGCCGCTCCACCCCGTAGCTGCCGCCCAGGCCCGTGATCTCCAGCTTCGCGGTGCGGTAGGCGATCTCGAGGGAGAAGAGGTTCTTCCACTCCGTCCACGAGGCGTGCAGCCACGCGAAGCCGCCCGAGCGGGGACGGAGGGCGAGGAAGGCGTTGTCCTCGACGTCGCTCTGCCAGAAGTCGGTCCTGCACTCGGCGAAGACGAGATCGACGTCGCCGGCGATGTACCGGGTGAGGTCGATGAGGTGGATCCCCTGGTCCACGAGCTCACCTCCGCCAGAGGCCTCCCGGCGGGCGCGCCACTCCTTCTCGTAGCCGGGCCGGCCCCCGTGGCCGTAGCGCCCACGGATGTGCATGAGGTCGCCGTAGGGCTTCTGCGACGCGATGTCCCTGGCCCGGAGCAGCGACGGGTGGAAACGGTGGTTGAAGCCCACCTTGACCACCCTGCCGGCTGCCCGAGCGGCGTCCCGCACCGCCACCAGGTCCTCCAGGCGGTGCGCCCCCGGCTTCTCGACGAGGACGTGGCACCCTGCCTCGAGCGCCGCCAGCGTCGAGGGGCCGAGGGCCGAGTGGACCGTCGCCACGATGGCGACATCGGCCTCGACGCCCTCCAGCCCCGCCTGGATCGAGTCCGCGACCCGGACGCCGGCAGCGGTCGCCGGCAGGGTTGCGGCCAGGGCCTCGGCTCGGCCGAGGTCGAGGTCGACGAGCGCGACCACCTCCACCCCGGCCGGGAGGGCCTGCAGGCGCTTGCGGCCGATGAGCCCGCAGCCGATCACCGCCACGCGGGTCATGTCCGGACCTCCTGCCTGGTCAGGATCCATGTGTTGTTCGAGAGGTAGTCGACCGTGCGCTCCACGGCCTGGCGGATCGTGTAGGCGGGTTCCCAGCCGATCGCCCGCATCTTGGCGGTGGCGAGGTAGATGAAGGGGTTGTCCCCGATCCACCCGCGGTCGCCTCCGGTGTAGGTCACGTCCGGGCGAAGCCCGAGGCGCTCGCAGATCCAGCCTGCCGACTGGTCGACGGTGCAGTAGTCCTCGACCCCGAGGTTGTAGACCTCGTGGCCCCCGGTGCGGGGCAGCCGGTCCAGGATCGCCGCAACGCAATCGGTGACGTCGAGGTAGCTCTTGCGTTGCTTGCCGTCGCCGAGGATGGTGAGCTTCGTAGGGTCCTCGTTGAGCTGGCGCATGAAATCGACCACGTGGCCGTGGGTGTAGCGGGCGCCCATGATCGACACGAAGCGGAAGACGGTGGTGGTGATGCCGCACCCCTCGGCGTAGGCGGCGATCAGGCCCTCGCCCGCCAGCTTGGATGCGCCGTAGAGCGACGTCTGGATGGGGAAGGGACAGTCCTCAGGGGTGGGGATCACCGTCGCCTCGCCGTAGACGGAGCCCGTCGAGGAGAACAGCAGGCGGGGGACCCCTGCGACGCGGACCCCTTCCAGCACGTTGTGCGTCACGACGATGTTCTGCTTCAGGTCGCGGTCCGGTGTGTTCCAGCCGAAGCGGACGTCGGCGTTGGCTGCCAGGTGGATGACGGCGTCCGCCCCCCGGAAGAGGTCGGGCAGGGCGTCACCGCTCTCGAGCAGGTCCAGGGTGGCGAGCCGGAAGCCCGGCTCGCCCACCGCCCGCTCCAGGAACCGGACGCTGCCGGTGGAGAAGTTGTCGATCCCGACCACCTGGTGGCCGGCGGCCAGGAGCGCGTCGGTGGTGCTGGACCCGATGAAACCGGCCGCCCCGGTGACGACGACCTTCACCGGCGCTCCACCTCCCCGAACAGCACGCCGTCGATCCGGCGGAGGGTGTACGCGGAGGTGCCGTTCAGCTGGTCCGCCTCCTCGCCGATCCGCCCCAGCGGGTCCCACTTGGCGCTGAGCAGCTTCCCGGTGAGGCAACCGGAGCGCTCCGACGCCAGGAACAGCATGGCCTCCCCGACCTTTGCGAGCGAGTCGCCACCTTCACGCTGGGCCACGCTGCTCGCATGGAAGGCCTCGCCGGCCACCTCCGGGCCGGCTTCGATCACGGCATCGATGAGCGACGTGCTGATCGCGCCGGGCGCCACGGCATTGACCAGGATGCCGAAGGGGGCCAGCTCCTTGGCGAGCGTCTCGGTGAGCCCGGCGACGGCTGCCTTCGACGCCGTGTAGGCGCTCACGCGCGCCGGCGTCCCCGGGCCGCCGACACCGCCGCCGCCGACGTTGATGATCCGGCCTGCTCCCGCCGCCTGCATGGCAGGGGCGAACGCCCGGATGACGTGCATCACCCCGAGCAGGTTCACCGACACCGCCGACGCCCAGGCATCCGGCTCCACCTCGGTGATGAGGCCGACGGGCCCGTAGATGCCGGCGTTGTTGACGAGGACGTCCACCCGGCCGAAACGCTCCCCCACCGCATCGGCGAAGCCCCGCACACTGGGGTAGTCGGCCACATCGACGGAGCGGACCAGGACCTCCGTGCCGAAGCGCTCGTGAAGATTCGCCCGCACCTCCTCCAGCTCGTCCGGCGACCGGGAGCACAGCGCGAGCTTGGCCCCGGCCTCGGCCAGGGTCTCGGCGGTGTAGCGGCCGATCCCCCGCCCGGCACCGGTGACGACACAGACTTTACCGGCGAGGGACATCTCTATGCAGGCCTGCCGACGACGGCGTGGACAAAGCCGGCGTCCGCAAGCCGCACGGCATCGAGGAACCCTGCGGGATCGAAGACGACCCTCCGCCGCATGGTCGCGCCCAGCCGCTCAGCGTCCAGCTCCTTGTACTCGGGCCAGGCGGTCATCAGCACGAGCGCGTCCGCTCCGGCCGCCGCCGCGTAGGGGTCGTCCGCCACCGCGAAGCCCAGGTCCGCGCCCGCCGAGGAGTCGACCGCCGGATCGTGGGCCACCACCGGCGCGCCCCCCGAGACCAGGCCGCGGGCAAGCTCGACGCTCTGGCTGCGCCGCAGCGTGCTCGTGCCGGGCTTGTAGGTCAGCCCGAGCACACCGATCCGGGCACCGGCGAGCTCGCCCACCAGTGCCCCGACGCGGTCGACCGTGGACGAAAGGCGGCGGTGGTTGACCGACCAGACGGCGTCGAAGAGCTCCGCCGGGACCCCGTGCTCCCGACCTGCCGTCCGCAGCGATTGGAGATCCCGCCCGAGGGTCCCGCCGGCGAAGCCCAGCCCCGGGAGGATGGGCGCCCGGGGGCTGACGCGAGCGTCGGCCTTCAGGGCGGCGGCCACATCCCAGGCGTCGGCGCCGACGGCCTCGCAGAGGTCGGAGAGCTGGCTCATGAAGCTGATGCACGTGGCGAGGTAGGCGTTCATCGCATGCTTGGACATCTCCGCACTGGCGACGCTCATCGTCACCTTGGGGCAGTCCAGCGTCGCGAACAGGCTCCCGACCCGCTGGGCGACCTCGGGGTCGTCGGCCCCGATGACCAGCCGGTCGGGGTGGAAGAACACGTCCAGCGCCCCGCCGAGCCGCAGGTTCTCCGGCATGCAGGCCACCGGGATCGGCCGGCCCGTGGCCTCACCGATGCTCGCAGCCAGGCGGTGGGTGGTGCCCACCGGCACCTGGCTCATCACAATCAGAACGGTGGGGGCACGCAGCATCGAGCCCACCTGCTTCACCAACTCCTCCAGCGCGTCCAGCGAGGCGGTGTCGTCGTCGAGCACCTCGACGTCGGTGGCGACGACGGTGAACTCCGGGTCGCCGAGGCCGGGGTCGGAGGTGGTGACCGGGTGCAGGGATCCCGCCGCGATCTGCCGGGCGATCAGGTCGTCCAGACCCGGCTCCCGCACCGGCGCGGCTCCGGCACGGAGTTGAACGATGGTGGTCTCCGAGAGGTCGGTCACCCACACCTCGTGACCGAGAGCGGCAAGACCTGCCGCTACGACGGATCCGAGATGCCAGGCCCCCCAGACTCCTATGGTCGACAAGAGCGCTGCGTCACGACATCCACTTGGCGAAGTCGTTGCAGAACTGGGCCACGACCTCGTCGGTCTTGGGGTGCTGGCACATCTTGACGAGGAACGGCGGCGGGACGGTGACGATGTGGGCGCCCGCCAGGATCGCCTCGTTGATGTCCATGATGTGGCGGATGGATCCGACGATGATCTCGGCGTCGCTGCCCGACCGGTCCATGGCGGCCCGCACGTCCGTCACGACCCTGGCAGCGTCGTACCCGGTGTCGCGGATGCGGCCGTAGAAGAGGCTGACGTAGCGTGCCCCCGCGTCGAGGGCCATGACCGCCTGGTTGAACGACATGCAGCACGTGGCGTTGACCGGGATCTTCATGTCGGTGAGCCGGGTGATGAGGCGCAGTTCGTCCCACCCGACCGGCACCTTGATCGTGAGGCCCTTGTAGTCGCCGAAGTGCGACACGAGCTCCTCGGCCTGGCGGATCATCTCGTCGGGGTCCATCGTGAACACCTCGACGGACAGCGGCAGCGGGGCACCGAACTTGGTGATCAGGTTGATGATGTCCCGGACGATCTCCCGGTAGTCCCGCTTCTCCTCCTTGGCGAGGATCGACGGGTTGGTGGTGACGCCCGAGGCGAAGCCCCGGGAAAGAGAGGCCTCAATCTCCGTCAAGTTTGCAGAATCGACGAATAGCTTCATATACGCACCTCGGGTCGGTTCCAGACGCGGAGACCTTATAGCATCGGCTGCGTGTGGTGCAGGTTCACCGAACTCCTCACACTGGCATCCGGAGCGGTTGTTATTAACCCGTCCGGTCCTCTGGACCGGCTCAGGCGGGCAGGAGCGTGTCGGCGAGATCGAAGAAGTCGGCCACAGGGTGTGAGTCCCGATGGGCGCTGAGCCGGTGGCGCAGGTCGGCCACGGCGTCGGCCGACCTGGACGAACGGACCGTGGCGGCGAGCCGGACAGTAGAGGCGGCCTCTGTGGCGGCCGCCTGCAGGTCGTGGTTGGCGAGCGCCGCCCGGGCGAGCGTGGCGTGCGCGAGGGAGCCTCTCCTCGCCCGGCTCTGGCGTTGGGCCTCGGCAGCGGAGCGGGTGGCGAACCGGGTGGCCTCCTCCGGCTGGTCGAGGTCCCGGAAGGCATGGCCGTACTCGCCGTTCAGGTAGGCCGCGTCGATGAAGCGAGCCCACTCGGGTTCTTCGGGCAGGTGGATGGCGCCGGCGGCCCGTTCTGATTCGAGGATGGAGTATGCCGCGGCCTGGCCGTCCCCGAGAGCGGCCTCGGCTCGTGCCTGCAGGGCCCACAGGTCGGCGAGGCAGGCGGGGCTGCGGCCATGGCGGAGGCCGGCCCGTCCTGCCCGAGCGAGCTGGAGACCCTGGTCGGGGTGCCCGGTGAGGGTTGCCTGGTCCGAGAGCCCGGCGAGGACATGGGCACCCAGCTCCGGGCTGCGGGCCTCGTGGGAGAGCCGGAGCGCCTGGATGAGGTAACGCTGGGCCAGGACGTGCTCCCCGTCGTCGAAGGCCATCCAGCCGATCAGGTAGAGCTGCTCGGCACCGGCTTCGTAGAGCGTCCGGCCGGCGTCGGTGGAGGCGTCGTTCGAGCGGAGCAGGGGTGTGACCGTCGAGGTCAGGTAGGCGGCAAGTTGCTGGCGGGCGTGGCCACCCCCACGCATGACGTCCAGCTCCTGGAAGAAACCGAACATCCGACGGATGGCGTCGACCTGGTCGCTGGTCACCTTGCGCGTGGGGGAGGTGGCCTCCTCCAGAGTGGCGAGGAGCCAGTCCCGGCTTGGTCCGATCGAGGCGGCTACGGCGAAGAGGGCTGTCTTGAGGAAGGTTCTGCGTTTGATGTCGGCCTGCCCCAGCTGGTCGACGGTCTCGAGGGTGTCAGGGATCGAGGGGGTGTACTCGAGTCCAAGGCGCTGAAGGTCCTCGGATGGCTCGTCGAAGCTGAGCGGGTCGGTGACGAAGAGGGCGGCAAGGAGCCGCCGGTAGCTGGGGCTGGGTTGCTTCTGGCCGCGCTCCCATTTGGAGACCATGGCGGCGTCCACGCCAATACGTTCGCGGTTCTGCTCCCATGCGACGCGTGCCAGCTCGGCGGCGAGCTCTTCCTGCGTGAGCCCCCGCTCGATGCGCCGCTGGCGAAGCTGTTCGTTCCAAGCAGTCATGTCAGGACCGATGAGGGACCGACGAGGACCACCTCGCGGACCTGTTGGGTGAAAGCGGTTCCGCTCAGGATACCGACATGAGTGGACGGTCGGCCGCGCGACCGCAGTTCTTGCGCATCTGCTGGGAGATCGCCAACGAAGAGGGGGGCCGGGTGGTTGAGGCCACCCTGTGCCGTGACCACCGGCGCGAGATTGCCCGCAAGTACCCGGACGCTCGAGGCTCCGGCCAACTCGGTGACTCGTGTGACGCCTGCGCAGGCCGGCAGCCGAGCAGGATCGCAGGTGGCCTCGATGGGCACAGCATCGGAAGAGTCCCACACCCGTGAGCGCCACCGTCCCACGGCCCGACCATCCTCGGCAAGCGCCTGATGCCGAGCGGATGGACCGCATCCTTGCCAAGCTGGGTCATGTCTGGCGTCGCGTGCCTGACTGGCGCCTCGCATGGCTGATCGTCAACCTGGTCCCTCCCGGACCCAAGGCGTCGGACACGGCTATCGAGCTCGAGCTGGATCGTCTGCTCAACCCCGACCTCGGACGGGCTGAGCCAGGATGAAGTCCACGCAGGCCCGCAGGTCACCGGTGAACCGGGCGGCGAGGCCATCGGGCGGCCCGCCGATGCTCGTGGCGTCCCAGCTCCAGGGCCGTTCCACGAGCAGTCCTTGCATGCCGGCGGCCTCGGCGGCTGCGAGATCCACCCAACGGTCGCCGATCAGCCAACTCCGAGCCAGATCCACGCCCCAGTCCCGTGCCCCGGCGTGGATGAGGCCGGGCTTCGGCTTGCGGCAGAGGCAGCCGTCTTTCGTGTCGTGGGGGCAGACGTAGACGGCGTCGATGGGCAGCGCGCCACGAAGTGCCTCGTTGATCTGCTCCACAGCATCCAGGCTGAGGTCCCCCCGTGCGACGTCGGGCTGATTGCTGACGACGAGCAGCATGTAGCCCGCTGCTCGAAGCCGCACGAGATCCCCCTTTGCCGTGGGAAGGATCTGCAACTCGGCGACCGTGCGGGGCGTCGAGGCTACGGCGCCCTCCATACGGACCTCGTTGAGGACGCCGTCCCGGTCCAGGAAGACGGCGGCACGCCCAGATTCGACCATGTGCTGCCGGAGCATAGTGGAGGGAACGGTTCATCTGACCAAGTCTGGGCGGGTGTCCCTTGAGGAGATGGGCATCTATATGCTTTGTGCGTCGGTTCGACTGTTCAGCGTCGCTTGGTCCAGGAGAATCGAACCATGACGGAATCGGCCTCCTGCAGCATCGGCGTCTGGGGAACCTTCGACACCGACGCCTTCTACGACGCGCTCGTGCCCCGGGTCCTCCGGCGTGAGCTCAAGGCGCGGCTCCCGGGCGCCAGGATCATCACGTTCGCCCCGTACGGATCCCTGAGGCCCACGCCGCACGACGGCGGCGAGCCCTCCGAGCCCCTCGGCCGGTGGACTCCCGACCGGGCAGCGGCGATGGCGTCGGACCTCGACTGCATCCTCCTCACTTGCACCGATCCGCCGCTCGACCAGCAAAGCCTCGCCCGGGCCTACGGGGTGGACCGCGCGGAGCTCGAAGCGCTGCAAGTCCAGCGTTGGTTCGTGGACGGGCCCGGTCCCGCGACGGAGGAGCGCTGCCCGGTGATGACGTTCGGGTCCGATCTCGGGGTGCTCGCCCCGAAGCTGTTCTCCCCCGAACTTCTCGCTAAGCGCCTCGAGTACCTGTGGCTCATGGGTTGGTACCCGCCCGAGGGTGCCGCCGTCGTGGTCGAGGGGGACGCAACTCTCCTCCCGGTCGTACCCGACCTCGTCGGCGCGCTGTCCGGATTTCTGGCGTCGGAGCCCGATCTCAAGGTCGTCCTTGGCGAACTGGGATCTCCGGGCGACGCCGACTTCGCCTCGGAGGTCGCCGCCGGGCTGCCGCCCGAGTCGGTGCACCGCCTCCCCCGCTGCGCCGGGATCGAGGACATCGCCGCCGCCATCGCCAACTGCGCCATCTTCGCAGGGAGTTCCGAGCGCGCAGGCCGCGTCGCGCAGGCGTACGGGCGGGCCTGGGTGACGCTCGATCCCGCCGCTCTCCCCGCCTCGGAGGACTTCGAACGTGCACGCAAGGCCGATGCCGCTCCGGCGGGCGGATCCGCACCGGCAGCGCAGGCCGAGGCCGAGCTCGACCTTGTCGCCGAGATCGCCCGGACCGCCGCATTCGCACGCAGGCAGAAGGAGGCACGCATGCCCGAGACGCAACACCCGGCCGAAACCGAGGACGCGCTCGGCCAACTCCAGGTGGCCCACGAAGCCCGGAGCCGGCGCCTGGCCACGGAGCGCATGGTCTTCGCGAACCATCTCCACAAGGCCGAGGCCGAGATCGGCCGGTTGAAGGAGGAGCTGGCGCGCCTGCGAGAGGAGCTGTCCCGTGCCGACGGCCGGGCCGCCCAGGCCGAAGCGGCCACCCGGGCCGAGACTGACGCACGCCTGGCCGTCGAGGAGGAGCTGGCAGGGCTCAGGGCCACCCGCACCTTCCGCTACACCGCCGAGCTCCGCAGCGTCTACGGACGGCTCCGGAAGCTGGGCGACACCTCCCCGCCGACCGCCGACCCCCCGCCTCCGGCCGAGACGAAGCCCAGTCAGTGAAACAACTCGCGATACCCCCCACCGCCCACCCCCTGGTGTCGGTGGTGATGGTGACCTACGGCGGCAAGCAGTGGGTGGAGCCGGCGGTCGACGCCCTCGTCGCCAACACCGACGCCCCGTTCGAGCTGATCGTGGTGGACAACGCCTCGAGCGATGGGGTCCAGGACGTGCTCCGCAGCATCGAGGGGGCCAGGCTGTTCTTCAACGATCGCAACGTCGGCTTTGGCCCGGGGGCCAACCAGGGTGTGCTGCATGCCATCGGGCGGTACGTCTGCATCCTCAACAGCGACGCATTCGTCGAGCAGGGATGGCTGCCCCCCCTGATCGAGGTCCTGGACACCGATCCCCGGGCAGGCGCCGTGGTCCCGCGCCTGCTGCACCTCGACGGGGTCCTGCAGGAGGCCGGCGGCGTGGTCGGCAGCGACGGTTCGACACGCGCGCTGGGCGACGGCGACGATCCCGAGGAGCTCCAGTACCGCTTCCGCCGCTACGTGGACTACGGGTCTGCGGCGTGCCTGCTGATGCGCCGCTCGGTGTTCCTCCAGATCGGTGGGTTCGATCCGGCGTACCCGCTCGGCTACTGCGAGGACGTCGACCTGTGCTTCGCCCTGCGGGAGCGGGGGCTCCGGACGGTGTACGAGCCTCGGTCCAGGGTCCGCCACGTGCGGTGGGGCTCCAGCAGCCGGGTGGAGGCGGAGCGCCGGGTCTTCGCCAACCAGCCGATCCTGCTCGCCCGGTGGCGGGAGCGTCTGGCCGGGCGCCCGTCATTCGCCGATCCCCCCTTCGAGCCCCACGACGTGCTCCAGGCCCGCGACGCCGACGCCTACGACCGCATCCTGCTCGTCACGGACTCGGCCTGGGGCTGCCCCGGCCCCCCCTCCCCCCGCCTCAGGGCAATGGCAGCCGCCATTCCCGCCATGTGGCCCGACGCACGCATCACCATGCTGCTCGGCGCCGCCGAGGCGGGCGACGGGTTGACCGGCCCCCTGCTGCGCGCGGGCATCGAGGTGGCTGCCGAGAAGGAATGGGACGCCTGGTTCGAGGCGCGCCGCTTCCACTACTCAACGGTCGTGGTCCCGGGGGCGGCATGCTTCGAACGCTTCGACCCCCTGATCGCCGCCACACAACCGCAGGCGGCCCGGGTCCACGACATCGAGCGGCTCGCCTCCCGGTCCACGCCCCACCTGGAGCGCTGGTGGCCGGGCCTCAACGGCGGCCCTGCCGGCGCCATGGCGCGCCGCCTCCCCTCGCTCGAGGCCTGGGGCATCGAGTCGGCCGACGCGGTGCTCTGCGCGACACCCGCGGCCATCGCCTTCGCCAACGCCGTGAGCCCGAGGGTGCCGGCGTTCCTGGCCCCCGGCGCCTCCGAGCCGGCGTCGCCCCCCTTCGCCGAGCGGGAGGGCCTGGTGATGGTGGGCGACCTCCTGTCCGGCGTCGGCTTCGAGGACGTGGGCGGCAGCGAGCTGCTCGGTCCCCTCCGGAGCATCCTGAGCGAGATCGCCGCGGTGGCCCCGCAGCTCGGCGAGGGGACAGGGGTCCGCGACGGGGTGGCCTCGGTGAGCAGGCGGGCGCTGCTGAACCTACCCGTCCGCGACGGCACAGCGCATCCGGCACGGGTCCACCTGGCGGTGCCGCCGTTCACCGGCGGATCCATTCTGGCGTCCCTCGGCGCCGGCGTCCCCGTCGTGATGTGGCGCGGGGCCGCCGAGGGCCTGGGACTGCCGCTCGGCGAGCTGGAGACCCTGCTCGTCGCCGACGACCCGGCCGGCTTCGCACGCCGGGTCCTCGACCTGCATCGGGACCCTGCCCTCTGGCAGTTCGCCCACGAGGGCCTCCTGGCCGCCGCCGCCGGCCGGTTCGACCCCGCTGCGATGAGGCGGGGGCTGTGGTCGGCGCTCGCCCGCTGCGGCCTGGGCCTCCCAAGTCAGGTGGAGTGAGTCGGATCTACAGGAGAAGGTTGGGAGCCCAGCGCTCACATACGCGCGATACGCTCCCAACTTCGGGCCAGGGGCCTGGCATCAACCTTCTCAGCGGTGGCTGCTGGGCTCGTCGAACGACACGTCGATGGCCTCCTCGGGGCGCCGGATGTTCTGGGTGGCCTGCATGGCCAGGACCCGCCGGTCCGCTGGCGTGAGAGGTGGCTGCACGATCGAGCGGGGCCAGAGCCGCAGGGCATGCACGACGTTGATCTCCGCGGCGTAGACGGTGATCTCCGACAGCAGGTACACCCAGGCGACCACCCCCAGGACGATGGCGAAGAGCCCGTACACCTCGCTGCCGATCCGCAGGTTGCGGCCGATGAGGTAGCCGCCGATCATCTGGAGCACGCTCCAGGCCACGCCACCCACGAGCGCCCCCGGCCAGAGCCGGTGCGTCGGCACCTCCGCAGGCGTGAGAATCCGGAACACGGCCAGGAACATGCCGACGTCGAGCACTGTGGACAACAGCAGGCCGCCCACCCGCCAGCCCACGGCATGGTGGCCGAGGGCTCCCAGCCCTGCCACCGGCGTCGTCACGACCACGCCGATGCCGAGGAAGGCGAGGAACATCAACGACCGGGCCAGCCGCACCCAGTAGTTGGGGCGCTTTGTTCCGGGGAGGCACCATACCTGCGCCATGGTGAACAGGCCGGCCTGGGCCAGCCCGAAGCATCCCCACAGAAGGGTGACGATGCCCACGCCCAGGGCCACAGGGCTGCTCCGCTGGAGGCGGTGGACGTTGTGGGCCAGGTCGGGCCCCACGATGGGGATCTGGGCGAACGCCGTGCCCAGGAGCTCCTGGCGCAGCGCGGGCCGGTGGCCGAGGAACATGCTGGCGAGGGTCACGAGCACGAGCAGGAGCGGGAAGAGCGAGACGAACCCCGCGTGCGCCAGGTTGTTGACGAGCACGCCCGCGTTGTCGTCCCCGAACTTCTTCACGACGCCGAAGGCGAAGGCCGTGGAGGGATGGCGCTGCTGGAATGCATCGACGCGGCGCACGAAGCCTTCCAGGAGGTTGCCCGAAGGGTCCACGCCCACTGCCGTGCTCATGGCAGCACTATTCCCCGAATCTGCCAGGTTTCACTCGTTCCAGACGCGGCGCGTTTGTGGGAGAAGACTCGCTTGTCCGAGGGTGCCGCCGCCGCGGGACACGGGTCCAGTAGAATCACCCGGTGCCGAAGGCCACGCCACGTTCACGACTCGGGCGAAAGCTCCAGGACTCGTTCCTTCCGGTGCGCCGGATGTTGTCGCGGGCGGTCCTCGTCTACGAGGAGCGCCACTTCCGGGACGTCGCCGTCGAGGGCGTCTACAGCGCCCTGGCGGCAGAAGCCAGGAAGCTGCGCATCGAGCTCAAGTCCCTCGAGGAGCGCGCCATCATCCGCTTGGACATCCTGATGGAGGAGCTGTGGCGCCGGATGGAGGGCGTGGGAGCCCGGCAGGCCACCGAGATCCAGCGGCTGTCCGCCCGCCTGGACGACCTGCAGGCGCAGAGCGCCGGGCGGGTCCCGGAGTTCCAGCGCCTCGCGGCGCAGATGGCGGAGGCCCAGGCGATGGCGGCGGAGGTGGCGGCAATCCGGCTCTCCGGTGGCAGCGCCGCACCCGACCCCACCGCGCGGTGGGAGGCGTACGTGAAGGAGCTCCAGGGCTTCGAACCGGTAGCCGACCTGACGGCGGCCGGCGGCTTCCTCGAGGTGGCAAGCACCGCCGGTCTGGCCGCCTACGTCGTGGACGGCGATCCGGTGCAGCACCTGCGCAGCGTCGCAGACGGAACGCTCGGCGGCGCCTTCTGCGGCGAGGTGCCCGAGCAGAGGGTCGCGGACCTCATGGCCGAGCTTTCCCGGGCGCTGCGGCCCGGTGGGGTCGCCATCTTCGAGACCAGCGACGCCGTCCCGCCGGCCCTCTCCGTCGCGGCACGCGCCGCGGGGCTGGACATCGAGGACAACGGGTCGTCGCTGCCGCTCGACGGCCGCCTGGGGGGCGTGTCGGAGGAACTGTCCGACCCGGCACTGCGGGAGATCGCCCTCGGCATCAACGGACTGGTCGGCCGCCTCAACGATGTCCTCCACGGCCCTCAAGAGCACGGACTCGTGGCCCGGCGGCCCGGATGATACGGCGCCTTGAGGGGCGCCAGGGTTGACCCTTCACGTCGGCCTGGCGACGACCCTGCCGCCGGCGCCGACGGGACCTGCGGAGTTTGTCGCCGGCGCACTCCCCGAGCTGGCCCGGGCGGCACGGATCACCTGCTTCGTGGACAACCCCGCCCTTGTCGAGCCGGCACTGAAGGATCGCTTCGCCATCCGGCCGCTGGACGAGCGCACCGACCCCGACGTCGACATCGTCGTCTACCACATTGCCAACAACCTGGCCCAGCTCTCCATCTATCAGGCCGCCATGAAGGGTCCGCCGGGGCTGCTGGAGATCCACGACGGGTCGCTGCACCACACCCTCGCCGATCTGACCCTGGGAGCGGACGACGCCGAGGCGTACCAGGACCTGCTGCGCCAGGAGCACGGCGCAGCGGGGGACCGCCTCGCAGACCTGCACATCCACGGCCACCGGGGCAGCATCGAGCTGTTCATGTTCGACCTGCTGAAAGGCGTCCTCGACCGCCACCTCGGCGCAGTGGTCCACAACCGCTACGCCGCCGACCTCATCGCTCTCCGGGCGCCCGCCCTGCCGACGTGGGTCGTCCCGCTGTCCGCTCCGGTCCCGGCGCCAGCCGCCTCCCGGGAGGCGCTGGGCCTGCCGGGCGACACCCTCGTGATCGCCCACTTCGGGTTTGTGACCCAGCCAAAGCGCCCGTTCCTGTTGCTGGAGGCCTTCGCCCGCCTCCGGGCATCGGGCCGGCGCTGCCACCTGCTCTTCGCCGGACAGGACGACACATCCGGGCGACTCGCGACCGAGATCCAACGGCTGGGGCTCGCCGGCGAGGTGACGATCACCGGCTACCTGGAACGCCAGCAGATGGATGCGCTCATCAGCTCCGTCGACATCGTCGTCAGCCTGCGGTTCCCCCACGTCGGCGAGACCTCCGCAACCCTGGGGGCGGCGCTGGCCGCCGGACGCCCCGTCGTGGTCCAGGAGACGGGGAGCTGGGCGGAGCTGCCGGAGCATGCCGTGTTGCGGGTGCCCGCCGGCGGCGATGAGACAGCTGCCCTGACCGCGGCCCTCGACCGGCTGGCCTCGAACCCCCTCGAGCGCTCCCGGTTCGGCGAGGCCGCCCGTGCCTATGCCGCGGACTCCCTGGGGGCGGGGCGGTACGCGCAGAGCATCGTCGACGCGGCACGGGCGGTCGCGGTGTCGTCGCGGGTGCCTCCGTCGGCCCGGCTCGAGCACCGCCGGGCGGACGTTGCCGCCTTCCTGGCCAAGGCAACCGAGCGGCTCACCACGGGGACGTTCCTCATGGGGGCGCCGGCGCCGGTTGCGGCACTCCGCGCCCTGCCTCCGGCCCGGCCGGGAGCAAGGCTGCTCGACATGGGGGGATCACCCGCGTTCCTTCGGATGCTGGAGTGCGTCTGGGGCTACGAGGTCCGTGGATGCCTGCCGGCCGGCATGCCCTCGCCCGGTCGGCGGCTGAGCGGCCACGTGGACCTGGCGGACCCGGCGACGGGGGCGCTCCCCTACGAATGCGCCGCCTTCGACGTGGTGACGCACTGGGGCGGCCCCGCCGTCGATCTGGCAGAGGTCAACCGTGTACTCCGGCCGGAGGGGCTGCTCGTCCTCACATCCCGGTCGAGTTCCCATTCGAGCCAGCAGTGGGACCAGCGGGCGCTGCGACGAAGCCTGGAGGAAGCCGGCATGTCCACCGAGGCGGTGTCGGAGGCCGGCGATGCTCTGACCCTGGCAGTGGCGCGAAAGGTGGGCCTTCCCCACCCGGCCAGAGTTGGCGGCCGTCAGGCGATGCGGGAGGTTGTCGTCACCCTTCGTTCGCTGCGGGCCTGATCCGACCGGCAGAACCGTGCAGCGGGCCAGGCCTCGAGGCGGGGTTCGCCAATAGGTTGCCCGCACGCCTCGCAGATCCCATACATTCCGGCATCAAGGCGCTCCAGGGCCCGCTCGACATCAGCGATCTTGGCCTCCATGCCGATGAGGATGGAAAGGTCCTTGGCCCGCTCGAACGTCTCTGAGGCCATGTCCGCGGGGTGCTGGTCGTAGTCCCCCTGCTCCGAGGAGGCCTCCACGTTCGACTCCCCGTTGGGCACCGAGAGCGTGCCGGTCAACTCGGCCAGGCGCCGGCGCTCAGCCTCCAGTCGCTTGCGAATCTCTGCGGTCTCCACCTGACCACCCCTCTCACTCGAGCGCAAGCCCATTTGGAACGCCAGCATTCCCCGATGGCGACGGACAACACATCCTCCCGGGAAGGTGGTCGTGAGCGACGGCCATGATCCACGGCAGGTAGGCTGGAATCCATGGTCACCCCCCTGACCCTCATGGCGGTCCACGCCCACCCCGACGACGAAGCCATCAGCACGGGCGGCGTCCTCGCCCGGGCTGCTGCCGAGGGTATCCGCACGGTGGTCGTCACCTGCACCAACGGTGAGCTCGGCGATGGTCCCGGCGGAGTGAAGCCGGGCGAGGAGGGCCACGACGAGGCCGCGGTCGTCGCCACCCGGCGAGCCGAGCTCGAGAAGGCCTGCAAGGAGCTCGGCGTCGACCACCTCGAGATGCTGGGCTACCACGACTCCGGGATGGTCGACTGGTCCTACAAGGATCAGCCCAATGTCTTCTCGCAGGTACCGGTGGACGAGGCTGCCGGCCGGTTGAGCGAGCTGTTCGATCGGTACCGCCCCGCTGTGGTCATCTCCTACGAGGAGGATGCCGCCTACGACCACCCCGACCACGTGCAGACCGCCCGGGTGACCCTCGCCGCGATGGCGGCCACCCCAATCCCGAGGAAGCTCTACCAGGCGGCGATGAGCATGCAGCACTGGGAGCGGGTGTTGGCGGCACTGAAGGAAGCGGGCATCGAGATGCCGTTCCCCGATCCGGACCCCGAGTTCATCGAGCGGATGGCACAGACACAGGAACGCATCACCACGACGGTGGACGTCAGCCGGTTCATCGACCGCAAGCGGGCAGCGGTGTCGGCCCATGCCAGCCAGATGGACGAGACATTCTTCACGGGCATGCCTGCGGACACCTTCGAGCTCGCCTTCGGGCAGGAGCACTTCATCCGGGCCTACGACACCACGAAGGCCCCACTTCCGGAGGACGACCTGTTCGCAGGTCTTCGCTGACGCCCTGGGTAGACAACGGGAGGAACCACAATGCGGGATGTCCTCAAGCTCTTCGCACGCCTCGTCCTCGGGGCCTACATGGTGGTCCATGGTTCCCAGAAGCTCTTCGGAGCGTTCGGTGGCCCGGGCCTCGACGCGGCGGGCGCCGGCTTCGAGGCCATGGGCCTGAAGCCCGGCAAGCACATGGCGACGGTCGCCGCTGCCACGGAGTTGGGGGGCGGCGTCCTCACCGCCACGGGCCTTGCCGATCCCCTCGGGCCGATGATGATCATGGGGTCCATGACCGTCGCAGCTGTCGCCCACCGCTCCAAGGGGCCCATGGCCGCCAAAGGTGGATTCGAGCTTCCGCTCACCAACCTCGCCCTTGCAGCCCTGGCCGCGGCCGACGGTCCGGGGAGGTTTGCGATCAACCGGCCGCTCCCGAAGAAGCTCACCGTCGTCGCCGCTGCCGGTGGTGCCGCTCTCGCCGGAGTCTCCGTGGCAATGCTGCTGAAGCCCCCCGCCCCCGCCGCGGCCGAGGCCCCGGAGGCCTAAGGCGGCTTATTCCCGGACATTAGCGACAGATTTCCGCACCTTAGGTCGTCTTTTTCTTCCTCGTTTCGGAGCCTTTGGGTGATTGGGAGCTGAACTACATCCGCTTGATCCATTAGGAACCCCTCATGTAGTCCATTCGGGCTATATATCTGCTCAAGCTTTACTTAGCCACCGTCGACGTAATGCCAAGCAGCGGCAAGGGGATCGCTGTTTTGGGGGACTTCGATCCGCAGCGCCATATCTGGTCGCCTGGGCCTGCGGGGAGTCAGTGGCGAAACCGAACCCAGAAAATCACTTGGCATGGCCTGTTCAAACGCGGGCCATGACCTGAAAGGAGTCGGCAGAATGAGGCGTTTGTTCACCACGAAGCGGGGCGTTGCAGTTGCCGCGACCGTCGCTACCATGCTTGCGGCCAGCATCGGGGCCTACGCGTACTTCAGCACCACCGGCGCAGGGTCGGGCAGCGGCACCGTTGGTTCCAGCACGGCCCTGGCCATCAACCAGGCGACAATCTCCTACAGCAGCCCCGAGAACGCACTCATGCCGGGCACGTCCGCGACGGTGACCTTCACGGTCGACAACCCCTCCACCGGTCACCAGCAGCTCGGGACCATCTCGGTCTCCAGCATCAGCACCGATCCCGCGCACCTCGGCTGTGACAGCGCGGCGAACCCGACGTGGTTCTCGACCACCACCGACGCCGTCGGCCACGACTACGCCCCCGGCCTCGGCCAGGCCGTGACCGGAAGCATCACGATCACGTTCAATGACCTCAACGTGAGCCAGGACGTCTGCAAGGGAGCACCGCTGACGTTCCACTACGCCGCCTAATTACGGTTGCCTTGGGAGGGGCGGGATCATCCCGCCCCTCCGGGGCTTTCTGGACTCAACGTCGAGCACTCTTCACCGGCACCGGAGGACGCATTGCACAAGGCAGAACAAGGAAAAAGGGTGACCAAAGGCAGAGCCGTCCTCGCGCTCGCCTCTGCCGTTGCCGTCGTCGCTACGGGGGTAGTGGCGGTCACTGCGGCTCTCGCCGCACCGCCCACGCCCACGCCCACGATCCTTTCGGGGCCAAACGCTCCCACGACGTCCCGGACGGCTCTCCTCAGCTACAAGGACACCCAGACCTCAGCGAACTTCAAGTGCTCGCTCGACGCCGGCTTCTTCTTTTCGTGTCCGTCCGGCGGTATCAGCTACTCGGCTCTCAGCGAGGGTCCGCACACGTTCCGGGTGGAGGCCCAGGCGCTCACCATGTCGATGAGCGCCCCGGCGTCCCGTACCTGGTCGGTCGACACCGCCGCACCAACCGTCGCAGTCTCGTTCCCGGCCGCCGGTCGCGCCTACAACGCCGCCGGCTGGAACGGAAGCTGCCTGCCGTCGCCGGGCCTGTGCGGCAGCGCCAGCGACGCCACGGGCGTGGCCAGCGTCCAGGTCGCCCTCTTGCAGCAGTCCAGCGGAAAGTACTGGAGCGGCTCGGGATTCACCGTCGCCTCCCAGGTCTTCCAGACATCCAACGGCACCACGTCGTGGCGGTATCCCGTGGCCCTGTCCAACCTGACCGACGGGTCCTACACCGTGTCGGTCCGCGCAACGGACTCGCTGGGCAACGCTACGGCAGGCCGGGCGCTGACCGCCGGCTTCCGTATCGACACCATCGCGCCGCCGGCGCCGGTCATCACCGGTGCTCCCGACAACGCCACGTTCCAGACGCAGGCGGAGTTCCACTTCACCGACACCGAACAGGGCGCCACCTTCCGGTGCCAGCTCGACGGGGGGGCTTCCCCGTGTTCCGGGGGCGGGGCAGAGTACGAAAACCTCGCCGTCGGCGACCACTGCTTCAACGTCGCCGCGGTCGACGGGGCCGGGAACGTGAGCGCACCCGCCTCGCTCTGCTGGACCATCGCCATCAAGAACACCTTCGGCATCAGCGGGAACGCCAGCGCCCTGTTCTACCCGGGGGCCACGCCCCAGCCGCTCGACCTCGTGCTCACGAACCCGTTCAACTTCGACATCAAGGTCACCGCCATCACGGTCACTGTTCAGGCGGCCACGACGAAGAACGGCAACCCCAACCCGAGCTGCAACGGGACGCAGAACCTGGACGTGGCCCGGCCCTTCAACGGCACGGTGACCCTCGCCAAGAACGCCACGAAGTCGCTCTCCCAGCTCGGCACGCCACCCTCCCAGTACCCCCTCGTGCAGATGCCAGATCTCCCGGTCAACCAGGACGCATGCCAGAAGAGCACCTTCCACATGTCCTACTCCGGCACGGCGGTGAAATCGTGAGGCGGCCGCTGTTCGTCGCGATGGTGTGTGCCATCTCGGTGCTGGTGCTCTCGAGCGGCGCCCACGCCTATTTCCGCGCATCCGGATCGGGGTCGGGAACGGGAGCGACCGGTACGCTCCAGCCGGCGACCCTCGTTGCTCTGGTGACGTCGGACACGCCGACGTCCACCCTGGTGCCGGGAGGAAGCGCCGACCTGATCCTCAAGATCAACAATCCCACCAGCTCCAATGTGACCCTCGTGGGGATCGCACCGAAGACCGGAGGCACCGTGACGCCGAGCCTGCCCGGCTGCACCACCTCCGGCGTCTCCCTGGCAACGATCGGAGCTCTCGCGATCACACTGACGCCTGGTTCCAACACCGTGCACATCGGCAACGGGGCAACCATGAGCACGGCCTCGGTCAGCGGCTGCCAGGGAGCCACGTTCGCGATCGACGTCACGATCACGGTGCACCAGTGATCCGCCAGCCCTGGGGTCGCCTACCATCTCGGCCGGCCGCGCGGAGCGCGACGGTGGTGGTTGCCGTCATCGCCATCCTGGCGATGTTCGCCGGCGCCGCCCTGGCGTTCTGGGGCAGCACCGACAGCTCCAACCCAGCCCGGGCCGCCGCGGACGTGCTGCAAGCCGGCTCGGCGCCGACTGGAAGCTCGACCAACCAGAACGTCACTGTGACCTGGACGGCCCGCTCCACCGTCGGCGGGCGGGCGGCGACCGGCTACAGCGTGAATCGCTATGCGAGCGCTGCAGGCGGAACCGCGGTCCCGGCCGGCGGCGGCTGCGGCGGGACGATCACTGTCCTGACCTGCACCGAGGCCGGCGTCCCGGCAGGAGTCTGGTACTACACGGTGACGCCGAAGCTGTCGCTGTGGGTGGGCAACGAGAGCGCCAGGACGCTCGTCAGCGTCAACCAGGCGCCGGCCATCACCACCCCCCCGAGCGTCACCTTCACGGTGGGAGTTGCAGCGAGCCTCACGGTCTCCACCACGGGCTTCCCGGCCGCGACGGTCTCTGAGACCGCGAGCCTGCCGGCCGGGATCACGTTCGCCAACAACGGCAACGGCACCGCCACGCTGGGCGGCACGCCTGGGTCGAACACGGGCGGCACCTACTCGCTCACGATGACGGCGTCGAACGGCACGCTTCCGAACGCGACCCAGCCCTTCACGCTCACGGTCGACCAGGCGCCGGCGATCACGAGCGCACCGGGCGTCACCTTCACCGTGGGGACGGCAGGCTCGTTCACGGTCCAGACAACCGGTTTCCCCACAGCCCCCACGATCACCGGATCGGGCAGCCTGCCGGGTGGCGTGACTTTCGTCAACAACGGCAACGACACGGCCACGCTGTCCGGGAACCCGGGCACGTCGGGGACCTTCGCCCTCACCATCACCGCCTCGAATGGTGTTGCACCGAACGCAACGCAGAACTTCACACTGACCGTCGGCACCCGGCATTTGCTGCTGACCCCAGCAACGACCACCCCCGCCGCCGGAACCGCAGACAGCCTGACGATCACCGCCCTCGACGGAGCAAACAACGTGGTGACGACCTATACGGGCACCCAGAGCCTCATCTTCGGGGGGGCCACGCCGACCGGAACGTTCATCCCATCGGTCGTCGACAGCGCCGGCGTGACCAGGACGTTCGGAGCCTCCACGTCGGTCGCATTCACCGCCGGCGTGGCGACGGTCTCGGGAGGCAAAAACGGCGTCATGACGCTCTATAAGGCCGAGGCGGCGACCATCACGGTGACCGACGGCACGATCAACAATGCGCCCGGCCTCTCCGTGACAGTGAGCCCGGCTGCCGGTCGCCTTGCCTGGACGGCGGTCTCGAACCTGACCGGGACGCTGAGCCCCCCGTGTGGCTTCACCTGTACCTACACCGGCATCGGAGGGAGCGGCACGACCTTCAAGGCGAAGATCGCCCTGATGGATCAGTACGGGAATCCAATCGCTGCGCCAACAGGTGGCATCTCCGTGCTCGTCACGAAATCTGCAGGGACGTTCACGGGGAGTGCGACCATCACGATCCCCGCCGGCTCTTCCACGTCGAGCACTGGCGGCGACGGCAGCGTGGGTGGAGAGATCACGTTCAAGAGCGAGACTTCCAACTGGTCGACCGATACCCTCACGGCAACGCCCACGCCCAACGTCGCGGCCACCGCCACGGCCAGCTTCACCAAGTAAGCCGTGCCGGGTCCGCCACCCGCTCCAGGAGCGTAGGCCGGGTCGACGCCGAGCTCTGTCGGTACCCCTCGCTAATCTTTGGGTGAATAGCCGCCATATTGACCACTTATCACCCAAAGAAGGTCCTCTAGTTAGTTAAGGTTCTCTCATCCACACGGGGTTGGTCAGGATCCGGTGGCCACTTACAAAACTTCTTCGCTGTCCCCCCGACCCTCCGCCACTCGCTCCAGGAACAACTGGTACCGGTCCATGACCGAGTCCCAGCCGAACCCTTCGGCGTAGGCCAGGCCGTTCGCACCGAGGGTCGCCGCGGTCTGCGGCTCCCCCAGCAGGATCTCCAGCGCGGCCTCGAAGTCGGCGTAATCGCGGTAGGCCAGCCCCCCCCGCGAGCGCCGGGCATGCCCGGCCGTCACGGCGCAGTGGCCGTTGACGAGGACCGGCTTCGCCTTGGTCCAGGCCTCGAGGAGCACGATGCCGAAGCTCTCGGCCGGCGAGGGGTGGACGAAGGCAGTCGCCCCCTCCAGAGCACCCCAGCGCTCGTCGTCGCCGAGGATGCCGGGCACGACGATGTCGTCATGGGGCGGCGGGGCCTGGACCACGGGGCCGGCGATCACCAGCTTCAGGGGGCCCGGGTGACGTCGCTTGAAGGCGGCGAACATCCTGGCCAGGTCGGTGGTGCCCTTGCCGTCCTCGACCCGGCCGAGGTACATGAGGTAGGGGTCGTCGCCCAGGCCTACCCGGGTGCGGAATGCCTCGGGGTCCCCCTTGCCCTCCTCGACGCCGAGGCCGACGAGACCAGCTTTGCCCGGCGGCCATCCCATCAGGCGCAGGATGAGCTCCCACTCCTCCGGCGAGTGCAGGTACAGGCCGGCGGCCGAGCGCACCACGGTGCGCACGATGGGCAGGCGCGCCTGGGCTTCGTCGTGGAGGGCGGGATGCAGGATCGAACGCTCCGCCACCAGCGGGAGACCGACGAGCGTCGGGTAGTAGAGGTAGGTGTAGAAGATCCAGAGATCGGGCTCGTCAGCCCTCGACCGGATGTCCTCGATGAGTGACGGCACCAGCGGCCCCTGGTCCCGCACCCAGCGGGCGACCAGCGCGGGATCGGGGTCGGTGGTGGAAAGGACCCGGTCGGACAGGCGCTCGAAGCCGGGGGCCCGCGGGGCCGCCGTGGGGAAGCGCAGCACCTGGACGCCCTCGTCGGTGGAGGATCCCGTTGGCAGGTTGTTCGCCCAGGTGACGGCGTCGGTCGTGGCGCTGGTGAGCACCGTCACGTCCACCCCCCGGGCGGCCAGACGGGTGGCGAACTGGCGGCAGGCTGCCTCGGCCCCCCCGACGATCTGGGGGCCGTAGCGCTGCGCGACATAGGTGACCCTCACGCTGCGGGTTGGAACCAGGCGCCGAACAGCTGGTGGACCCGGGCCTCGAATTGCGCCGGGCCGAATGCGGCGACCCGCTCACGACCCGCAGCGGCCAGGCGTGCCCGGAGGGCCGGGTCCCCCACGACCGCGTCGACGAGGGCCGCCACGTCCTCGTAGCGCTTCTCCGTGAAGAAGATGCCGGCGTGGCCGACCGTCTCGGGCAGCGCGCCGGCGGCGTAGGCGATCACCGGGATCCCGGACGCCATCGCCTCGACCCACGGCAGGCCAAAGCCCTCGTGCTCGCTCATCGAGACGAAGACGTCCGCGCTTGCGTAGTAGGCGGCAAGCGCCGGGTCCGACACCCTGCCGGCGAAGTGCACCTCCTCCACCCCCAGGCGACCGGCGAAGCGTTGCAGCGCCTCGACGTAGGCCCGTGTGTCGGGGCGCCCCACTACGAACAGCCGTGCGTCGCGGTCCCACGCCCGGCGGTAGACGGCGAAGACCTTCAGGAGGTCCTCGATGCGCTTGTTTGGGGCCATGCGGGAGACGAAGAGGAGGTCATGTCCCCGTTTCCCGGCACGCAGCCTGGCCGCCGTGGCGACGTCGGGCGGTGCCGCAAGCCGGGCTGGATCGACGAGCAACGGCAGCGTCGCGGTGTTCCGGAACCCGATCCCCTCCAGCTCCCGCTCCATGTAGCGGGAGTGGGCGATGCCCAGCGTGGTGCCGGCTGCCAGCGGCTCCAGCTCCGCCCTCGCCTTCGACAGGGCGACGGCCAGGCCCGGGTCGTACGCACGGACGAACTCGGGCGGCGTGATCCCGTGGTAGTCGACGATCTTGACCGCGTCCACCCCGGCGAGCCATGCGCCGAGCGGCGAGGCATGGGCGGCGTGGTAGACGAGCACGTCGTCGGGCCGGATGTCCGCGTCCCGGTAGTGGACGGCTCCGGGGGTACGCTCCGGCGCGGCCTGCTGCACCACGAAGCCCCCGTGGGAAGCCCCGAGGACCTTCGCCAGGCTCCGGGCGTGATCCCCGATGGCATCGGCGCTTTCGAGGAACGGGACGAGCTGGAAGATCCGGGTCAGCCTGGGACTCCCCTATCGCCGCCCTCTGCCTCCCGGGTCTGAACGATGGCCCGAAGCACCTCCGTCTCGGCGAGGTGGTAGGCGTTGAGCTGGTCCGTCAGGTGGCGCAGCGTCCATACCGTCACCGGGCGCAGCGCCCGCTTGGCGAGCCCGGCCACCATGCCCCGTAGCCCCGGCCCCGAGGCCAGCGCGATCGAGGGGTCGTACCGGTACCGCCCGAGCATGTCCACCACGGCCTCCAGACCCTCGCCCTCCGGCCGGGCCCCGCCGGGCGCTACCTCGAGGAAGAGCCGGTCGAGCGCGGCCCCGGTGCCCTCGGGCACCTCGCCCGAAAGCCGCTTGGCCGCGGCCGCGGCCCGAGCCCGCTCCACGACCTCCTCGTAGCTGCCCCCGTGGCCCACAGCGCAGAGTCTACGTATGCTCTGGCCCCAGGTCATGGAGATCCATCAGGTCGTCGTCACCGCGTCCCCCGGGGACGCCATCACCAATGCCGCTTTCGAGACCCGCAAGCTGCTGCGGCGGGACGGGGGCCGGTCCAACCTGTACGCCCGCTTCATCGACCCCAAGCTCCTGGGCGACGTGCTGCCACTCGACCACTTCCCGGCGCCCCGCCCCGACCTCGCCATCCTCTACCACGCCTCCATCGGCCAGGCCGAGGTGACGAGGTTCCTCCTCCGCCGTCCCGAGCCGCTGGCGATGCTGTACCACAACATGTCCCCCGCGGAGCCGTTCGCCCCCTACGACCCCGGCTTCGCCGCCCTCCTCGAGCAGGGGCGGCGAGAGCTCGAGATGCTCCGCGAGCGCGTCTCGCTGCCGCTGGCGGTGTCGTGCTTCAACGCCGCCGACCTCGAGTCGCACGGCTACCGCGACGTGAAGGTCGCACCCCTGATCGTCGACCCCAGCCGGCTGCTGGACGTGACGCCCCACCCGGAGACCGTCCGGTGGCAGAGCGAGGTGCCGGGCCCGGTCCTGCTCTTCGTCGGCCAGCTGTTGCCGCACAAGCAGCCGCACGTGCTGCTGCAGGCCTTCCATGCCCTCTGCACCTACCTGCTGCCCGAGGCCCACCTCTTTCTCATCGGCGCCCCCCGCCTCCCCCGCTACAAGGAGGTCCTGCAGTTCTTCATCGAGGAGCTGAACCTCACGCACTGCGGGATCATCCGCAGCCCCGTGACCGAGGCGGAGCTGGCGGCCTACTACCGCCGGGCCGACGCGTTCGTCACGCTCAGCGAGCACGAGGGGTTCTGCGTGCCGCTGCTGGAGGCGATGGCGTTCGAGAAGCCGATCCTGGCCCGCGCCTGCGGGGCGATCCCCGGCACCCTGGAGGACGCCGGCCTCATGATCGGCCCCGACGACGGCACGCTCGTGGCAGCCGAGGCGATGCACGAGATCCTCACGAACGAGCCGCTGCGCAAGGACCTTGTGGAGCGGGGCCGGGTGCGCCTGCGCCACTTCCACCCCGACAAAGCCCGAGCGATCCTGCTCGACCACCTCTCCAGCCTAGGCTAGCGCTCCACAACGCAACTCTAGAATTCTTTTTCTGTTTGACCACGTATAAGGTGGTCAAACAGAATCTCGATTTCTTCTGCGCGGCTGGAGCCACCCGTAGGCTCGGCACCTGCTACTATATGAGCATGTTAGACCGTCGACTGCAGATTCTCATCGACGAGGAACGGTGGTCCCGCTTGGAGGACGAAGCCAGCCGGCGCCAGGTCTCCGTCAGCACGCTGGTTCGCGAGGCCATTGACGAGCGCTATCCCGGCCGCGACCAGGAGCGCAGGGCGGCCCTCCGGGCGCTGCTCGATGCCGAACCGATGCCGGTGCCGGACACCGATGAGCTCCGTCGGGAGCTGGATGACATCAGGAGCCGGCGTCTCGCGTGATCCTGGTGGACACCACGGTGCTGGTCTATGCAGTGGGAACCGACCATGCCCTCCGGACGCCCTGCCGCGAGCTACTGCGGCTTGTGGAAGAGGGTCGGGTCAGAGCGACGACGACGGTTGAGGTCCTTCAGGAGTTCGCCCACGTCCGCGCTCGGCGCCGCTCCCGGAAAGACGCTGCGGCCGTCGCCCGCAGCGCGGCTATCGGCCTGAGCCCATTGGTCCACCCCGAGTTCGAAGACCTCATGGATGGTTTGGAATTGTTCCAGACCACCGAGCGCCTCGGTGCCTTCGATGCGGTACTGGCGGCCAGCGCGCGCCGGCAACGGTGGGCAATCGCGTCCGCCGACGCGGCATTCGAGGCCGTTCAGGGCCTGCGGCATCTGAACCCCGCATCCCCGACGTTCCTGGAGGACGCTCGGGAGAGCTGAGGACCCCTATTCGGTGTCGGGGGCGGTGAGGCGGATCCAGGACAGGGCGGCCCCCAGCTCGGTGTCGTCGTCGCTCTCGGGGTTGGCGGCGTTCCATCGCACCGGGGCCAGCGTGTGCATCATCAGGCGGGTGAAACGCCGGGAGGAGCGGTAGGCCTCCGGCACCACGCCCGAGTACACCGTCCCGTGCTCGTGCGGGGAGGTCATGAGCCGGACCGGCACCCCGTTGAGATCGAACGCCAGGGCCTCGGCGATCTGCGGTGTCATGAAGCCGACCGCCAGCAGCTCGATCCTCGTGCCCGGCCGCAGCGCCACCGGCAGGTCGACCCAGGCGTCCCGGCCCGGACCGCTCCAGCGGACACCGCCGTAGGGCAGCACCTGAGGCGGGTACCAGCCGCCGCCGACGAACGAGGGGTCGGCGAAGTCGATCCGGAAGGTGCCCGTCAGCTCGGCGGAGCGCTCGACGAGCTCCTTCTCCCGGCGGATCTGGAGCAGCTCGGCCGACAGGGCGGCGTCGATCTCGGCTCCGACGTCGGCGGGGGCGGTCTTGCGGGCCAGCTCCAGTGCAAGACTCGAGAGGTCGAACAGCCTGTGGGCGCTGGTGACGCAGGCATCCCGGACAAGGCTCTGCCAGCCAGCTTCGTGATCGGGGTAGGCGCAGTCCTTCTTCAGGTAGACGGCGTTGGCCCAGAAGAGCTGGCCGGCGCCGGCGGGATAGGACGACGTGACGTCGTCGTAGTGGATCGTCTCGGTCGTCTGCCACTCGGTCCGCATCCCGGCCTGGGCGTAGTGGGCGAGGTTGCCCAGCTTCCAGAGCACGAAGCCCTGCTGCCGCAGGTACTGGTCGACCTCGGGGAAGAGGGCGATGCCCTCGTAGAGCTCGTTGAACTCGACCTCGACCTCGATGAGCCGGACACCCTCGAGCGTGGCTTCGGCCCCCCGGAGCACGTCGAGCTCGGACCCCTGGGTGTCGATCTTCATGGCGTCGACCCGTCCAATCCCCAGGGACGCCCCCTCCGAAGCGCACCAGTCGTCGAGGGCCATCAGCTCGATCAGCGAGGTGTCCTCGAGCTGGCCGTCGGTGAGCCCGGGGTGCCGGGTCACCGCCTCGGTGGCGGGCGGGTAGATCGAGCAACCCTTGCGGTCCCGGGTGAGGTAGAGCGTCGCCAGGCCGGTCTGGGCGCCGAGCGCCACGGGGACGAAGCGCATCCGCTGGTCGCCCCGGTGGATCTCGCTGAGGCGGGCGCACTCCTCCTCGTCGGGCTCGAAGCCGATGGTCAGGCACTTCTCCCGCAGCCGGTCCCACGCCTGGGCGAACCCCCAGCGGGCACCGACGTCGACCACGACGAGGCGCTCCGACAGGAGCCGCGACAGGACGACGAGCGCGTCGGATTCGGCGGTGATTTCCACTGGGGTGCTAGCCTACCGCCCATTCATGCGTGTCGGCATCGACTACCGGATCCTCTCCGTCGGCCCCGCACTCGTGACCCGGGGGATGGGCCGGTACACCCAGCAGCAGCTCCGCGCGGTCCTCGACGTCGACGACCGCAACGAGTACGTGCTGCTGGCCAACCGCGGCAACGACCTGTCGCTCGTCGTCCCCGAGGTCCTCGAGGCGGAGAACACCTCGATCGAGGTGTTCTCGCCGCCGCGCCTCCCGCGGGACCCCCAGCACACCGACGTCCTGCTGCGCCTCGCCGAGGACTACCAGACCTGGCTGGCGAGCCTCGACCTCGACGTCTACCACGCCACGACCCCCTTCCTGCTCGAGTACCCCCTCCTCCTGCAGTTCGACGTCTGCCCCACGGTGGCGACGTTCTACGACGCCATCCCCCTGATCTTCGCTGATCACTACTACGGGACCACGGTCTACGACGCCCTCGCTCGGGACCACTACCTGCGGACCCTGCGGCTGGTGACGGGCGCGGCACGGGTCCTCGCCATCTCCGACGCCGCCGGGCGGGATGCCGTCGAGCACTGCGGCATCCCCCCGGAGCGGATCGACCGCGCCTGGCCGATCCCCGACGCCGTGTTCCGGCGGCTCCCCGACCACCTGCTCCGCAAGGTGCTCCTCGGCCTCGAGCACCGCCTCCGCCTGCCGGCCCGGTACGTCCTCACCGTCACCTATCCGCACTACGCCAAGAACCTCGAGACGCTCCTCAAGGCCTACGGCGCCCTACCCGCCGCGGACCGGACGGAGCTCCCGCTCGTCATCTGCTGCTACCTGAGCGACGACACCCGGAGGCTGGTCATGGGCCTGGCGGAGGAGGCGGGCATCGCGGACGACATCGTCCTGACCGGTGTGGTCTCCGACGCCGAGCTGTGCGGGCTCTACAACCGGGCGACCGTCGTCGTCCACCCCTCGCGCTACGAGGGCTTCGGCCTGCCCATCGTCGAGGCGATGGCCTGCGGCGCCCCGGTCGTGACGACGACGTCGTCGTCGATGCCCGAGGCGGGGGGCGACGCCGGCATCCTCGTGGACCCCGACGACGTCGCCGGTTTCACCGCCGCGATCGCCCGCCTCGACCGGGACCCCGGCCTACGGGCCGAGCTTCGGGAGAGAGGCTTCGAGCAGGTCAAGCGGTTCAGCCCCCGCCAACTCGCCGATGCGACCCTGCGCAGCTACGAGGCGGCAGCCCGGCCGCCCCCCCCTGCACCGTCGGACCGCCTACGGCTCGCGGTGTGGACGCCCCTGCCGCCGGCCCAGAGCGGGATCGCCGACTACGCCGCCGAGCTGCTGGAGGGCCTCAGCCCCCACTGCGAGCTGGAGGTGTTCGTCGACGACGGCTACCTGCCCGCGAACGAGTGCCTCGACCGGTATCCGGTGCGGCACTTCACGGCGTTCGGAAGGCGGGCGGCCCAGGACCCCTTCGACGCGGTGATCTACCAGGTGGGCGGGTCGATGTTCCACCACTACATGTCCGAGGCGCTCCGGACGCACCCGGGCATCGTCGTCCTCCACGACATGATGTGGAGCCACGTCCTCTACACGTGGGCGCACGAGCACGGCGACGACGAGGCGTTCCGCTCCGCGGTAGCTGAGCTGGAGGGCCGGGCGGCGCTCCAGGAGTTCGACGCCATCGACCGAGCCGACGTGGGATCTCTGTGGGCCTTCCTGTGCGCCCACCCGATGCTGGAGCCGGTGATCGGCGCCAGCCTCGCCCAGATCGTCCACCTGGATGCGGCGGCCGACCAGCTCCGGGCGGCCCACCCGGGCGCCAACCCGTGGGTGGTCCCGATGGGGGTCGACGACCCGTGCGCCGGCGACGTCACGACGGCCCCGCGGCTGGCCCGGTGCACGCTGCCGGACGTACCGCTCGACGCATTCGTCGTGGGGACCTACGGGATCGTCCACCAGTCCAAGCGCCTCGAGGCCTGCATCCGTGGCTTCGCAGGGCTGGCGGCCCAGCGGCCCGACGCCGTGCTGCTCGTCGTCGGGCGGGCACTCCAGGAGCGCTACGTGGAGGAGCTGGAGAAGCTGGCCGCCAACCTGGGGTTCGGGGACCGGGTCCAGTTCACGGGCCACGTGGAGCGCAACCGGTTCGATGCCTACCTGAAGGCGGCGGACGTCATCGTCAACCTCCGGACGCCGCTCAACACCCATATGTCGGCAACGCTGACGCGGGCGATCGCCACGGGCCGCCCCGTCGTCATCAACGACCTGCCGGAGTGGCGGTTCTTCCCCGACGGGGTGGTCCGCCGTGTCCCGGTGGACGGCGAGGTGCCGGCCCTCACCGAGGCGCTGCTGTCCCTGGCGGGCGACCCGGGGCTGCGGTCGAGGATGGCCGCCGATGCCCGCACGTTCTACGAGCGGGAAGGTAGCATCGGGCGCATGGCCGAGCGCTACCTGGAAGTCGTCACAAGAACCGCCGGAAGAACTGACTGATGGTCCCCTTCAACAAGGTCGTGGAGATCGAGGATTTCGACGACTCCGGTCTCGCCTCCGTGATGCGCGAGGTCTGCGCGCACAAGGTCCCCCACCTCCCCGCCGGCTACCCGAAGGGGGCGGAGCACCGGAAGGACTGGGAGGTGGCGATGGCCGTGCGGGCCCTCGACCACTTCGGCGCGCTGGGGCCGGAGTCAGTGGTGCTCGGGGTCGCGGCGGGGGTCGAGGACACGCTCTTCTACCTGACGACGCGGGCCAAGCAGGTCTTCGCCACCGACCGCTACCTGCTTCCGGGGGCGTGGATGCCGCTGGCGCCGCCCGTCATGCTGGCCGAGCCGCAGGCGGTGGCGCCCTACCCGTTCGACGTCAACCGGCTCGTCGTCCAGCACATGGATGGGCGGGCGCTGCGCTATCCAGACGGCATGTTCGACGGGATCTTCTCCTCGGGCTCCATCGAGCACTTCGGCGAGCTTCAGGACGCTGCGTACGCCGCCTACGAGATGGGGCGGGTGCTGAAGCCCGGCGGCGTGCTCTCGCTGTCGACCGAGTTCCGCCTGACCGGCCCCCCGGGGGGCATCGGCTGGCCCGGCATGACCCTGCTGTTCTCGAAGGAGAACCTGCTGCGCTACATCGTGGAGGCCAGCGGCCTCGAGCTCGTGGACGAGATCGACATCGACGTCTCCGACGAGACCCTCGCCAAGCCCTGGGACCTCAACATCGTGATCGAGCACTACGACGCCGACCTCAAGGCGCAGCGGGAGTCGGCGGACCCGAGACCCGACTTCAACTTCTGGGAGTTCCCGCACCTGGTCCTCTTCCAGGAGGACTACGTCTTCACCTCGGTGCACCTGACGCTGCGCAAGACGGAGCGCTACCCCGCCACCGACAACGCCTGGGCGAAGCCGCCGGCGTCGGTGCTCGCCGGGATCAGCGAGTACAACCGCAGCGTCGTGGCGGAGCTCGGCGCCAGGTCGGCGCCCGCTTCAGCACCCGCCCCGGCTCCGGCTCCCCTGCCGGCGGTGGCGGCCGCGCCCGCGCCGTCGCCCGAGGCGACGGAAACCCCTCCGGTCACCCGCCTCGCCCGCATCGACGAGCTCCTGGCCGTGGTCGACGCCGGCCGGGAAGCCACCGACGCAAGCCTCGGGGACATCGACCGGCTCGCGAGCGAACTGGATGTGCGGGCAGCGGAGCCGAACCTGGCGTCCCTACCCGATCTCGAATCCCCGGCGTGGCGGTCCAAGGAGGTGACGCTGCCCGAGGGCGTCGGCTTCGTGGTCGTCCTGGAGTCGGACCGGACGAACAATGTGATGTGGTACGACAACGGCCGCGTGCTCGACGAGCACCTGCTGAGCCTCATGCTGCAGCTCGTGAGCCCGGGCGACCGGGTCCTCGACCTGGGGGCGCACGTGGGTGTCTTCTCCCTGGCGGCGTCGGCGGCCGGGTGCGCGGCACTGGCGGTGGAGGCGTCGCCCACGAATGCCGCCCTGCTGCGCTCTGCGGTGTGGCGCAACGGCTTCCACGACCTCCACGTGGTGAACGCGGTGGTCGCAGCCGCGCCCGGTACCGCAGCGTTCGTCCCCAACGGGCCCTGGGGTCATGTCGCCTGGGAGCCCACGGCCGGGGCCGTCGACGTCCCCGCCGTCACGGTCGACGAGCTGGTGGCGGCCGTGGGCTGGGAGGGCGCCTCGTTTGTGAAGATGGACGTGGAGGGCAGCGAGGTCGATGCCCTCGCCGGGATGGCCCGGCTGCTCGGTGGCCCCGACGCGCCGCCGGTGCTGTACGAGTCCAACGCCCACACCCTCGAGCTGGCCGGCTGCAGCCCCCACGAGCTCGTCGCCGCGCTCGAGTCGCTCGGCTACGTGAGCTACCTCGTCGACCCGGGACGCCTCACCCGCCTGGGGCCGGGGGAGCCCCAGATCGAGACCGTCGCCAACTGCATCGCCCTCAAGCGACGCCCCCCGGGCCTGAGCGGCTGGATCGTGTCCCCCAGGATGACCACCGACGAGCGCCTCACCAAGGTCCTGGTCGAGAGCGGGCACGACAACCCGCACTGCCGGCGGTACATCGCCGGGGCGCTGGCAACGTTCGATGAGGCGTTCCTTGCCCACCCCCAGGTGGTCGACGCCCTGGCGAGGCTGCGGGAGGACCCCCAGGAAGGGGTGCGGAGGGCCGCCGCATGGTCGGACGAGCGAGAGAGGGCGGATGCCCGATGACGATGGTGAGCTATGCCCAGAACCACGAGGACGTGTTGCTGGACCGCGCCTTTCCAAGGGGCAAGCCCGGCTTCTACATCGACGTCGGCGCAAACGAGCCGGTCCGGAACTCCGTCACCAAGCATTTCTACGAGCTCGGCTGGCACGGCATCAACGTCGAGCCGGGGGCGCACCCCTTCGCCCTGCTCGCAGCCGAGCGGCAGCGGGACGTCAACCTCAACGTCGCCGTCTCCGACACCGAGGGCGAGCTGACCCTCTACGAGCTCCCGCCCGACCTCTCCGGCGGGTCGACCCTGTCGGAGGCCAACGCCGCCCGCCACCGGGAGGCCGGGCATCCCGCACCGGGGCGCACCGTCGCCACCCTCACCCTCGCCCAGCTCTGCGAGCGCCACGCCCCCGCAACGATCGATTTCCTCTCCGTCGACGTCGAGGGCCACGAGCGGGAGGTCCTGGCCGGCGGCGACTGGGAGAAATGGCGGCCGCGCATCGTCGTGGTCGAGGCGACGGAGCCGACGACGACCATCCCGACCCACGAGCAGTGGGAGGGCATCCTCCTCGAGGCGGGGTACCTCTTCGCAGCCTTCGACGGGCTCAATCGCTACTACGTCCGGAAAGAGGACGCGGAGCTCGCCCCGGTCCTGGCGGTGCCGGTCAGCTGCCTGGACGACTACACGCCCCACGAGGTCTCCAAACAACTCCTCGACCTCGGCTGGGCCGCCGATCAGGCAGGCCGCCAGCTCGCCGCCTCCCAGGCGGTCAACGCTACCCTGCTGCAGGAGTACCAGGGCCTGGCGCGGGAGCTCAACCTGCTCCGGGCACGCTACGAGAAGCTCGAGCGTGCCCTGACGGCGACGAGGGCGCAGTGCGAGGCGGTGCGGGCCATGGTGGTCGAGGGAGGCGACGGCCCGGTCGAGGCGCCGCCCACCCCCGACCCGATGGATGGCATCAGCCCAGCGAGCCTCGCCGTCGCACGGCGGCTGACCGGCCTCTCGGCCCAGCACCCCAAGGCGGCCGCAGCGGCGAAGACCGCACTGCGCAAGGGCCTCCAGGTGAAGCGGTCGCTGTCCGACCGCAACCACTGAAGGCCGCCTGCGGAAAAGCCCTCTCGCTATCACATCGAAGGGGCGTTCACTCGGGGAAGTTCCGTCACTTTTCGTCGTCCAGCAGCGAATAGTTACGAAACTTCGGCAGCTCGCCGGGCCGGGTAGGATCGCTGAGGTGGTGAAACACCCGTACCGCTCAGAGCCTCCCGGGCAGGTCGGAGATCGATGTGGAAGCTGAAATCGCTTGCACCAGGCCGCTCTCTCACCAGCCCGTAAGGTGTCGCCCTCCGTCTAGTAGCCACTGTAGTGGCCACGAGGTTGTATGTCGGTTGGTGCGCTGATTCGTGAGCTACGATCGACCTTGGGCTGGTCCCAGGGGCGACTGGCGTCCGCGTTGTGCGAGGCCTCACAACATGCCACGGTCAGCCGTGAGGACGTGTCCAGGTGGGAAAACGGCAAGCGGAGGCCCGGGCCCTTCTGGATGCGGCATCTGGCAACGGTCCTTCAAGTGCCGCTGGAAACGCTGGAAGGGGCAGATGTGCACCGCCGAGACTTTGTCAAAAGCGTTGCCGCAACGCTGATCGCGCCCATCGTGGCGTCGGATCTCATCGAGGCGGGCTTTGCGGCCGCCCTGACAAACCGCCGCCTGACCCCGGATAAATGGCAGGACAAGATCGCTCGGTACGGCCGTGACTACATGTCGCTGGGGGCAGCGGAGATGCAACAGCACTTGACCGGCGATCTCGTCGCGCTTCAGCAACAGCTCGAGGAGCCGGCATTGTGGGCTGTGGCATCGCGTCTGATGACCCTCTACGGGAAGACGATCCCCGGAACCGACGGCTCCAAGGCGGTCCAGTGGTACAGAATGGCCGCCACAGCGGCCGACCGGTCAGAAGATGACGCCTCGCGTGTATGGGTCCGAGGCAGAGCTGCGATCGCCCTCGGGTATGAGGGGGCCTGCCTGCCCGTGGCGGAGCGTTTTGCGAACCAGGCGCTTGCGATCAGCGACAGGCCGTCGCTCGGAATGCTGAATGCCGTTATGAGCAAGGCGCACATAGCAGCCATCCGAGGTGACGAACGGGAAGCGTTGCGCCTGCTTCAACAAGGTTGCAAGGTGTTCGACGTGGCGGGTTCGGAGGAGCAGCAGTCCGACTTCGCCATTCCCGAATGGCGCATGGCCGTCTTCGCCAGTCTCCTGCTCGCAAGGCTCGGCCACGAGCGTGCCGCCGTTGTGGAGCAGGAGGTGGCCATGCGGAATCTGCCGGCCTCCCTTCCCCGTTTCGCCACCCACATCGACCTGCACCGCGGCTTGATGCTCGCTCGTGCCGGGGACCGCGCAGGAGGCATTGCCTACGGCCGCGAGGCGCTGCGCAAGCTCCCACCCGAACGGCACAGCCTGACCTTGCGCATGCTGCTCGCCGAGATCGAAGCCGCACCGGCTCCATAGTCGAGCCTCGGCGGGTCAGTCTTTGGCCCCCACGCTGGCTACTGCCCGGCCAGTTGATCCTTCGTAGCCTGACGACTCACACCGGCAATCGGGGAGTCAGGAGCGAGCGCAGTGCGAACAGGCGCGTGGGCAACCACGAACCCGTGGTGTCCAAACCGTATACGGAGATTGCAGGGGCCGGCATGAGGAGGGCGCCGCTGCGGCCTGCGGACCGGGGATCCACTTTCCTCACCATCTGCTGGGAGCAGGCCCATGACGAGGCAGGAGGGGTCGCCCCGGTCCGGGCGACTCTGTGCCGTCAGCACCGGAGCGAGATCGCCAGTACGTACCCAACCGCTCGGGGCTGCGGGAAGGCTGGAGACTCGTGCGATGCCTGTCACGGGCGGCCGCCGCAAAGGATCTGAGTGCCTTGAACAAGCCTCCTGGGCAAGCGGCTGATCCTGAGCGAAGGGAGCGCATCCTCGGCAAGCTTGGTCAGGTATGGCGGAGCCTGCCCGGCTGGCGCCTCGCATGGCTTGTCGACAACCTCGCCCCTCCCGGCACCGATGCCTCCGACGACGATCTCGAGCTGGCGCTGGATCGCGTGCTCCATCTCGACGGCCCACTTCCCCAAGTCAGAAGGGCACCTTGAGGGTGGTACGACACGAGGTCGCATGCTGCCGGTGGGCTCGTCGAGTGGAGGAATCAGCCCGGTCCCGACGTTTGGCGAAAATTTGTTCGCCTCGAACGAAAAAACGCCAAACGTCCACGAGGGCCCTCTAGTTCTGCCAGATCTGGTTTGCGCCACCCCACCAGTCCCACACCTGGACCCGGTCGCCGTTGTTGTTGATCCCGTTGGCGTCGGCATCGAGAACCTTGCCGTTCGCCAGGTTCTGGAAGACCAGGACGTTGCTTGACCCGGTGTACACCCGCCACTTCTGTTCGGTTCCGCCCCCACAGGCCCAGAGCTGCACCTTGTCGCCGTTGTTGTCGATGTTGTTGGCATCCGCGTCCAGGCACTTGTCGTCGGCGACATTCCTCAGGCGGAGCTGCGACGGGTCGTTGGGGTTGATGGGTTCGAGGTACCACTTCTGGTTGTCGCCGCCGTTGCAGTCCCAGAGCTGGACCCGGTCCCCGTTCTGGCTGAGGTAGTTGGCGTCTGCGTCCAGGCACTTTCCGCTCTGATAGTTGCGGATCACCGCCCCGCCCGACGCATGTGCCGAGCCTGCTATTGCGGAGAGCATCAACGTGGCGCATGCCACCAACGACAATCCCAACGCGCTGCGTTTGAACACCGACATCCGTAGCCTCCTTTTCTCGATCGGCTTGCGGTGAGTTACCGTGTCAAACGCTAGGCCGGGGGGCTTCCGGGGTCATCAGTGCCCACACCCAATCCGGCTCAGTGCTGTCCCTGAACTTTTGTCGGGATCGGTTGGGGGTCAGCCCTTCATCCCGGACGAGGAGGCAAGGGTCACGGTCGTGGCGCAGGCGGGTACAGCGGAGGGCGTTCAGGGGCGGGGACTTGCCGGCCACCCTCGCGCTGCGCAGGCGGCGCTCCTTGTCGCCGGGTTGGGCCTGGGCCTGGCCCTCGAGCTCGGATCGTGGTCCTCCTATCCCGCCACGTGGAGAGGAGTCGTCGATCTCGCGGTGGGATGGGCGTTCCTGCTCACCGGGTTCCTTGCGTCCTGGCGGCGTCCTGCGAACCGAACGGGGTGGCTCCTCACGGCAACCGGCCTGAGCTGGTATGCGGGCAACCTGCGATTCCTCGGCAACCCCGTCGCCTTCGCCCTGGGCGCCTGGCTTTCGGAGCTACCCGTCGCCGTCCTGGCGCAGCTCGTGTTCGCCTTCCCCACGGGTCGCCTGGAGTCACGTGCCGAACGGATCATCGTCGGCTCGATCTACGGCGCCATCCTCGGTTTGTCGGGCCTGCGGACCCTGGCCCTGGACCCGACGGGCCAGGCGCGGTGCGGTGTGACGGGGGGCACCCGTGCGCGATGCACCGCCAATGCGGCCTTGATCTTCCACAGCCCGGCGGCGCACACGATCCTGAGCACGCTGCACGATGCGGTGCTCGCGGCCCTCAGCATCGTCGTCCTGGGGATGCTCGTCCGCCGTTTGGCGAAGGCGACGCCGCCGGCTCGCCGGACGTTGGCCCCCGTGCTGACGGTCGGTGCGGGGGTTGTCTGCCTGTTCGTTGGCGTGGACGTTGCCGGCGCTTCCCGGGCTGCCCCGGCCGTTCAGCACGCGCTGTACGGAGCTGCGCAGGTCGGCATCCTTGCACTGTCGTTCGCCTTCCTTGCCGGGCTCCTGCAAAGTCGCCTGGCGCAGATGGCGGTGAGCCGTCTTCTCCTCGAACTGGGGGAGACACCCCCACCGGGCAAGCTGCAGGGGGCCCTCGCCGTGGCACTCGGCGATCCGAGCGTCCAGCTGGCCTACTGGTGGCCGGATCGACAGGCGTTTGTCGACCTGGAGGGCAGGAGGGTCCTGCTCTCCGGCCTCCCGGCTCCGCTCACGTTGACGGTCCTCAAGCGTGGAGAGGAACCTATCGGCGCGCTGGTGCACGACCGCCACCTCGACCAGGAGCCCGAGCTCATCGAGGCGGTCGGAGCCGCCGCCTCCCTCGCGCTCGACAACGAGCGGCTCCACGCCCAGCTGCGGGCGAAGCTGGAGGAGGTCGAGGCCTCGCGTACCCGGATCGTCGAGGCCACCGACGCCGAGCGCCGGCGAATCGAGAGAGACCTGCACGACGGCGCGCAGCAGCGCCTCGTGACCATGGCCCTCGAGCTGGGTGCCGTGCGAGCCCGGGCAACCCGCTCGGCCAATCCTGCGGTTGCCTCGGCGCTCGAGGGGCTGGGCGACCAGCTGTCGCTGGCGCTCAGGGACCTCAGGGATCTGGCTCGAGGCATCCACCCCGCCGTCCTGACCGAAGGGGGCCTCCGCCCTGCCCTGCTCTCCCTTGCGGAGCGGTCACCCGTCCCAACCCACGTTGCCGGAGCGCTGAGCGAACGATTGCCCGCGACGGTCGAGGCTACCGCGTATTTCATCGTCTCCGAGGCGCTCGCCAATGCAGCCAAGCATGCTCGGGCATCTTCGGTGACCATCACAGTTGCCCGTTGCAACGAACACCTGGAGGTCAGCGTCCTTGATGACGGCGTGGGCGGAGCGGACCCGTCGCGGGGGTCGGGACTGTGTGGCCTGGCCGACAGAGCCGCCGCCGTGGGCGGAGCGCTGAGCGTGGCGAGCCCCCCGGGCGGTGGCACGCAGGTGACGGCGAGGATTCCGTGCGACTGATCCTTGCCGACGACTCGGTGCTCTTCCGCGAGGGGTTGGCCCGGGTGCTCGCCGAGGTCGGGTTCGAGATCGTCGCCCAGGCAGGCGACGGCCAGGCGTTGCTCCGGGAACTCGGTGCCCATCCCGCAGAACTGGCCATCGTCGATATCCGCATGCCCCCCACCCATACCGTCGAAGGACTGGTGGCCGCACGGCAGATCCGGGAGGAACACCGCGATGTCAACATCCTCGTCCTCTCCCAGTACGTCGAGACCGAGCATGCCCTCGCCCTGCTGGAGCTCGGAACCGACGGTATCGGCTACCTGCTCAAGGACCGCGTCTCCGATCTTGCGGCGTTCGCCGACGTGGTCCGCCGCGTGGGCGACGGTGGATCGGCAATCGACCCGTCCGTCGTGGCGCAGCTGGTCGGCCGGCGAAGGGTGCACGACCCTCTCGGGAGGCTGACGGGCCGGGAACGGGACGTCCTCTCACTCATGGCAGAGGGGAGATCCAATCAGGCCATCTCAGAGAAGCTCTACCTCACCGGCAAGACCGTGGAATCCCACGTCCGGAGCATCTTCATGAAGCTGGACCTGAGTCCGGTCGCTGAGGACCACCGCCGCGTGCTTGCCGTGCTCGCCTACCTCCGCGCCTGACGGGCTCCGGTGGACAAAGTGAGATAGCCGAAGATGATACCCTTTAGTCGTCCCGTCAGAGATGACGCAATCTCCGCGGACCCTGCCCCAGACCCTGGCTCTTGTTCACCGTGGTCTCAGGAGGCAGGCATGTCGGACACCCTGGTCACCGCTAGCTTCCGCGCTTGAGCGGGTCCGGGAGGGTGGCCACCCTCAACAGGCCCCTGGCACCCGACTCCCACCAGCGCAACCGGAGGGCTTGGGCGGACAGAGCCTGGAGCCTCTACGCCGCGGCGGGAGGACTCGCCGCGGTCGGGTATCTGCTCCTCGGTGCCGGGGCCGGCAAGGGACCCTACTTCAATCTGATCGGCCTCTCCTCGCTCGTGGCGATCCTGACCGGTATCCGCCTGCACCGGCCACGGCGAAGGCTCCCCTGGTACCTGTTCGCATCGGGGATGGCGATGTTCGTCGTCGGCGACCTCTTCTACTACACGCTGCCGCAGCTGTTGCACCGCAGTGCGCCTCCGTTCCCATCCACGGGAGATTTCTTCTACCTGCTGGTCTACCCGTTGCTCATCGCCGGGGTGGTGCTCCTGATCCGTCAGCGCAACCCGGGTACCGACGCCGTCGGCCTGATCGATGCCCTCATCGTCTCGACGGCGCTCGGTCTGGTGGCCTGGGTGTTCCTGATCCTGCCCTACGCCCGCGACCCCACACTGACGCTTGGACGCAAGCTCATCTCCATGGCCTACCCGCTGATGGACGTCCTGCTCCTCGGAGTGGCCGCCAGGCTGGCGCTGGACCGGGGGAATCGCCGGCCCGCATTCAACCTTCTCATCCTGAGCATGCTGTGCCTGCTCGCCGCCGACACCGCGTACGGTCTCATCGTCCTGCACGGGACCTACAACACCGGCAGTCCACTCGACGCCCTGTGGATCGCGTTCTACGTGGTATGGGGCGCGGCGGCTCTGCACCCCTCGATGACGACGCTGTCGGAACCGGCGGTCAAAGTCGAGAGCACGCTGACCGGTTGGCGGGTCGTCCTCCTCGTCGGGGCCACCCTCGTTGCACCCCTGATCCAGGTCACCGACAGCTCCCCAGGGTACGCCTCGGGCATCCTGGTGGCCGGCGCCGTGGCCATTGTCGTCCTGGTGATCGTCCGAACTGCCGGCCTGATCCACCGCTACGAGGAGTCGCTGATCCGCGAAGGGGCGCTCCGGGAGGCGGGGGTCGCGATGGCAGCAGCGGGCAGCCGGGTGGAGATCCTTGCCGCCGCTCGGGAGGCCGTCCAGACATTGGTGGGAAAGGGGGCCGCGGCGCACCTCTTCCTGGTGGATGCCTCGGGAGAGATCCTGCCGCTGCCTCATCTGCAGCCGGCCCCGGCGAGCTCGTCGCCGATCTTCGTCGCCGATCTGCCACCGACGACGAAAGCGGCGCTGGCGCTCAGGGAGTGGAACACCGGCGACGCGGTCAAGGCCTTCAGCACGATGTTCGGGGCCGACTTCGGCGGCGCATCCACGTCGATGTACCCGTTCATCGTCACCAACGATCTCCGGGCGGTCGTCCTGGTCAGTGGCGAGCGCCCCTTGCCTGACGGGACCGCCACAAGCGTGAGCGTCCTGGTCTCGCAGGTGGTGCTGGCCCTCGAGCGCGAGCAGCTCGCCGAGCAGATCCACCGGGAACGAAGCGAGGCGCGCTTCCGGAGCCTGGTCCAGATGGCTACCGACGTCGTGACGGTCGTCGGTGTCGATGCAACCATCCTCTACCTGAGCCCCTCGGTTGAACGGGTGCTCGGGTACCCTCCCGACGGGCTGATCGGCACGTCCCTGGTCGCCATCGCGCACCCGGACGACCGTTCCGTCGTGCTCGGCCTGGCTGCACCGACGTATGGGGCCGATCGGAGTGACGCGGTCGAATGGCGCGTGCACCACGCCGATGGTTCCTGGAAATACTTCGAGACCGTCAAGACGAACCTGCTTGACGACCCCAACGTCGGGGGGCTCGTCCTCAACAGCAGGGATATCAGCGAGCGGAAAAGGGCGGAAGTGGACCGGGAGCAGCTGCGGGGCAGGCTGCACCAGGCCCAGCGCCTCGAAGCCATCGGCCAGCTGGCCGCCGGCGTGGCACACGACTTCAACAACCTGCTGGCGGTGATTCTCATCTACGCAAACTTCGTCACGAAGCGCGTCGAGGCGAGGCCGGGGCAGGCCCCGGTTGCCGAGGACCTTGTTCTGGTCGCGGCGGACACGGAGAAGATCCGCCTGGCCGCCGAGCGGGCGGCCGCCCTGACGCATCAGCTGCTGATCTTCGGCCGGCGCGGCGACATGGAGCCCAAGGTCCTCGACCTGAACGACGTGGTGACGGATCTTCAGGAACTCCTCGGACGAACGATCGGCGAACACATCACGCTCCGCATCCGTCTCGATCCGGCGCTGTCGGCGGTTCGCATCGACCCGAGCGCGATCTACCAGGTGGTGATGAACCTCGTCATCAACGCCAGGGACGCCATGGCATTGGGGGGCACACTGACGATCGAGACGGTCAACGTCGAGTTCGATCGTCCCTTGATGTGGGGATCCGACCTTGGCGTCGGGAACTACGTGCGCCTGAGGGTGACCGACACCGGATGCGGCATGCCGGCGGGGGTGGCTGCCCGGGCCTTCGACCCGTTCTTTACGACGAAGCCCACGGGTGAAGGCTCCGGCCTGGGTCTGGCGACGGTCTACGGCATCGTGAAGCAGGCGGAAGGCGATGTCCGCCTCTACTCGGAACCCGACCACGGGACCGTCATCACCGTCTACCTCCCCGCGACCGCGGATTCGATGGCAGTCCCAACCGAGGAACCTGCCGCAGCTCCTCAGCTTGGAGGCATCCGGACGATCCTCGTGGTCGAAGACGAGGAGGACGTCCGCGAGGGCATCGCCCGGCTGCTCGCCGACCACGCCTACAACGTCGTGAGTGCCCCGGACGGAGCGGAGGCGCTCCGGATGGTGGCCGAATTCGACGGTGCCATCGACCTGCTGCTCACCGACCTCGTCATGCCGGGGATGTCGGGCGGGGAGCTTGCCGAAACGCTGCTCCTGGAACGACCGGGTATCGGGGTGTTGTTCATGTCGGGCTATCCCCAGGGCCTGTCGGAGGAGAGCTACACGCCGGCAGCGGAGGGCGTTCTCTCCAAACCGTTCACCGAACGGGGGCTGCTGGAGGCCGTCAGGGAGTCAATCGCCTCACCTCAGGGAGGCGGACAATGATCCCAACCGTCGACGGCGCCACGCCCGAAGCCGGATCCATCCGGGTGCTGATCGCCGAGGACCAGGCGATGTTCGCCGAGGGCCTCTCCAGGATCATCGGCGCCGAGCCGGACCTGCTGACGGTCGACACCGTGAGCTCGGCGTCGGAGGCCGTTCGTGCCGCCCGGACCCACGAACCGCATGTCGTGCTCATGGACTACCGGCTGCGGGACGGCGATGGCGTCACGGCAACGAAGCAGATCAAAAGCGAACTGCCTGAGATCCAGGTCGTGATGCTGACCGGATTTGCGGAGCCCTCGGTGCTGATCGCGGCCATGGACGCCGGGTGCTCCGGTTTCCTCACGAAGGACCAGGCCCTGCACGAGGTCGTCTCGACCGTACGGCGGGCCCATGCCGGAGAGCTGGTGGCGGACCCGTTCGTGCTTGCCAGCCTCCTGCCGCGGGTGAAGCGCAGCTCCGGAGGGCCTGATACGTCGCTGACCACGCGGGAACGGGAGATATTGATGCTGACGGCTCAGGGCCGGACGAGCCAGGACGTCGCGGAAGAAATGTCGCTCAGCGTGCACACCGTGAGGAACCACCTTCAAGCGGTGATGAGGAAACTCGATGCCCATTCGAGGCTGGAGGCGGTAGCCAAAGCCGTCCGACGGGGCCTTATTCATCTCTCCTGAGCGCCGCTGAATCGCCCTCGGGCCCCCCAGCTGACCAAGCAATACCGACTACCGAAGATGGTCCCCATGCAGTATGCGGCCCTCATGGGGAAGGTCGATATCAGAACATGATCGGTCCGACCCCCGGGCCGCCCCATCACCGGGAGTTCGCCCTTGAGCGTCGCGGCTCTGCCTCCCGTTGAGCGGAGGATCAGGCTCTCGGCGCCGCTCCGGCATCCTCGTTTCCTGCTGCTGATGACCGGCACGACTGTCTCCCTCCTCGGCGACGGCGTCTTCCTGATTGCCCTCACCTGGCAGGTCTACCTCCTGTCGAACGCGCCCAGCGCCCTCAGTTTCGTTGGGATCGCCATTTCCGGGCCCCAGGTCCTGTTCCTCCTGCTGGGCGGCGCCGTGAGCGACCGCATGGACCGCCGGGGCGTCATGCTCGCCTCGGATCTGGTACGTGGGACGGTCCTGGTGGCGATCGGCATGCTGACCGTGACCGGCCGGCTCCGCCTCTCCCACCTCTACGTCCTCGGTGGGGCCTACGGGGCAGCCTCTGCCTTCTTCGGCCCGGCGTACGAGGCCGCGGTCCCCGACCTCGTCCCAGCACAACTGCTGGTCCAGGCGAACTCCCTCGACCAGCTCGCCCGCCCACTGGCGCTGGCTCTCGCGGGGCCTGCCCTCGGCGGCTGGCTGATCGGCGCCTGGGGGGCGGGCTCGGCCTTCCTGCTGGACGCCGGGACCTTCGCCTTCTCGGTGGCGATGCTGGTTGCCATGGGACGGTCGCCCGCCCGGCAGGGGGTGGAGGTGGGCACGTTCCGTCTCGCCGAGATTGCCGATGGGTTCCGCTTCATCCGCCGCCATGTCTGGCTCTGGGGCACGTTCGCGGCGGCAACCGTCGGCTACCTGCTCTTCATGGGCCCCGCCGAGGTGCTGGTCCCCTACCTCGTCAAGAACTCGCCGGGAGGCACCGCCGGAGAGCTGGGCCTGGTGTTCGCCGCAGGTGGCGTCGGGGCGCTGGGGGCGGCCCTCGTCGTGGGACACCGTGGGATGCCCAGGCGCCACATCACGGTCATGTACCTCTGCTGGGCGATCGCCACCTTCTCGGTGGCCGGCTACGGGCTGGCAACGGCAGGGTGGCAGCTCATGGCCGTCAGCCTGGCCTTCCACGCCCTGGAGACAGCCGGAACGATCGTGTGGCTCACCGCCAAGCAGCGATTCGTTCCGACCTCGCTCCTCGGACGTGTCTCGAGCCTGGACTGGTTCATCTCCATCTCGCTGCTGCCCCTCTCCTTCGGGCTCGCCGGCTGGGCTGCCTCGATCTTCGGGGCCCGGACCACCCTCGTGGCCGCAGGGCTTCTCGGTGGCTCCGTGACCCTGGCCTTTCTCTTCCTTCCGGGCATGCGCTCGACCCAGCTTCCTGCACGCCGCCTCCAGGCCCAGTAGGTCCCCCGTTTCGGGCCCACTCGAAAGGATCCTTCATGCAGTCCGAAGCGCCCAAGGCATCTCGTGGGCGGCACTCGAAATGGCTCGATCAGTGTCAGGAGGCTTCCTCCGACCTCGCCCGCCTGCGTATCAGCCAACCGATGCTCGACGCCGTCATCGACGAGATCGCCGGCCGCATGATCCGGGTCGGTCACCAGTGGCTTGCGGACTTCGCCTCGTGCAACTATCTCGGTTTCGACCTGGACCCCGAGATCATCGCCGCCATCCCCGCGTACCTGGCCAAATGGGGCACGCACCCGAGTTGGTCCCGGCTTCTCGGCAGCCCCGTTCTCTACGAGCGGATCGAGGAGCAACTGGCGCACCTGCTCGGCGCGCCCGACGTTCTCGCCCTCCCGACCATCACCCACATCCACATGTCCGTCATCCCGGTGCTGGCGGGCTCGGGGACCATCCTCGTCGACCGGCGTGCGCACAAGACGATCTACGACGGGTGCAGCGTTGCGAAGTCCCACGGTGCCACCGTCGTCCGCTATCCCCACGACGACATGGAAGCGCTCGGGGAGCTGCTGGCGGCCGGCCCCGACTACCCGCGCATGATCTGCACCGACGGCGTCAACTCCATGACCGGCAATGCTCCTCCCCTCCCGGAGCTCGCCCGCCTGGCTCGCGAGCACGACGCCACGCTGTACGTCGACGATGCCCACGGCTTTGGCGTCATCGGAGAGCGTTCGGGGAATGAGACGTCGCCCTATGGCAGCAGGGGCAACAGCATCGTGCGGTTCTGTGGTGAGTCCTACGACAACGTGGTCCTGGTCGCGGGGTGTTCCAAGGCGTACTCGTCGCTCCTGGCCTTCATCGCCTGCCCGACGCCGATCAAGAACTTCCTGAAGGTGGCCGCCCCGCCGTACCTGTACTCGGGACCCGCCCCGGTTGCGTCCCTGGCCACGGTCCTGTCCGGTCTGGAGGTGAACGAGCGGCGCGGGGATGCCATCCGGGCCGACCTCCACCGCAAGACGCGTCGGGTCCTCGACGCCCTGGACGAGCTCGGCATCGCCACGCCCAACGAATCGGGGTTCCCCATCATCGAGATCGCCCTGGCCGATCCCCACGATATCGACGACGTCGGGCGGTTCCTGTTCTCCCACGGGATCTACGTGACACTGGCGGCCTACCCCCTCGTCCCTCGCTCGGACGTCGGCTTCCGGGTCCAGATGACCGCAGCGAACACCGACGCCGAGGTCGACCAACTGGTCGGCGTGCTCGACGAGCTGAAAGCCCGATTCGGCCTCCGGATGGTCGACGAGCCGAGGGAGGCGATGGCTGGGCGAGGTTAGGTCCAGAACGCGCGCATGTGCGCGATTGCGGACTCACCTCGGTCCCAAGCCGCTGGATTTGTCGGGCTTCCTCTGAGGTCGTACCCTGATGCCGGGAGGGGGCCACGGCGGCCCACGGGCGGGAGTTTTACGGTTGAGAACGATCCTCTGCGACATGCTCGGCGTGCGTTATCCGATCATCCAGGACGGGATGGGTCCGTTCTCCACGGCGGCACTGGCCGCAGCGGTGTCGGATGCGGGCGGGCTCGGCACCGTCTCGATCCCCGGCATGCTCCTCGGCCCCGCCGAGGCCGGGCGGCGGATGCGGGCCGAGATCGACCGGACGGCCTCCGGAACGGACCGTGGCTTCGCGGTCAACGTGCCGGTGGGCTTCGGCCCCGACGGCGAGCCCTTACCACCGACTGCGGCCTATCTCAGGGCGGTGCTCGACGCGAGACGCGATCCCGCAATCGGGGCCAGACTCGTCGCCTGCATCACCTCGGCGGGGCTTCCTCCGCCCCAGCTCGTGTCGAGCATGCACGACGCCGGCCTCCTGCATCTCCACAAGGTGGGAGCGGTGCGGCATGCGCGCCGGGCGGTGGAGGCGGGCGTGGACGTTGTCATCGCGAGCGGCTTCGAGATGGGCGGCCACACCCATGCCCGGCCGGTGCACACGATGGTGCTGGCGCCCCAGGTCATCGACGACGTCGAGGTGCCCGTGGTGGTGTCCGGCGGCATCCACGACGGCCGGGGCCTTGCCGCCGCCCTCGCGATGGGTGCGGCCGGGGTCGGAATGGGGACCCGCTTCATCGCGACCTTGGAGAACGACTGGCATCCTGCCTACAAGAAGGCCATCGTCGACGCCGCCGAGTGGGGGGATGTCGTCTTCCCAGGTTTCTTCGGCCCGTTACGGGGACTCCGCAACGCAGGATCCGTGCGCCTCGCCGAGCTGATGGCTGCGGGCGAACTCGACGAGGAGGGCCTCACCGCCTGGAAGGAGGACCGCGTGATGGCCGCCCAGCACGACGGCGACGTGGACGGCGGTCTCGTCCTCGCCGGGCAGTGCGCGGCGGCGATCCACGACATCGTCGCCGTCCCGGACCTGGTGGCGGGCATGGTGCGGCAGGCTACCGAGCTCCTCGCAGCGGCGGGGGCCCTGGCCGCCCGCTAACGCCGTCCGAGTGCTTCACAGGACCTTGGAGAGAAAGGCTTTGGTCCGTGCCTCGCGGGGCGCGCCGATAACCTCAGCGGGCCGACCTCGCTCGACGATCACCCCGCCGTCCATGAAGACCACCTGGTCGGCGACTTCCCGGGCGAAGCCCATCTCGTGGGTGACGACCATCATGGTCATCCCCTCACCGGACAGCGCCCGCATCACGTCGAGGACGTCACCCACCAGTTCCGGGTCGAGGGCCGATGTCGGCTCGTCGAACAGCATCAGCTTCGGATCCATGGCGAGGGCACGGGCGATCGCGACCCGCTGCTGCTGGCCGCCGGACAGCTGGGAGGGGTACGCGCCTGCCTTCTCCTCGAGGCCGACGCGCTCCAGCAGGACGAGGCCCCGTTTCGTGGCTTCAGCACGTGATGCCCCACGGACACGCACGGGCGCCTCGATGATGTTGCCGAGGGCCGTCATGTGGGGGAAGAGGTTGAAGCGCTGGAACACCATGCCGACCTCGGCCCGCCGCTGAGCCACCTCCTTCTCCTTCAGCTCGTAGTTGCGGCTTCCCACCTGCCGGTAGCCGACGAGGTTCCCGTCCACCGAGATCCGTCCGGCATCGATTTTCTCCAGGTGGTTGATGCACCGCAGCAGCGTGGATTTGCCCGACCCGGATGGGCCGAGGATCACCATGACCTCGCCCCGGTGGACCTCCAGGTCGATGCCACGCAGCACCTCGAGCCTCCCGAACCGCTTGTGGACACCCTGGACGTCGACCATGGGGCGACCGCCGGACTCTGTCATCTCAGCACTCTGAACCAGGGCCGACCCGGCACCAGGTTGCGCCGTATCCGCTGCAGCGGCGTGAGCGGCAGTTCGCGCGATGCGCCGCGGGCGAAGCGGCGCTCGAGGTAGTACTGGCCGATCGTCGCGATGCTGGTGAGGACGAGGTACCAGATGCTCGCATCCAGAAGGAGCTCCACGACCCGCAGGTTCGTCGAGTAGATGTCGCTGGCCCGGCGCAGCAGCTCCCCGTAGAGGACAACCGACGCCAGCGACGAGGTCTTGAGCATCGAGATGAACTCGTTGCCCGTCGGGGGGATGATGACCCGCATCGCCTGGGGCAGGACCACCCGGCGCATGATCAGGCCTGAACGCATACCGAGCGCCTGGGCCGCTTCGGTCTGGCCTTCGTCGACCGAGATGATGGCGGCCCTGACGATCTCGGCCATGTAGGCACCCTCGTTCAGGCCAAGGCCGAGGAGCGCCGCCATGAACGAGGTCATGAACAGCACCATCGGCTTCTGGTACAGCACGATGTGCGTGAAGGGCACCGAGACGGCGAACGTCTTGAACACCTGCGGCACCGCGTTGAACCAGAACAGCAGCTGGACCAGGACCGGCGTGCCGCGGAAGAACCAGATGTAGAGCCAGCTCGTGACCGACAGCACCGGGTTCTTGGAGAGGCGCATCACCGAGAGGGTGACGCCCAAGGTGATGCCCACCATCTGGGCGAGGACCGAGATGACGAGGGTGTTGCGGAGGCCCACGAGGATGGACCTGTTGAAGAGGTAGTGCCGGACGACTGCGAAGTCGGCGAAGCGCGAGTTGACGATCAGCCGGATGAGCAGCGCCAGAAGGCCGAGCAGGACGGCCGCGGCCACCCATCGGCCCCAGTGGCGGAGGGGGACCGCCAGGATCTGGTCGGGAGGGGTTTGCTCGGCTACCCCCTCGGTCTCAGGAGCCGGTACCGCCGTTGATGTCCGCGGTCTTGAGGGCACCGGCCGAAACCCCCCACTTGCTCAGGATCTGGTCGTACGTGCCATCCCCAATGATCGCCTTGAGCGCCAACTGCACTGCGTCGCGGAGCTGCGTGTTGTCCTTGCTGAAGGCGATGCCGTAGGGAGCGCTCTGGAATTGCTGACCGGTCACCTGGAAGTCGTTGCCGCCGCCCGACGTCTTGGCGTTGTAGGCCGCCACGGGGAAGTCGTTCAGGTCGGCGTCGCTGCGGCCGATCTTGAGCTGCTGCAGGGCGTCGGTGTCCTTGTCGAGCTTCAGGACGTTGACGGTTGCCCTGCCGGCCGCCTGGCACTTCGTTGACTGGCCGTCCGCCACGTCGGCCTGCGTGGTCCCCTTCTCCAAGGCGACCGTCTTGCCGCACAGGTCGTCCAGCGAGTTGATGTTTTTCGGGTTGCTCTTCTGCACGAGGATCGCCGTCCCGGCCGTGAAGTAGTCAACGAAATCATCCTCGGCCTGCCGGGTCTTCGTGTCCGTCCTCGCTGACATGACCATGTCGAAGCGCTTCGCCTTCAGGCCTGCGGGCTGCCCGTCGAAAGGTGCATTCAGGAACGTGACCTTGATCCCCAGCTTGGACCCCAGCGCCTGACCGATGTCGTAGTCCACGCCCTGCACCTGCTGCGTGCCCTCCTTGAAGAACTCGATCGGTGCGTAGGCGACGTCCGAGCCGACCTTGATCTCCTTGCTGGCCTGGATGGCCGCCGGCAGCTTGGCGAAGAGCCCCGATGGGGTGCTCGCCGCCGTCGACGTGCTCTT
>JAOPZY010000237.1 GCA_025963875.1 Actinomycetota bacterium
ACGGGTCATATGGGGCCACGAAGGCCGCCGGGCTACCCGAAAACGTCGAACGGTCGCCCCCAAGGCTCCGCCGTCCGTGCTGACGGGGCTTGCCGAAAAAGGCCACTTTCTGCGGCGTCACCTAGAGAGCCTCAGGACGGTCCCGGCGGCAGCGCGAGCAGCTCGCGGGCCTCGGCGACCGCGGGCAGGGTGCGCGCCCGTTCGGGGATCGCTCCGAGCACCAGCACGGCCGTCCGGTGGATGACGGTGTTGTCACGACAGTGCTGGGGAAGGGCCTGGAGCGTGCGGACCGTGTACCGGGCTCCTTCACTCGGGTCCCCGGCAGCGACGACGCACATCGCCCGGTGCAACTGCACCTGCGCCGGACCCCGGAACGCGGATGCGGGATAGAGCGCGAGGGCGGCATCCTGGGCTGCCACCGCCTCGTCGAGGCGGCCGGCATGGGAGTGGACCCAGCTCTGGACGTGGCGCAGGCGCTGCTCGGACCATCCCCACTCGGACGTGCAATCTGCAACAGTTGAATCCGGCAGGCGGGCGAAGACCTCATCGAGGTCACCGAGCGCGCTCCGTGCCTCGTCGTGGCGGCCGAGCAGGGCAAGCGCCTGCGCCCGTATGGCGTGGCCGCTGGCGACGCCCGCGTGAGAACCGCCCTTGCCCGCAGCTATTGCCTCCTCGGACAGCATGAGCGCCGGAAGCGCCGACGGCGGCTCGTAGAGGGCGTAGACGGCGCGCTTGGCGCGTACATGGGAGCGAAGGGTGGCATCGCCTGACTCGTCGGCGGCCCGCACCGCGGTGCGCCAGTAGCGGCGGGCGCCCTCCGGGTCTCCGTTGTCGAACAGAGCGATGGCCATCAGGGCGCTGAGCTGCCCGCACACATGCGCCATCCGGGGGCGGAGGGCCTCCGGGGCGCGCACCAGCCTCGCCTGTACCTCGGCGAGGTCCGCAATCAGCGCAGGGAGGACCTGCACATAGGGAAGGTAGCCGACCTCGCTGGCGTAGCGGGAGGCCGTGTACTCCCACTCCTCGATGTCGGCGGCGCTGGTCGGGGCCCCGAGGGCGCCGTCGAGGCCCCGCCGCAGGTGCTCCAGATGCCCGCCGAACGGCGCGACCAGGGCCGCCCCTCCCAGGAGCTTGAGCAGCGCCCGGCGGTTCACCTCGTCCTCTTCATCGGCAGAATGCCAAGGTAGCACCCCGTGGCGATCACTCAGCAGCTCCTCGAGTTCCTCGGCCGAGACCTGGAGGTGCTCGGCGAGCTTCCGGCGAACCCACGGCTGCGGCCCGTTGCCGATGCCGCCGCTCTCCCAGCGCCGCACCGTGGTGGGATGGACGCCCAGCCGCTCGGCCAGGGACTCCTGGGTGAAGCCGAGGGCCCGCCGCCGGGCGGCGAGGCGAGACCGTTTGAGTGCCATTCCTCCTTTTACAGGTTGCAGGCGCCGGTTGGAACTACCGGCAGGCCATCCGCCCTCTCGGTGCCCAGCAATTGCCCGGACCGTGCTCTGTGCCCAGGTGACGGTTGCTGGTTGTCTGCAGGAGGGGAGACCGGGGGGCTCCCCTCCCGTTGCTTGGAGAAGGGGGGTAACCAAATGACACCGCAGGGCGAGAGAGACGATCGATGGCCGACGATCCTCTGGATTGCCTGGACAGCGGGCGAGGTCGAGCATGAGGAACCCCTCTGCCTGGCCCACCGTGCCTACGTCTTCGAGAACTACCCCGCAAGTGCCCACGGCCTGAGGCGCCGAGGGGATTGGTGCAGCATGTGCAAAGCGGGTCGGATTTTGCCCGCTCAGCGGGAAGTATTCGACCCCCCCGTACTTTTTGCCTGCTCGTCGAAGGTCAGGTGCTGCGGTCCTCGATCTCCCAGGCGTGGTCGAGGGCGTGCCAGGCGATGCGGCGGGCCGCGTAGCGGGGCGGCCAGCCTTTCTCCCTGAGGGGCTCGCCGGTCGAGGCCGCCCCCAGCACGTCGAGCAGTGCCGCCCGGACCGCCGAGCCGGGGCCGGCCTCGTCGGGAGGCAGGTCGCGGCGCCGGATGCCCAGCTTGGCGGCGTAGGCCTCCTCGGCCCCGACCACGTGGTCGACGATCTTGTCGCGGTCACGCCCGCCGCCACGAGGGCCCTTGCGCAACGCGGCCGGTGCGGCCGCCACGATATCGTCGAGGTACGTCCAGCAGGCACCGACAAGATCGGCGAGCCGCTGCGCCTCCTTCGCCGTCAGGGGCGTGCGGTCGCCCTGGAGGATCGCGGACGGGGCACCGAAGTCCGTGGTGGCGTTCCCCTCCACCCGTTCCACGACCTCGAACTCTGCAGTCGGGAGCGCCAGGCCCGCCATTTCGGCAACCTCGGCGTACCGCTCGGCGGCGGCGGCCAGGGCATCCAGGGCTTGGCGCTCGGTCCTGCCGGCCCGGGTCCACCCGGGCCATTCCAAGGCCCCGGCGAACACCCGCTTGGCGCCAACCTCGACGTAGACGGGGACGGTCACAGGCGAAGGACGCCCCGGCGGGTGGGGGCCCGGCCGGGCGGTTGCAGGGGACGTTCGCGCTTCGGCGCCGGCGGGATCGGCATGGTGACGGCCTCGATGCTCACCGTGACCTCTTCGCCGTAGTGGTTCACCTCCATGGGCAGGCCCTCGGTCAGCACGTAGGTCGCCTCGTGGTGCACGACCCCAACCCGCAGACGCCGGCCACGGTACGTGATGCGGAACACCAGGTTCTCCAGCGCGGCCGGGAGCCGGGGGGCGAAGCTCAGCTTGCCGTCGTGGTCGCGCATCCCGCCGAAGCCCCACACCGCCGCCAGCCAGACACCGGCGAGCGAGCCCATGTGCACCCCGTCGCGGACGTTGTGCTCGAGGTCGTGCAGGTCCATGAGCCCCGCCTCGCCCATGTAGTCGTAGGCGAGGTCGAGGTAGCCGACCTCCGCCGCGATCACCGCCTGCGTGCAGGCCGACAGGGAGGAGTCCCGCACGGTCAGCGGCTCGTAGTAGTCGAAGTTCCGGGCCTTCTCCTGGGAAGTGAAGTAGTCCCCCCGCAGCTCGAGGGCGAGCACGAGGTCTGCCTGCTTCACCACCTGCTTGCGGTTGAGGTCGAAGTACGGGTAGTGCAGCAGCATTGGGTAGTGGTCGGGCGGCGTGTGCTCGAAGTCCCAGACCTGGTAGCGGGTGAAGCCCTCGGCCTGCGGGTGCACGTCGAGGGCCTCGTCGTACGGGATGTGCATGGCGGCCGCTGCGTCGCGCCAGCTTGCCGCCTCCTCCGCCCCCGCTCCCAGCTTCGCCGCCTGGATGGAATGGCGCTCCACCGCGTCGGCCGCCGCCAGCATGTTCCGCTGCGCCATCAGGTTGGTGTAGACGTTGTTGTCCTTCAGGGCGCTGTACTCGTCGGGGCCGGTGACCCCGTCGATGCGGAACTTGCCCTCGAGGTCGTGGTGGCCCAGGACCCGCCAGAGCCGGGCAGTCTCGATGAGGATCTCGAGGCCCGCATCGTGCTCGAAGGACTCGTCGTCGGTCGCGAACCGGTAGCGCACGCAGGCATCGGCGATGTCGGCGTTGATGTGGAAGGCGGCGGTGCCGGCCGGCCAGTAGCCCGAGCACTCCTCGCCGCGGATGGTCCGCCACGGGAAGGTGGCCCCACCGAGGCCGAGCAACCGGGCACGGTCCCGGGCGAGCGGGAGGATCGACTGGCGCCAGGTGAGCGCATCCCGGACCGCGGCGGGAGTGGTGTAGGTGAGGGCCCGGAGCACGAAGGTCTCGGCGTCCCAGAAGGTGTGGCCGTCGTAGCCCGGCCCGGTGAGTCCCTTGGCGGGGATCGCCCGGCCCTCGGCGCGGGCCGCCGACTGCAGGACGTGGAACATCGCGAAGCGGATGGCCTGCTGGAGCTCGCCGTCGCCCTCCAGCTCCACGTCGGCCCGCCCCCAGAAGTCATCGAGGTAGGCCTTCTGGTCCTTGCAGATCGCCTCCCATCCGTGCCAGCGCGCAGAGGCGAGCGCCCCGTCCACCTGGTCGCGGAGGGCCTGGGCAGACCGCTCGCTCGACCAGCCGTACGCCAGCATCTTGTGGAGGGTCAGCTTCTTCCCCGGCTCGAGACGTGTGGCGACGGTGAGCCGGCCCAGGTCCTCGGCGGCTTCGGCGTGGACCTGGGTCTTCTCCGGCCCATCGACGATATGGTCCATCCCCGCCGCCATGCGCAGCATGCTCGCCTTCGTCGAGTGGACGAGCACGATGCGGCCGTCGGACTGGTCGTGGAGCTCAGCGGCGAGCGGGGCCGTCAGCATGGCCGCTGCCCTCGGGTCGAGCACGCTCGGGGGCAGAGGTTCGTTGGCCACGAGCTCCGACTGCAGGACGATGTCAGCCGTGCAGTCCACCGGCTCCACCTCGTAGTGGATGGCCACGAGGGCCCGCTGCACGAAGGAGACGAGCCGCTGGGAACGCACGCGGACGGCACAACCGGTGGGCGACTCCCACTCCACCTCGCGCGTGAGGATGCCGGTCCGGAAATCGAGGGTGCGGCGGTGGAAGCGGAGCGCGCCGTAGCGGACGTCGAACGGCTCGTCGTCCACGAGCAGCCGGATGATCTTGCCGTTGGTGACGTTCACCACCGTCTGTCCCGCCTCGGGGTAGCCGTAGCCCGCCTCGGCGTAGGGCAGCGGCCGTACCTCGTAGAAGGAGTTGAGATACGAGCCCGGAACCACGTTCGGCTCGCCCTCGTCGAGGTTCGCCCGGAGGCCGATGTGCCCGTTGGAGAGGGCGAACAGGGACTCGGTCTGCGCCATGACGTCGCGGTCGAGGTACGTCTCGGAGAGGCGCCAGGGGTGGATGGGGAATGCCGGATGGTCGATCATCATCCCTCCAGGAGCTCCGCCAGGTCCGAGACCACGATGTCGGCACCGTGCGCCTTCAGCGCATCCGCCTGACCGACCCGGTCCACGCCCACGACGTAGCCGAAGCCTCCCGCCCGGCCCGCCTCGACGCCGGCGAGGGCGTCCTCGAACACGGCTGCGTCCCGTGGCTCGGCGCCGAGGTCCTTCGCCGCCTCGAGGAACGTGTCGGGGGCGGGCTTGCCCCGGAGGTGGCGCTGCTCGGCGACGTAGCCGTCGATGATGGTGTCGAACAGGCCGTCGAGCCCTGCGGCGGCCAGCACGTCGCGGCAGTTGGCGCTCGAGGAGACCACCGCCCGCTTCAGCCCGGCCTCGATCACGGCATGGACGTAGCGCACCGAGCCCTCGTACGGCTGGACCCCGTTGTCGTGGATCAACCCCAGGACCAGCTGGTTCTTGCGGTTGCCGAGACCGCCGATGGTCTCCGCGCCCGGTGCGTCGTCGTGGCTGCCCTCGGGCAGGTGGATGCCGCGCGACTCGAGGAAGGACCGCACGCCGTCGAAGCGCGGCTTGCCGTCGACGTACCGGTCGTAGTCGGCCGGCTCGAAGGCCTGGAATGCCTCGCCGGTGCTGGCGGCCCGGTCGTGCAGGTAGGCGTCGAACATCTCCTTCCAGGCTGCCTCGTGGACCTTGGCCGTCTGGGTGAGCACGCCGTCGAGGTCGAAGAGGCAGGCGACGATGTTGTCCGGAAGTCCCAGTCTCATGGCTCCCATCCTTACCCAGCTGTAGCGGTGAGACCCGGATTGCCCCCGCCAGCGGCCGCCGCGGTGGCGATGTCCCGGGGGTAGGTCTTGAGCCCCCTGAACAGGTAGATGCTGCCGGCGGCGAGGGGAGCCAGCATGAGCAGGAACGTCCACTGCAGACCCGCGGCGTCCGACACCAGGCCGAACAGCAGCGGGGCGAGGGCCTGCGCCCCGGTGCGCAGGACGGTCCGTATGCCTTCGGCCCTGCCCCACAGCGGCCCGGGGATGATGTCGAGGCGTGCGGCGTCCATCGGCGCCCGCTGCGCCGACAGGGCGAGGGCGGCGACCGCCACGTAGGGCACCGCCGTGACGAGGCTGTGTGTGAGGAGCGCCGGGATGAACAGCAGCGTGGCCGCCGCCGCGGCAACGGCGCTGACGAGGATCCGCCCGTTGAGGCGGCCGCGGTGCAGGAGAGCGTCGCCGAGGCCGCCCCCGGCCAGGATCCCGATGACCGCCCCGGCGCCGATGACCAGCATCAGGAGATTGGCGAGGACCGCGTCCACCCGGTACTGCACGCGGACGAACTCGACGCCGAACGTCTGCACCCCGGCAAGGAAGTAGTAGCCGGCGGCGCTGGCGACGATGAGGATGACGTTGGTGCGGACCTTCAAGACGTAGCGGGTGGCGTCGATGAGGCCCATCCGGGCGGGGTCGGCGGCGACCATGTCGTGGTCGGGCACGATGCCCTGCTCCCGGGCAAGGCGCTGGGCGTCGGTCTCCTCCGGGGGGATCTCCGGGCCGCCCAGGGACCCGCGGCGCCGGCCGGTGCGGACGGGCTCGGGCAGGTGGAACACGAACCAGGCCAGGAAGAACGCGGGGATGGCGAGGATGAGGAAGGCGGCCCGCCACGACAGGGCCGCGATGTCACCCGTCACGGCGAAGCCGATGCCCGCGCCGACCAACTCGCCCGAGAGGATGTAGCCGTAGATCTTGCCGCGCTCGTCTGCAGAGAACAGGTCGCCCACCATCGACGCCACGATGGGACCCGCGGCCGCCGTGACCACGCCCAGGAACGCCCGGGCGAACAGCAGCCTCCCGAACGAGCTCACGGTTGCGCTCCACACCATGGCCGCTCCCCACAGGAAGATCGTCAGGCCGAGGGTCCGGGTCCTCGGCCCCCGGTCGGCCAGGACGCCGAAGGGGATGCTGGCGACCGCCGCCACGATCGAGGTGACGGCGATGAGCAGGCCGATGTCGAAGTTCTTGATGTGCAGCGCCTGGCGCAGCTCGATGGCGGAGGCTCCCACCGTGGCGGCGTCGGCGCTGGCCAGGGCGAGCACGGCGGCGAGGAGGAAGATCACCCGGGTCCGGTCCGGGCCCCCGAGGTAGACCTCGAGGTGACGGCGGCCGCCTCGGGCTGCCTTGCCGAGCGTGCGGCACAGCGCGGACGCCAGGCGGCGGGTCGTCTCACCGAGGCTCCGCTCCCCCATCTTCACGAGGATAGGCGCTCCGGTGGGGCCTCGTAGTTCGTGAAGCCGGGCAGCAGCCGGCCCAGGAGGAGCGCGCCCGCCACGCAGGCGACACCGCCGGAGACCACCGACGCCCGCACCCCGGCGAGGGCGGCGATAAGCCCCGCCTCCGCGTCGCCCAGGCGGGGGCCCCCGGTCACGACGGCGATCTGGATGGAGAAGAGGCGCCCCCCCAGCCGGTCCGGGGTCTCCAACTGCAGGATGGTCCCCCGGAACACCGCCGAGACGATGTCGGCCGCACCCGCCAGCGCCAGCAGGACGAGGGCGGCGGGCAGCCACGAGACCAGGCCGAACGCCGCGATCGCCAGGCCCCAGAGCGCCACCGCGATGAGGACCGCGCGGCCCTGGCGGCGGACCCGTGCCGCCCAGCCGGTGAAGAGCGCGCCGAGGAGGGCGCCGGCCCCCGGCGCTGCGTACAGGAAGCCGACCGCGGTCGCTCCGCCGTGGAACACGCCGATCCCCATGGCAGGGAACAGCGCCCGGGGCATGCCGAAGATCATGGCGTCGAGGTCGACGACGAAGGTCCCCTGGACGGCCTGGCGGCCCTTGAGGTACCGGAGGCCCTCGACCATCGACTGCAGTCCCGCCCGGGTCCCACCGCCGGCGGGCCGGAGCGACGGGAGGCCGAAGACCGACGTCATCGCCACGGCGAAGCTCGCCACGTCGCTCCAGTAGACGGCGACCGCGCCGAAGCGGGCGAGGATGAGCCCGGCCACCGCCGGGCCGGCGACCAGGGACACGGTCTGCAGGAGCTGGCGCAGCGCATTCGCCGAGACGAGGGCGTCCGGATCGACCAGGGACACCATGGCCGCCGTCCGCGTCGACGAGTCCATGCCGGAGAACCCGGCCGAGATGGCCGGGAGCACGAACAGGGGCCACAGCGCCGGCCGACCTCCCAACGCGTTCAGGGCCAGGCCGGTGCTGCAGGCGGCGAGGGAGAGCTGGGAGCCCAGGAGAATCCTGCGCCGGTCGAAGGCATCGGCGACCGAGCCGCCCAGCAGCGATCCGACGAGAAGGGGCCCGAGCTGCACCAGGCTCACCATGCCGACGGCAAACGAGGACCCGGTCAACCGGAACACCTGGTAGGGCACGGCCACCGAGGTGAGCATGGAGCCCAGCCCCGACACGAGCTGCCCGAGCCACAGCCGCCGGAAGGACGGAAAGCGGCGCAGCGGACTCAGGTCGACAAAGATCCGACGGTCCGCCATGCAGCCTCGTGCGCTGGCTTCTCTACAGGGCTGCCAGCGCCACGGGCTCCCGGCGCCGCGCCAGGACCGCCATCACCACCCAGCCGATGCCGAGGAGCATCCAGAAACTGAGGAGGCGGTAGACGAGCACCGCGGTCAGGGCGATCCCTGCCTGCATGCCGGCCGCCACCAGGCCTGCCGCCATGGCTGCTTCCACGGCACCGAGGCCCCCGGGGGCCGGCCAGATGCTGCCGGCGACGATGCCGGCGCCGTAGGCGAGCAACAGGCCGTGCCAGGGGACCGGGGAGCCGGTGGCCCGGATGACGAGGACCAGGCAGGCGACGTCGAGGAGCCAGTTGCAGAGCGAGAAGACGAATACCTGGGCGTAGGTTTTGACAATGACCCGGAGGCTTCCCGCGCGCTCGACGACCGTGTCGAGGGCCGCAGCGGGATCGGGCCAGCGGTCGAAGAGCCTTTGCAGGCGGCGGCCGGACCGCAGGCGAACCCACGCTGCGAGTCGGCTGGCCCGCCCGGTGAGGAGACGGCGGACTGCCGGGAAGCGAAGCGCCAGCAGCAGGGCGAGCGGCGGTGCCAGGAAGACCAGCGAAGCGACCAGGCCCCCGGCGGCGGCGACCAGGCTGCCCGAAGCAGCGGCTCCGGCGAAGAGCACCAGCGACAGGGCGACGGTCGCCGACATCCACAGGATGACGAGCGCCCATGCCGCCAGGCCCACGTCGATCCCCCGGTTAGCGTACTGACGGAGGGAGTAGGAGGCGGAGAACGGCAGCGGTGCGACGGGCACCGAGAAGGCGATGGCGGTGCTGGCGAAGCCGATGGCCACCACCGAGTGGAGGCCGATCCGGCCCCCCGCAGCCTTGAGCAGGCGGCGATGGCCTTCGGCTGCCGCCACGAGGGAGAGGACCTCGACGGCGGCGGCGATGAGCACCCATCCCCAACGGAGGTGCCGGGCGGCATCGACGGAGGCGACGAACGCTTTCCGGTCCAACAGGGAGAGGAAAACGAAGCAGACGACCAAACCGGCGAGGACGAGCCAGATCGCCTTACCGCGGGTCTTCACCCTTCGAGGATAGCGGCGGGACGAAACGAGCTCTGACCCTGAAGTTCGGAAAAAAAGCGTGGATACACGCGAAAAGTTCCGCACTTCCCGCCATCTTGCGGGTTTGCGTTACTCCGAGGCGTCCTCCTTGGAGTCAAGGGCAACGCCTCTGCGCTTCGAGGCGACCTTCAGGGCCACGGCGCCGAAGACGTAGCACATCCCGGCGAAGAGCACCAGCGGCAGCGCGTTGGAACCGGTCACCGGCAGCGCGGACCTCCTCGTCTGGGACGCGCCCAGGACCGAGGTGCCCGGGGTGGGCGTGCGGGTGAACGTGGTGGCGCCGACCGATACGGACGGCGACGGCGTGGGGGTCCCCCCGGGCGACGTCACGCTGGGAGTCGGCGTGGGGCTGCTGGGGGTCGGCGTGGGGGTGCTGGGACTGGGCGTCGGCGAGGACGGGCACGGGATCGGGGATACGAAGCCCCCGGCTGAGCCTGTCAGGCCGTAGAGCTGGCCCGATGCGTCGGCGGTCAGGCTGCGGACCTTCGGGATCTCCGCTCCGAAGACGCCGATGTCGGTCAGCGCGCCCATGGAGGCGTTGAGCGTCTCGAGGTGGCCGCCGGTGTCGCCGGCGCTGACCGCTGCGTACAGGGTCGATCCGACGAACACGATGCCGGAAGCCTGCGACCGGCCGGCGTCGGCGGACACGGTCTGGAGGTCGCTCCCCCCGAAGGCGCCGGTGACGACGTGCCCTGTCGAGAGATCGATCCGGACCAGCTTGCTCGCAGCCCCGCCGTGCGCCTGGTCGACGGAGACGAGGAAGTTCCCAGCCGTTGCGTCCCAGGCCATCGCCAGGACCAGACTGTTCGTGCCGCCCACGGTCATGCCGGAAGCGCTCCCCATCGTCCCAATGGGGGTGAAGGCACCGTTGGATGTGTCGACCTTGCCGAACTGCGTCCCCACGATGCCGTAGAGGGTGCCATTCGCCAGTGCGATGGCATCGAACCGGCTGCCGGTCCCCCCGAGCTTGGCCACGTTGGCGCTCGGCGTGGGGTTGCAACTGTTGGCCTGCGCGGTCTCGAGGACGCCCAGGCCGCTTGACCCGAAGGCGAGGTAGCACTTGCCCGCGGCGGGACCGTGGCACTCCAGCGCGTCGTTGTGGTTGGTCTCGGTGTTGTCGCCGGGGATCAGCACCTTCGCCACGGCGGCGCCGGACCCCTTGTCCACCCACAGCAGGGCCTGCTGGCATGCGGAGGTCCCGACCGCGCAGGTGGGCGGGGTCTGTGCACGAGCAGGTGACGCCCGCACGATCCAGGCTGCTCCCAGCAGCATGAAGCCCAGGGCCAGGGCTACCGGTACCGTCAAACGTCGAGTCTGGCTTTGCGGCCGCGCGTGTTCAGAATTCAATCCGCACCCCCATTCCCCACACTCCCCCCAATTCGCCACAGGCGGATGCCTGTAACGTGCCCCAAGTGGAGTCAATCATGACACAAGGTTGAGGCCCAGGCCAGGCTACAAACACGCATAACGCCCAGTTAACGTTTCTTCATGTTGGCTATTGTGTACCCGTCGGGGTGCTGCCCAATCCGGCATACAATCAACCAATGGAGGCGTCGCCTAGGTTGGCCTATGGCGCGGGTCTGGAATACCCGTTGGGGTGATAAGCCCCTCGAGCGTTCAAATCGCTCCGCCTCCGCTCCTGCCGCCCGGCCATCCCTCGCGACGGGGGATGCCGGGCGGGTTGTACTATCTGTGTGCGGTCGCGCTAGGTGGGGAGTCGGCGGTTCCCTGAACTCCAAATCCGCTTTACGGGAGACTGAATTCCCACCAGCGGCTCCGCGTGCTTGTGGCAAGCGCCTCGCATCCGGTGATGAGGGTTGGGTCCCGCGCGAGCCAGCGTCGTGAACTGGGTCAGGTCCGGAAGGAAGCAGCCCTAAGCGGAGAGCGGCAGTGCCGCGGGGTCACCTGGCCTGAGCCGGCGGTGAGGTTTGGCACCCAGGAGCGCTGAGTCCATGGTGGGTGCGCGGCCGCTCTTTCGCGCCCTGGTCGGGTTGGGGGGCGGGTGGGTGCTGGGGGCGGGCCTCCGACGAGCCGGCGTGGCGCTCGTTCGGCTCAGGTCTCGTTGGCCGGCTCAGTCGGCCCTTCCCCCAGTCACCCACCCGCCCCCCTGCCTCCCGTCCGTCTTCAGCTCGGCACGTCTTAAAGGCAAAGGCAAGGCAAAGCAAAAGCGGCGCAGATCAGACCCGGATTACTTCTAGGCCGGGGATGTCTTCGTAGTCGGAGTCCTGGGTGACGACCGGCATTCTTGCAGCGACCGCGGTCGCAGCAACGAGGGCGTCCAGGACCGGCACACGCCGTCGACGAGTCCGAAGCTCCGCCACGATGCGGGCGAAAGCACGAGCCACCTCGGCATCCACAGGCAGTGGGTCCCATCTCGACTCAACCGCCGACAGTGTGGCCAGTCGATCGGCCCGGTTCGCGTCGCTGGCCATGAGCACCCCGAGCGTGAGTTCCGCCAGCGTGATCACAGAGATCTCCGTCTCGGTGACGCCCGGCGTCTCCCCGAGTGGCCGGCCCGACTCCGTCGCGATGAAGAAGGACGTATCGAGCAGCGCCTTCATACGTCGTCCGTCGTGTCTGCCAGCAGTTCCCTGACGTCTCGGAGAAGTGCAGCATCCACCGCGTGGCGGGAGGCGACGCTTCTCGCCTCCTCGATCGGTACCCCCCGGCGCCGGCGAAGGGGCACGATCTCGGCTACCGGGCGACGGTCGACGGTTACCGTGACCCGCTCGCCCCCTTCAACCCGGCGAAGCACTTCACTGACGCGATTGCGCAAATCCCGAACCGAAACTGACTCACTCATGGGCGCTACCGTAGCACATGTAGACACGCCGGGGCGGGGGGTGGGGGTTCCCAACAGCTCAAGCAATAGTGAGCAGGAGTGAGTACAAGCGCACGGTGGAATGCGAACACATGTTCTGCTACCCTTCCTTGTGGTCACTCCTCCCCCGGGGCAAGGCCGAAGCATCCCGACGCGCAGCCCAGGGGAATCGCCGTTGACCAACAAGTCCACCGCCAAGCTCCGCCCCATCGCCGAGCCGTTCGTAGTGGCGCCACCCGAAGGAGCCCGCGTCCGCACCCGCCTGCGCGTTTCACCCGATGACGAGGCGGTGCTGGTGGCCCTCGGTGCCCATCTCGGTTCTCTCCTAGGCCGGGACCTGGCGAAGCGGTGCCGGGAGGGACGTCTTGACGCCCGGCAGCGCTGCGCCTCCCGTGCCAGCCGCAAGCGGGCGGCCTCCCAGGACTCCTCGTCGCGCTGGGCCGGCACGATCACCCGCACCTCGGAGGACGCCTGGCAACTTGGCCAGCGCAACCTGGTGGCACAGGCGGCAAGCCTGACGGCAAGGACGAGGGCCATCCATGCCCGCCTCAGCATCCCTGTCGGACAGTGCCGGGGAAGCACTCGGGGCTATGGCAGCGCCGCAGAACGGTTCCACAAGACCCAGCACCTCCAGATCCTCAAGGCACGCCTGAGCGAAGTGGCCGGCCGCCTGGCCGGGGGCCGGGTGTCGGTGTGCCGGGGTGGGCGGCGCCTCGCCCAGGTACGGCATCACCTTGAGGATGCAGGCCTGAGCGACATGCAGTGGCAGCAGCGGTGGAAGGCTGCCCGCTGGTTCATCTGTGCCGACGGCGAGGCGGACAAGGCGTGGGGCAACGAGACCATCCGCTGGCACCCCGACGAGCACTGGTTGGAGCTGAAGCTTCCGGCACCACTGTCGCCCCTGGCCAACCGGCCTCACGGCCGCTACCGGCTCTCTTGCCCGGTGGGGTTCTCGCATCGCGGCGACGAAGTCGCCGCCCAGGCTGCCTCGGGTGCCGTCCGCTACGACGTCACCAACGACACCGATCGTGGTCGCTGGTTCCTGGATGCCTCCTGGAAGCTGCCCACAGCCACGCCCGTAACCATCGTCGAGCTGAGGAGCAACGGTGTGCTGGCCGTGGACGTGAACACCGGGCACCTGGCGGCAATGACGATCGATGCCTCCGGCAACCCGGTGGGCAGGCCGCTCACCATCACCCTGCAGACGGCCGGCCTGTCCACAACCGCCCGGGACGGCCATCTCCGGGCAGCCATCTCCCAGCTCCTGGCGACTGCGAAGGGGGGGGCCACCAAGCCATTGCCATTGAGAACCTCGACTTCGCCCGGGCACGGTCCGAGGGCCGAGAGCACACAGCCAGGAGACCCTCCCGGGGCAGGCGGGGCCGGGGGTTCCGGGGCCTGGTGGCCGGGATCCCCACGGCACGGTTCCGGGACCGTCTGGTGCAGATGGCGGCCAACCAGGCACTGTCGGTGATCGCCGTCGACCCGGCGTACACCTCGAGATGGGGAGCCGAGCACTGGTTTCGACTGGTTCGACAGGCTTCACCCGAGGCCAGCGGGCACCACTGCGCTGCCCTGGTCATCGGACGACGTGGGCTCGGGCAGCGAGCACGGCGACGGGGGGGATGTGACTGGCGTCCACCAGCGGATGGACAACAGAGAGCTATCGACTCCGCTGTGCAGCCCAAACCGGCAACCACTGCCGGCCTGCCCGATGTCCATCCAAGGAAACCCGGTACCCCCGAGGCCAGAGGGCGGCCGCACAAGCGGCGGAAGACCCAACGGGCCGACGGGCACCCACTGGGGGACCAGGTGGCTCACGACCGTTCGGAGCCGCCCACTGGGCAAAGCTCACTATTGCTCAGCGTTTAGGAACGGTGGGGCTATGATGGGAATCCATCCGTCTCAGGTGAATAGATATGGGTCAGTTCTCTTTATATAGGCGTTATCGGCCGCAGACGTTTGGTGATGTGGTTGGGCAGGGCCATGTCACCAAGACGTTGCAGAATGCGCTCGTCGAGGATCGGGTGGCGCATGCCTGCCTGTTCAGCGGGCCTCGTGGGACGGGCAAGACCTCGACGGCCCGGATCCTCGCCAAGGCGCTCAACTGCGAGCGGGCGCCGACCCGGGAACCCTGCAACGAGTGTGCCTCGTGCCGGGACATCACCGAGGGGAGCTCGCTGGACGTCATCGAGATCGACGCCGCCACGCACGGATCGGTGGACGACGCACGGGACCTGCGGGACAAGGTCGCCTACGCCTCGGCCGGCGGGCGGTGGAAGGTCTACATCCTCGACGAGTGCCACATGCTCACCGCCGCGGCCAACAACGCCCTCCTCAAGGTGCTGGAGGAGCCTCCCTCCCACGTCATCTTCGTCTTCGCGACGACCGAGCCCTCCAAGGTGCTCCAGACCGTCCAGGACCGCTGCCAGCGCTACGAGTTCCGCGCCCTGGAAGCCGATGCCGTCGCCGCCCGGATCCTGCACGTCTGCGCCGCGGAGGGCGTCACGATCGAGGAGGCGGCGGTGTCCCTGCTGGCCGCACGGGCGTCGGGCTCGATGCGGGACGTCCTCGGCCTGCTGGAGCAGGCGATCATGTACTCGGGCAACACCGTGGGGGCCGAGGACATCGCCCGGCTGTTCGGCAACGTCTCCGACGAGGTGCTCTTCGAGGCGATCGACCTCATCTCGGAGCGGGACGTCGGCGCCTGCTTCGCCTTCACCGACCGGCTGATCCGTTCGGGCCAGGAGCCGAGGGAGTTCCTCCGGGCCCTCGTGGACCAGCTCCGATCGCTCTTCCTGATCCAGCACACGGCAGCGCCCCAGGAGATCCTCGACGTGGCCGACGATCGCCTCAACCGCCTCCGCGGCCAGGCGAACCGCTTCGGACCCGGTGAGCTGCTCCGCATCCTCGACCTCGCCGGCGAGGCCCACATCCAGCTCCGCCAGGCGGTGGACAACCGGCTCGCCCTGGAGATCGCGTTCGCCCGGATGGCGAGACCGGACCTCCACGCTTCCCCTGCCTCGATGCTGGCCCGCATCGAGCGGCTGGAGCGGATGGCCGGGATCGAGCCCGAGGCCCCAGCCGGGGAGCCGGCGGCCGAGCCGGCCCGCCTCCAGGCGGTGCTCAGGCCCGCACCGAAGAAGGCCCCCGCCGCCGCCCCGCCTGCGCCGCAGCCCCAGCCGGTGGTGGCGGCAGCGCCGGGACCGGCCCCCGCTCCTGCGGGGTCGGGCGAGGTCGACATCGAGCGCGTCCAGCGTGCCTGGCCGGCCGTGATGGAGCTGGTGAAGAAGCGCAAGATCACCGCCCACGCCATGTTCCTTTCGGCCGCACCGGCGGAGTTCGCAGACGGGGAGCTCGTGCTGCAGTTCCCGCCGATCAACCGGTTTCACCGGGACAAGGTCTCCGAGCCCGGCTCCGGCTACCTTTCGCCGCTGGTCGAGGCGATCTTCGAGACGTTCGGCGTACGTCCGGCGATTCGGTGCGTTCTCGGTCAGAATGAGGCGCCCGCTTCCGTCTCCCAGGCGCCCACCCAGGCACCAGCGAGGCAGGGACGGGAGGAGGAAGATGACGAGCCTGTGGCGGTCAGCATCACGCCGCCGAAGGACCCGATCGACCTGATCCGCGAGGGCTTTGCCGCCGAGATTGTGGAGGAGACGCACCACTAATGGACATGAACAAGATGATGAAGCAGGTCCAGAAGATGCAGGCCGAGCTGGCCAAGGCCCAGGAGGAACTGGCGCTGGCGGTGGTCGAGGGGTCGTCGGGCGGCGGGGCCGTGAAGGTCGAGTTCACGGGTCAGGAGGTCAGCCAGGTCAGCATCGCCCCGGAGGCGGTCGATCCCGAGGACCCGAGCATGCTCGAGGACCTGCTGCGTGCCGCCTTCAACGACGGGCTGCGGGCGCAGCAGGCTCTGGCCAGCGAGCGCCTCGGCCCCCTGGCCGGAGGCATGAGCCTGCCAGGGATGCACTGAGGCCGGGTGCTCGCAGGACCGGTCCAGGATCTGGTCGAGGAGTTGACGCGCCTGCCCGGCATCGGGCCGAAGACCGCTCAACGCCTCGCCTTCCACATCCTCAAGGTCGACACCGCGGATGCCCGCCGCTTGGCCGGCGCCATCGTGGGCGTCAAGGAGAAGACCCGGTTCTGCGCCCGGTGCTTCAACATCTCCACGACCGAGCTCTGCGGGTACTGCACCGCCGACCGGCGGGACCCGACCCTCGTGTGCGTCGTCGAGGAGGCCCGCGACATCGAGGCCGTCGAGAAGACCGGTGAGTTCAAGGGCCGCTACCACGTGCTGGGCGGCGCCATCTCCCCCATCGACGGCGTCGGGCCGGACGACCTCCGGATCGCAGAGCTGCTCGCCAGGATCCCGTCCGAGGGCATCGCCGAGATCATCGTGGCCACGAACCCCAACGTTGAGGGCGAGGCGACCGGGATGTACCTGGCACGGCTGATCTCGCCGCTCGGCGTCAAGATCACCCGCATCGCAAGCGGCCTCCCCGTCGGCGGGGACCTCGAGTACGCCGACGAGGTGACCCTCGGCAGGGCGTTCGAGGGCCGGCGCGAGTTTCCTCACTAGACTCAACGCATCATGGGAATCGTCGTCCAGAAGTACGGGGGCACGTCGGTGGCGAGCACCGACCGGATCCGCAACGTCGCCCGGCGCATCGTCGCCACCGCCGAGAAGGGCCACCCGGTCGTCGTCGTCGTCTCCGCGATGGGCCACACGACGGACCAGCTCATGGGGCAAGCCCTCGAGATCTCGCCCGTGCCCCGCGCCCGGGAGCTGGACATGCTGCTGTCGGCCGGCGAGCGGATATCGATGTCGCTGCTGTCGATGGCCATCATCGACATGGGCCGCGAGGCCATCAGCCTCACGGGGTCGCAGGCCGGCATCGTCACCGATACCACCCACACGAAGGCGCGGATCGTCGACGTGCGCGCCCGCAGGATCCTCGAGGCGCTCGACGCCGGCAAGATCGTGATCGTCGCCGGGTTCCAGGGGGTCTCGACGATCAGCAACGACGTGACGACGCTCGGCCGGGGCGGTTCCGACACCACCGCGGTCGCCCTGGCCGCCGCGCTCGGTGCCGAAGTGTGCGAGATCTACACCGATGTCGACGGGGTCTACACTGCGGACCCGAGGGTCGTGCCCGACGCCCGCAAGTTGCACGTCGCCACCTACGAGGAGATGCTCGAGATGGCGGCCTGCGGCGCCCGGGTGCTCATGCTTCGATCGGTCGAATACGCGCGGAACTACAAGGTCGTCCTGCACGTTCGCTCGTCGTTCAACAACGAGCAGGGGACTTTCGTCAAGGAGGGTGACGAGCGGATGGAGAAGGCACTGATCTCGGGCGTCGTCCACGACACGTCGGAGGCGATGATCCGCATCCGGCGCGTGCCCGACCGCCCCGGCATCGCAGCCAAGGTCTTCGGGTCGCTGGCCGCCGAGGCCATCAACGTGGACATGATCGTGCAGAACGTGTCCGAGGACGGCCGCACCGACCAGACGTTCACGCTGCCCAGGGCCGATCTGCCGCGCTCCGAGGAGGCCCTCGGGCGCATCGCCGCGGAGATCGGGGCCGAGGGGTGGACCGCCGAGCCGGAGATCGGCAAGGTGTCCCTCGTGGGGGCCGGCATGCGGTCGCACCCCGGCGTGGCGGCCAAGATGTTCCAGACGCTCGCCCAGGCCGGCATCAACATCGAAATGATCTCCACCTCGTCGATCCGCATCTCGGTCGTCGTGCAGGCCGCGGAGGTCGAGCGGGCGGTGCGGCTCATCCACGCCGCGTTCGAGCTGCCGCAGGGGGCGATCCTGCGGGAGGCCCACGGCCAGATGCCGGAGATAAGCTCGAGCGAACTGGAGGGAGTATGAGAAGGCTTCCGGCCCGTCCCGTCGTCGCCGTCGTCGGCGCGACCGGCGTCGTCGGCCGCGTGATGCTCGACATCCTGCACGAGCGGGCGTTCCCGGCAGCCGAGGTGGTGCCGGTGGCATCGGCACGCTCGGCGGGGCGCCTGGTGGCGTACGGGGACGTTCCCTTGCCCGTGAAGGTCCTGGACGAGGGGGTCTTCGACGGCGTCGACCTGGTCCTGCTCGACACGCCCGACGACGTGGCCCGCACGTGGGCCCCGGTGGCAGCCGCAGCGGGCGCCATCGTCGTCGACAACTCGGCGGCCTGGCGGATGGACGACGACGTGCCGCTCGTGTGCCCCGAGGTCAATGCCGCAGCCCTGGAGGGCGCGGTCAAGGGCATCGTGGCGAGCCCCAACTGCACCACACTCGGCGTCGTGCTCCCCCTCGGGGCGCTGCACCTGCGCTTCGGGCTGGAGAAGGTCGTCGTCTCCTCCTACCAGTCGGCCTCGGGGGCCGGCCGGGGCGGTGTCGAGGAGTTGAGCGACCAGGTGGCCAAGCTGGCCGGCGAACCCGGCGCCGTCGAAGCGCTGGCGTCCGGCAGAGCACGCCACCTCCTGCCGGCCCCATCTGCCTTCCCCGCACCGCTCGCCTACAACGTCGTGCCGAGGGCGGGATCGCTGAAGGACAACGGTTACACGAGCGAGGAGTTGAAGCTGGTCGCCGAGACCCGCAAGATCATGGGCCTGCCCGGGTTGGCGCTCACCGCCACCTGCGTCAGGGTCCCCACCGTCGTCGGCCACGGCGCGTCCGTCTGGGCACGCTTCGCTGCCGAGGTGGACCTGGAGGAGGCGCTTGCCTGCCTGGCGGGGGCGCCGGGGGTGGAGCTCGTCGATCTCCCCACACCGCAGCTCTCGGCCGGCAGGGATCCCTCCTTCGTGGGCCGCGTCCGGACCGATCTCAGCGATCGTCACGCTCTTTGCTTTTTCTGCGCGTGCGACAACCTTCGGAAAGGTGCCGCGCTCAACGCAATTCAGATAGCGGAGCATCTTCTTCCTACGTAGGCCACTTCGGGCATTCGTATCGCCGGGAATTGGCTCCGCCTTTCCAAGCTTGCATCGGATGACGTATCTCCACTAGGATCCCGCAAGCAGTTCAGATGGGTTTTGCCAAATTCTGACGGAGCCCTGCGGAGTTGAGGGCGGAGCAGAGTATCTACGTGTTCGGCTTCGGGGGGCCCGGGCGCACGCTGGGGCTGCACGTAGTGGGATTGAAGAAAACCTGTAGTGGCAGCAACCCCTGCCACATAAAAGCACTGCCAAAGCGTCTAGACATCGCGCGGCGAAGCTGACGAAACGCGCCGAGTAACGGGCAGCAAAGCTTGCCCTTGTGCTCGCGAGTCTGGAACGGAATGACGGGAGGCCGGACGCTGTTCGCAACGCGACGCCGGAACGTCTGGTGCTGGGCCCTGAGCTTGGCGTCCCTCGCTTCCGTTTTCTCCGCTGTTTCCGTTGCGGTGCCGCTGACCCCCGCCAGCGGTCAGGCCGCTCCGGTTGCCCGACTCCTCGATCTGATCAACCAGGACCGTGCCCAGCACGGCCTGGGGGCGGTTTCCCTGAGCGGACCCCTGAGCGCCATCGCCCAGAGCCAGGCCAACGCCATGGCAGGGGCGCGCCGCATCTTTCAGAATCCTGCGTTCCCGGGCGATGTCCCAGCGGCCAACTCCGCCGGCGAGAACGTGGGCTACGGCCCGGACGTCGACACCGTGCACAACGCGTTCGTGGCGAGCCCCGAGCACCAGGTGATCATCGTGGGGCCCGACTACCGGGTCGTGGGCATCGCGGTCGCCAGCTCCCCCATCGGCCTCATGGTGGTGGAGAACTTCGTCGACACCGCGGGAGGGGCGGTCGCTCCACCTCCTGCCCCACCACCACCGGTGCAGAAGCCCCCGCCCCCTCCTCCGCCGAGGCCGGTCATCGTCGTGCCTGCGGCAGCGGCGGTGCCCGCCGCGCCCGCAAAACCGGTCCCGGCCGCCCCTGCGCCCGTGCCGGTGGCCGCCCCGGCCCCGACCCCCAGCCCCTCGCCCCTCCCGTCGCCGCCGGCGTTCGACATGGCGCTCTACACCCGGATGTTGCAGTGGGACCTATGGCAGACGGGGACCTCTGCGGACCACTGACCCAACCCAGCCGTCCAGCTGTCGTAGTCGGGAAGGGGGGATTTGAACCCCCGGCCTCCACGTCCCGAACGTGGCGCGCTGCCAAGCTGCGCTACTTCCCGTAGGGCCGAGTCTACCGCCCGTACCTCTTGTCTGGTGCCTGAACCCCGCCTTCACTTGACGTCAGGATGTACGGGTGGAGTTCTCCGATGTTGTACGGCGGCGGCGCATGGTGCGGCGCTATCTGCCGGAGGGTGTGCCTGATCATGTTCTTCGGCGGGTGGTTGAGGCGGGGCGGCGGGGGCCCTCTGCTGGCTTTTCGCAGGGGCAGTCGTTTGTCGTCGTCACCGATCCGGGGGTACGGCGCGAGATCGCGGCGCTGGCGGGAGAGGATGCCTACGTCGCCAAGGGCTTCCAGCCGTGGGTATCGGAGGCGCCGGCCCACGTGGTGGTCTGCACGAGCGAGCAGGACTACCGTGACCGCTACCGGGCCCCCGACAAGCTCGGGCCCCGCACCGAGCTGGACTGGCCGGTGCCGTTCTGGTACGTCGATGCCGGCTGCTCGCTGATGCTGCTGCTGCTCGCAGCGGTGGACGAGGGCCTGGCGGCAGGGTTCCTCGCCCTCAAGAGCTACGAGGGCCTGCGGGAGCTGCTCGGCATCCCGGCCCACGTGCAACCCATCGGGATCGTGACTATCGGCAGGCCGGCCCCGGACCGGCGCTCCGGCTCCCTGGACCGGGGCCGCAGGCCCGCCGCCGAGGTCGTCCACCACGACCACTGGGGCGCCTGACTGCCGGGCGCCTCAACCTCGACGCCGAAGCCGAACGGCGGAGTCTGAACTTAGTCCCCCAGCGCGCGCATGTGCGCGAAAGCCGACTGACCTCCTGGTCAGGGGAGGCCAGCCGGGCGATCAGCCGAGGCCCCGCGGCACCAACTCCAGGACCGACGCCTCCGGGGGGCAGAGGAAGCGGTACGGGGCGAACTTGCCGGTGCCAAGACCCGGCGTCACGAAGAGCAGCGTCCGCCCCACCCAGGAGGCCCCCAGTGCGAGGTGGCGGGGCACCGTCGAGTTGGTGACGACCGCCCCGACGAACGGGAAGCGGATCTGGCCCCCGTGGGTGTGGCCCGCCACGACCAGGTCGAAGCCGGCTTGGGCGGCGTCCTGGTAGGGCGAGGGGTCGTGGACGACACACATGGCAAACGCCGCATCGGGGCTCCGGCGCAGCAGGGTGCGGTCGTCCCGCTGCAGGAAGGGGTCGTCCATGCCCGTGATCTGGGTGGGGGTCCCTTTGAGGTCCACGTAGACGGTGCGGTTTGTGAGGCCCTCGTAGCCCTGGGACTCCAGGATGCGCAGGAAGTCGTCGGTGCGATTGAGCTTGGTCGGCAGCCTCCGCCGGTGGGTGAAGTAGTCGAGGTAGTTCTTGAACCTGGGGGCGTAGTAGTCGGACGAGCCGAGGACGTAGTAGCGGCCCAGGCGACCCTGCAGGCCGCCCAGGAGCCGGGCGCAACGCTCGACCGCGGCCGGCTCGCCAAGCAGGTCCCCGGTGGCGAGCACGAGGTCGTAGGTGTCCTCCGACAACCCCGAGAGGAACGCCGCGAGGCGGGTGCTGGACAGGCGCAGGTGGAGATCCGAGACCTGGAGGATCCGCAGCGGCTTGGCGTCGGGCGGCAGGACCGCCAGCCGGTGGGTGCGGATCCAGTAGCGGTGGGCCTCGACGACGCCCCAGCCCACGCAGGCGGCCGCTGCGGCAGCCGAGGCGCCAGCCCCGGCCAGCAGCACCTTGGAGGGCTTCATGACGCGAACGGGAGACCCACATCGATGACGGTGGGGGCGGCCGCGGCCAGCGCCTCGGCGATCGCCAGGCCCAGGCCGGGCTCGTCGTCGGCCCGGACGGCGCGCACGTCGGCGTCATGCAACGTCGGCGACGCCGCCTCCCCTTCGAAGGCGAGGACCACCACGGGAAGACCCGCCTCCGCCAGCGGGCCGAGGTCCCCCACGTCGCCGGCGCTCACGAGGGCGACGGCGGGGCCTCGCCGCTGCCGGGCGAGGCCGAGCGCCGCCACCGGCGCAAAACCCGCGTCGGCGTCCCGTGCCGGGGCGTGGAAGGTGCCCGGCACCGGGACCGGGAACAGCGGAAGCCCCCAACGGACGGGGCCTGCATCCCAGACCGTGGGGATCTCGGCGGGGATCGCACGGCGCAGGGCCTCGATCGACGCGGGAGGCGGCCCCGCCGCGAGCAGGCGCTCCCGTGCCGCCTCCCGCACCGCCGACACCCGGACGGCGGCGCCCTCGCGGGCCGGCCCGGGTGGGCGGGCGCTCAGAGCCGCCGCGAGCTGCGCCAGCACGGCCCTAGCGTCGCCGAGCATCTCGGAGCGTGCCGGGTATCTCCGGCTGAACACCTCGGGGTCGATGTCGATGTGGAACAGCTGGAGGGGCAAGGGGATCTGCCACCGCTTGGTGGAGCGGGCGGAGAACGAGGTCCCGACGGCAAGGGCAGCATCGGCCTGGCCCAGGAGGCGGGCGACCTCGGGTGCCCCGAAGAGCGAACCGACGGCCAGCGGGTGCGTCTCGCTCAGCGCGCCCTTGCCGGACGTGCTGGTCACCACCGGCGCCCCCAGCAGCTCGGCCACCTCGCCAAGCTCGTCCCAGGCCCGGGCGGCGACGGCACCACCGCCGGCCCAGATCACCGGGCGGGCGGCAAGCGAGAGGAGCAGCGCGGCTTCCTCGATGAGTCCGGTGGAAGGCGCCGTCGGGCCGGCCGTCACAGCCGGGGAGTGAGCTCGAGGATCACGCCCGCCGACATCCAGCGGGCGATGATGTCCTCGACCGTGCCCGAGACGGACTGGCGCTTGGCCACGAGCAGCGCCCCGATCTCGTGGAACTCCGCCTGGTTCTCGGGACCGATCACGCGCACCGACGCATCGAAATCCACCAGCCGGGCGTCCCTGCCCTTCCACCGCAGCGACACCTTCGCTTCCCGGACGTTGCGCGCGTCGGGAACGATCTGCTGGGGTTCGGCGGAGAGGACGAAGATCTTCCCGTTGCGGTAGACGAACCAGCAGGGCAGCGAGAGGTTGGAGGTGTCGGGGGTGACCCAGATGATGTCGGATTTCTTGAGTCCCTCCTCGATGGCCGGCCCGATGGGCAGCGTCGCAAGCCGGTCCTCGTCGGCACCCCACCCGGCGCTGCGCTCCGGGACGTAGCCGAGCTGGTCCCACTCCGCATCCACCGCCCGCAGCACGTACCAGGCGGTGTAGTTGAAGAACTCGTCTACCGCCTCGAGCGGGTCGTCGAAGTCCTCCATGCGGATCAGCTCCTCGTGGGGGATCTGGCCGGAGTCGATCAGCTTGTGGCGCTGGGCGAGGGAGATCTCGATCGAGGCCTCGAGGCCGAGCTTGTCGTCGGGCCTTGGTCCGCCCGAGCCGCGGTCCTTGTGCGGGTCCCGCCGGAAGGCCAGGACCCACGACGGCGGCTGGGGGCTGATATAGCCCTCGGACCAGAACGTTCCGTCGCTCAGGATGGCCGATAGCAGGATCGTGGGCTTGGGGAACAGCAGCTTGAAGCCGGTCCAGTGGGCCTTGAACGTGCGGGTGAGGTTGCGCTCCTGAGCGATCGACAGCGTCCCGAGCTCGCCCGCCCCCTTGGGCACCTCGTAGTCGGACAGGCGCCGCGCGATGCGGGAGAGCACCTCGTTGGGAGCGTCGGCCTTCGGTTGGGGCACCGTGCGCTCCGCCCGGGACTTGAGGACAACCGGGGGGATGTCGACGAAGTCCCGGGTCGTGATGAGACGCTTCTCCTCCGCGGCCGCAGCTCGGGTCTCCAGCTCCGCCACGTGGTCCTCGTCGGCACCCCAGCCGATGGTCGGCTCGGGGAGATAGCCGAGCTGGTCCCACTCCGCCTCCACCGCCCGCAGGACGTACCAGGCGGTGTAGTTGAAGAACTCGTCCACGGCCTCGAGCGGGTCGTCGAAGTCCTCCATCCGGATCAGCTCCTCGTGGGGGATCTGACCCGAGTCGATCAGCTTGTGGCGCTGGGCGAGGGAGGTTTCGATCGAGGCCTCGAGGCCCAGCTTGTCGTCGGGCCGGGGGCCGCCGGAGCCGCGGGCCTTGGGCGGGTCCCGCCGGAAGGCGAGGACCCACGACGGCGGTTGGAGACTGATGTAGCCCTCGGACCAGAACTGGCCGTTGAGCAACGTTGCGGAGAGCAGGATGGTGGGGTTGGGGAACAGCAGCTTGAAGCCGGTCCAGTGGGCCTTGAACGTCCGGGTGATGTTGCGCTCAAGCCCGATCGACAGCGTGCCGATCTCCCCCGGTCCCTTCGGCACCTCGTAGTCGGCGAGATTGCGCGCGACATGGAGGCGCACATCGCTGATACCGACGACCTTCCTCAGAGCCACACGTTCCCTTTCCGTCGGTGCCCGTGAAGCCGCCAGATTATAGGGCCGCTCAGTCCCGGGCGAGGTGCCCGGAGCCGGCGAAGATCATCTCGGCCACGTCGTTGAGCGAGCTGAGGTTGGCCACGTCCCGGTTCATGTACGGGATCCGGACCCAACGCCGGCTCGGGACCTCGGACTCGAGTCGCTTCAGGCAGCGCTCCTCGCGCCGGCGAACCTGCTCGAACTCCTCCGCGATCTGGGCCAGTCGGTCGCCCAGCGGCGTGCCGACGGCGTCGCCGGCAGCGCCGGAGAAACGTGGGTGGATGCGGTTGACGACGAGGCCGCCGAAGTGAAGGTGGTGCGACGTCATCGAGGACACGAGGAACAGCGCCTCCTCCACGGCCTGGTCGGTCGGGCTCACGACGACGACGAACCGGGTCAGGTCCTGGCGCAGCAGTTCGTAGACGGCCTGCGCCCGTTCCTTGAAGCCGTCGTACATGCCTTCGAAGTTGGCGAAGAAGTCGGCGGTGTCCTTCAGCGCCTCGGCCCCGATGACCTTCTGCACGACCCGGAGGAAGGCCACCGCCGCCAGGTTCATCGCCCGGAAGACGCCCCGCCCCCCGCCGACCGCCGGGACGAGGAACCACTTCAGCAGCCGGCCCTCCAGGAAGGAGGTCATCCGCTTCGGGGCGTCGAGGAAGTCGAGGGCGTTGCGGGTGGGCGGGGTGTCGATGACGATCAGGTCGTAGTTGCCCATCCAGTACAGCTCGTACAGCTTCTCCATGGCCATGTACTCGTGCGTGCCGGACAGGGCGCCGGAGATGGCCTGGTAGAACCGGTTGTCGATGATCGACTGCGCCCGGTCCTCGGACTTGGCGTAGCGGTGGACCAGGTCGTCGAAGGTCGTCTTCGTGTCGAGCATCATGGCGTCGAGCGGGGCGGGCGGGAGCCCGGCGGCCTCGAAGGCCTCGTCCGGCACCGGGCTCGGCTTGTTGGAGAGCGCCGTGAGGCCGAGGGCGTCGGCCAGCCGCTTGGCGGGGTCGATGGTGACGACGCACGTCTGGCGGCCGCGCAGCGCTCCCTCCATGGCGATGGCGGCCGACACCGTGGTCTTGCCGACGCCGCCGGGGCCGGCACAGATGACGATCTGCCCGTCGAGGGCCGACTCGAGGCTCACGCCTGATCTTCGATGACGTCGGCGAGCAGGTCCAGCTCCTTGCCGGCGAAGCCGTCGCCGAAGAGGAAGGGCAGGTCGATCACCGACGCCGTCCCGTCGAGGCCATCGATCAGCGTCTGCCGGTGTTCCTGCTGGATGGCGCGCCGGTCCCGGTAGAACTCGCCGCAGGCGAACAGCGCCTGGGCGCGCTGGTCGGACAGGGGCGGGGCGTCCTTCGTCCGGGGCCGCAACCCTCGGGGTGTCTTCAGGCGGTCGAGGGCGGCGTTGACGGCCGGGTCCTCGGCAAAAGGCGGGTAGAGCATGTTGAGGTGGACGCGGTCGACGTTCATGTGGACCCGCTCCTCCAGCAGCCTGGTGGTCTCGAGCGTCTCCTTCACCGGCGTCTCCTCGGCGAGGCTGACAAGGTGGACGGCCACCTGCTCGGGATCGTGCAGCCAGTCCGACACCCGCCTTGCGTGACCGGCCAGCGTGCCCACGGGAACCGCCTCGAGGAAGCCCTCCGGCGACCGCAGCATCGACACCGCATGGCCGGCGGCCGGCGTATCGAGGATGGCGAGGTCGAACTCGCCCTTGCGGGCCACCTGGTACCAGATCTTGCCGAGCATGAGGATGTCCCGCAGGCCGGGCGCGGCGTGGGTCACGTAGTAGACGAGCTGGGACGTCACGAGGGGTTTGACCACCCGCTTCGCATGGAACTGGACCTCGAAGTACTCCGAGAGCGCCTCTTCCGGCGAGACGTGCATGGCCCAGAGGCCCGGGCGCAGCTCGCGCGGCTCGCTGGTCAGGGGCGGGGCGGCGAGGAGGCTGGAGAGGGCGTTCTTGCCCTCGATCTCCGCCACGAGGACCCGGAGGTCGTGGCGGGCGGCCATGACTCCGAGGGCCGCGGCGATGGTGGTTTTCCCGACCCCGCCCTTGCCGGAGATAATGAGGAGCCTGCGGTCGAGTATGGCGTCCAGAGACACGGTCTTGATGATACCCCCACGTTTTTACAGAGCTTTCCTGCTGCACTGCCTCATGCCGGGGATGCTCAGCGCGCTCGCCGTCCTGTCGCTGGCAGCTCCCGCCTGGTCATCTACCCGTTTGCAGGGCGCGCGTTCCATTTCGAGTGTGGGCGGCGCCGTGGACTACTTCGAGCTCTCCGGGGTGATCGACCCGGTCTCGGCAAAGGCACTGGTCCGGGTGATCGCCTCGTCGGAGGCCTCGCAGGCCGCGGTCCTCATCGTCCGCCTCGACACCCCGGGGGGCTTACGGGTCTCCGTCACCGACCTGGTCGACCGCATCCGCCACGCGACGGTCCCCATCGTCGTGTGGATCGCTCCCCAGGGGGCCCGCGCCGCCGGCGCCGGCGTCTTCCTTGCCGACGCGGCGCCGGTCCTCGCCATGGGGCCGGGCACGACGCTCGGTCCGGTCGTCCCGGTGAACCTCGACGGGAAGACCGACCCGGCGGCCGCCATGGGCTACCTCAGGAGCATCGTCTCGGGCGGCCCCCGTTCGGTGACCACCGTTCCGGTGGGGGCGGTGAGCGACGAGGCCGCCGCCTCGGCCGGCATCATCAGCTTCCGTGCCGGGACCCTCGGCACGCTCCTGGCGAACCTCGACGGCAGGACCGTGCCCGTGGACGGCCAGCCGGTCAAGCTGTCCGTGGCCGGCGCCCCACTCCGGTTCCAGAAGCTCGGGTTCTTCGACCGCCTGCTGCACGCCGCCACCCGGCCCGCGGTCGCCTACATGCTCCTGCTGATCGGCCTGTTCGGGATCGTGTTCGAGCTGTACTTCCCGGGCATCGGGGCCGCCGGGTTGATGGGCGGCGGGGCGCTCGTCCTCTCGCTCTACGGCTTCAGCGTGATGCCGACCTCATGGGCGGCGCTGGCGCTGGTCGTCGTGGGGATCGTGGCGTTCGTCCCCGACCTGCACAGCGGCGGCCTCGGCATCCCCACGGCGTTTGGCACGGTCGCGCTGGTGGCCGGCAGCATCCTGCTCTTCCCGCACGCCTCGCCGGCCCTTCGCCTGCCGTGGTGGGCGACCGTCGCGGGGGTCGCCGGGACGCTGCTGTTCTTCATCTCGATCATGACCGCCGCCCTGCGGGCCAGGGCCGCTCGCCCGCCGGCCGGTATCGAGGGCCTGGTCGGCAGCGTGGGGCTGGCCAGGACGGACCTGGTGCCCGACGGCGAGGTCACCGCTGCCGGGTCGCTCTGGCGGGCCCGGACGCTGGGGGCGGCCATCCCCGAAGGCACCAGGGTACGCGTCCGCTCGGTGTCGGGGCTGCTGCTGCTCGTGGAGGGCGTTGAAGCTGGGGACGGAGCCGGCGAAACGTCCCATGACGAAGGCCCCGTCGAGGCGTAGCGGCCGCCGACGTTCGTCTGCTATCGCGCGTATGTGCGCGAAAGGCGACTAACCTCCGCTCGGCCCGGCGGTGTCCCTCGCGCCCGGCTAGTGGTTAGAGTCTCCCGGGGGGGAGATCATGCGGACCCGTTGGTGGGTGGGCTGTGCCATCGTGGCACTCGCGGGACTTGGGCTTACGGCGGGACCCGTTCCCGCCACGGCTCCGGCCGCATTCTCCTGCTCCCCTTCCTCCGGCACCCTGGGGGGCCTCCAGGTCCTCCAGCACGTCACGGCCACCGCCGAGTCTGGCAACGACCGGATCGTGTTCGAGTTCGCCACCCTCCCGGCCCCCTCGGGTGTGGGCGCCACCTACACGGTCTCGGCCGCCACGCCCCCGTTCACAGCCGGGGCACGTGGGCAGCCTCTGGCAGTCGCCGGGCAGTCGTTCGCCAAGGTGGCCTTCCACAACGCCTACCTGCAGGACCCCGTCAACGTGCCAGCCCGGGTCGCGTACACGGGCCCGCAGGACCTGAAGCCTGGTCTGGCACTCCTCTCGGAGGCCGTGGTATCGGACGCCTTCGAGGGCTCCCTCACCTGGATCCTCGGCCTCCAGCAGAAGGCATGCTGGCGCGTGACGCAACTCAACGCGCCCGTGCGCCTGATCGTGGACCTTCAGCCCGTGACGCTGCCGGTGACCGGGGCGCAGATCCCCCCGGTGCCGCTCGGGGCCCTGGGGCTCGCCGCCCTCGCGGGTGGCCTCTTCCTGCGGCGGCGGGCTGGCGTTGCGGCTCGGAGAACGTTCTAGAACGCCATTCTAAACGTCTTTGAGTATATTCTGGGGTATAACCCCGGTTTCTACTCACAGACTGTCCAAAGCCCTCGGGGGGACCTGCTTGCGCGAAGAGGCGGCGGCGGAGGCCAGGTACCGCCGCAAGCTGATGGGGTTGCTGTCGGCCGCCACCTTCTTCGAAGGCTACGACGGGTACGTCTTCTCGTTCGTGCTGGCCCAGGTGCTCACGACCTACGGCGGCACCGAGCGGACCGGCGGCGTGATCCGGGCGATCACCATCGCCGGCACGGTGGCCGCCTTCTTCCTGGCGACGCAGGCCGACCGCATCGGCCGCCGGCGCCTGCTGCTCATCACCGTAACCGGCTACACCGTCATGACCGCGCTGACCTCGGCGGCACCCAACCTCGTCTGGTACACGGTCGCCCAGTTCCTGGCGCAGGTGTTCCTCGGAGCCGAGTGGGCGGCAGCGGTCACGATGGTCGTCGAGGAGTATCCCCAGGACCGCCGGGGCCGGGCACTGGGCATCCTGACCTCGATGGGGACCCTGGGGGGCATCTCGGTCGGGCTCCTGGGCTTCGCCGGGTTCATGGGCAATCCCCTCGGCTGGCGCGCGTTCTACCTCGTGGGGCTGATCCCCCTCGTCGTCGTGGCGGTCGGGCGACGGGGGCTGCGGGAAACACGGCGCTACGAGGCGGCGACCCAGGCCGCCGACCTGAACCGCTCGGGCATCTTCGAGCCCTGGAAGCCGGAGTTCCGCCACAACGTCCTGGCCGTCGGGCTGACCCATTTCTTCCGGTACCTCGCCGTGTCGGCCGGGGTGGCCTGGTGGGTCTACTACGCAGAGAAGGAGGCCCACATGTCGGTCTCCCTGACCGGACTGTACCTCGCCATCGCCGGCGTGGTGGGAGCGCTCGGATTCGTCATCGCCGGGAGGCTCATGGACCGATTCGGCCGGAAGCCGACCTTCCTCACCTACGTGGTCATGGCCGGCATCCTCGGCACCCTGCTGTTCCAGACCCATGCGCCGGGGCCGATGCTGCCCCTGCTCTGCGGCACGATCTTCTTTGGGCTGGGCTCGGGCGCGGCGACGACCGCCTTCGCCACGGAATGCTTCCCCACCTACGTGCGAGGCCGGGCGGCGACGTGGTGCCGGAACGCCTTCGAGGTCCCCGGCGGGATCTTCGGGCCGCTGATCGTCGGGTTCCTCGGCGACCACCGCCACGGCGCCATCGGGTCCATCGGCGGGGCCGCGAGTCTGCTGTTCCTCGTCTGCACACTTCCGGTCATCGTCATCGCCTGGAAGGGCATCGCCGAGACGAAGGGCCTCGATCTCGGCACGCTGGATCCGGTGTCGGCGCCCGCTGCCGCTGGGTAAGACCTCGGGAATGACGACGCCGGGCGAGATCCGGCGGCAGGCCCTGGCGATCCTCGAGTCCCACTGGGACGCCGCGCTCCAGGCGACCCTGCCGCATCCAATGCAGTACCCGCACCGCTGGCTCTGGGACTCCTGCTTCCACGCCATCGCCTGGGCGGCGCTCGGGCGGCCGGAGGGCCTGGTGGAGCTGCGCTCGGTGCTGGGCACGGCGCTGCCGACGGTCCTCGGATGCGGATTCCTGCCGCACATGGTCTACGGCGATCCGGACCGCACCGGCGGCGGGGTCGACCGCGGGCCCCTCGCCGGGATGAGCTCGTTCACGCAGCCTGCGGTCCACGCGCTGGCCCTCGCCGAGATCGGCGAGCGCGGGTTCGAGCCACCCCCGTGGATGCACCGGGCCAGCGCCGACGCCCTCGCCTGGCTCTGGGATGCCCGCCTCCGGGACGGCCTGCTCACCATCGCCCATCCCTGGGAGTCGGGCCAGGACATCTCACCGCGCTTCGACGACTGGTACGACGACCCCGGCTTCGCCAGTTTCGGCGAGCACTACGCCAAGCTCGTGCGGACCGCGAGCTACGACGCCGTCGGGGTCGCCGTGTCCAACAGCGCGGGAGTGGTCGCCCCTGCCGGGTTCAACGCGATCGCGGCCGATGCCGCAGCCAGGCTCCCCGCGTCCCCGGAGCTCCGGGGCTGGGGGCAGGAGCTGGCTCGCCAGATCGACCGCCAGCTGTGGAACCCGGAGGAGGATCTGTGGGACGACCGTCCCGACGAGGCCCACCGTCCGGCCTGGCCCTGCGCGACGCTGCCAACGCTCGACGGGGTCCTCGGCGCTCTCGCGACGCAGTCCCGGCCCCGGGCCGAGCGGGCATTGCGCCAATGCGTCGGCGACGGCCGTTTCGCAGCGCCGTTCGGTCCACGCTTCCTACCGGCCGGCCACCCCGAGTACCAACCCGACGTCTACTGGCGAGGTCCGGCCTGGCCGCAGCTCAACTATCTGCTGGTCGTGGCGGCCCGGCGCCATGGGCTGGCCGACATCGCGTCGGAGCTCACCGAAACCACCCTGCGCGGGGTTGTGGCAAGCGGGTTCTCCGAGTTCTGGCATCCGGAGACGGGCGAGGCGCGGGGAGCAACCCCCCAGTCGTGGGCGACGGTCGCCGTGGCCCTGCTCGCCCCGGTCGAGGCCAGGTTCTAGCTGCTCTCACTTTCCTCGCGGTTATCGAACGAGCCCGCGCGGCGCGGGGGAGGACCTGGCCGACGATGGCAGCCTGAAGGGCACCGACGATGCCGGCAAGCGGCACGTCCCCTGCGACCGGGAATCCTCCGGCAGCGAGGACCTCCCGGTACGCCCTGGGGCGTCGATCGGCCAGCAGGGCGACGACGACGACATCGGGCCGGCGCTGGAACCGCGCCACAGCACTCAGCTCGTCCCCCGACGAGAGCGAGAGGATGATGGCGCTGCGGCCGGGGCGCTCGGCCCATGCGAAGAGGTCTGCGGGCTCGTCGGCAAGGAAGCCTGATGCCCGAAGGGCCTCCAGCAGGCCGGGGCGGGAACGGGCGACAGCGGCGGATACGGCGATGGCGACGTTCATCCAGGCCTCCTTGTCCCGGCCCCCGACCAGGGGGCTCCGTGCATAGCTCGGCTCAGCTCGTCGGGTTGCGGGATATGCAGGCACTGGGCCGGAAAATCAGTCTGCCATAAACTGAGCGTTCTGTCGCATTCCCTGGACGCTCTGTACACATCGTGCAAGCTCCTACACCGCCCCTTGTTCCCTTTGTTCTCCTTTTTCCCTGAACTAGAGAAAATTCCCCATTGGCGTTAGGCTAGCTCTCGGCAGATGCTGGGGTGGCACGACGGCTTTATCTCAGGAGACACCGCATGGGTAAGGGGATGGACGAGGCGCTGGAGAGTCCTCGACGCCTGTTGGGACGCCCCCCCGGCGACGCGACGTTCCCCTCGGGTCCCGTGTCCGGGACGCTCGAGGCCGCGATGGTGCTCGACGCCGTGAGCGCAGAGGTCCACGAGGGTTTCGAGCGGGTGGTCTTCACCTTCCACCACTTCGGCTCGTCGCCCGGTGTGTGGGCGGATCTGCCGGCGGTCTACGCCGTCTCTGCCGACGCCCCACCGTTCACGTTCCGGGCCAGCGGCGAGCCCCTGGCCGTGGAGGGACGGGCCTTCCTAAGGGTCAACTTCCTGGAAATGTACGGGCACGCCTCCTCTGACCAGCCGACACCGTCGGGAGCCTTCCCTGGACGCAGCCCCCCCGAGTTGCGGCCGGGGCTCGAGGTCGTCGCCCAGGTCTGCCGGTCGGATGACTTCGAGGGCTACCTGGAGTGGATCATCGGACTCACCAGGGGGGCACGGTGGCGGGTGACCCGGCTGGACGCTCCCGTGCGGCTCCTCGTCGACGTGGAGAACAGGGTCCAGCTCACTCCGCTCGGCAGCGCCTGACTCTTTCCCGGGGGAGTAAGGACGCACCGCTAAATAGACTGCGCGATTGACAAGCGTTGTGCGACAGCCGGACCAGAGAGAGATTGCCGACCTGACGCCAAACGGCAAGGTGGCAACCCGCCCTCGGGCGCCATCAGATTTCTTCCGCCTGACGCCGAAACAGGCCAGTTCCTGTCGGCACCCTTCCGTACACTTGTTCGCACGATGGCTTCGTTCCGGTCCTTCCAGTACCTGCTCCAGCCCACGGCCCGCCAGGCCCGGGCGCTCAAGCACCTCCTCGGGGTGCAGTGCGAGGCCTACAACTCGGCGTTGGAGGAGCGACGTGAGGCGTGGAAGCGGGGCATCCGCGTCACCAGGTACGAGCAGTTCGCCCAGCTGAAGGACCTGCACGAGGTCCGCCCCGACTTCCTGCAGTACGGGGTCACCGTGGCCCGGGGCACGCTCACGCGCCTCGACCGGGCGTTCTCGGCGTTCTTCCGCAGGGTCGCCGCCGGGCAGAAGCCCGGCTTCCCGCGCTTCCGTGCCTGCAGCCGCTTCGACTG
>JAOPZY010000252.1 GCA_025963875.1 Actinomycetota bacterium
GCTCGTCGCGCATCAGGGCGAAGTTGTGCCCTGCCGAGTAGCTGTACAGGAGACCGTCGCCGTCCTCACCGGTCAGGTCCGTGAGCTCGGTGACCACGCCGGTGATGGGGCTGACGTGGTGTTCGAGGCGGCCGTAGGTGACCTCCGAATGGACGCTGCGGTGCCCTCCGTCGGATCGGCTCGCCTGGGGCCGGGACCGAAGGACCACCGGCTCCGGCGGCCGGCGGAACCCCGCGGCGTCCCCGCACCCCCCGCACTGGGGGCGCCGGGTGAGGACGTGGTGCCGGGTGACAAGGGTGCGGGTGTCCAGGGTGACGACCCTGCCTCCCAGCATCGACAGGTCGGCCGAGACAATGAACTTCGCCGCCTCGGATGCCGCGAGCTGCAGGGCCGCGTCGACGTAGGGAGCCAGGGCTGCCCGGGAGACGACGAGGGGCCGGGACACACCGGACCGGCGCTGGAGGAACCCCTCCATCTGGCGGTTGGACCTGAGGCGCTGGGCGAGGCACTCCCAGCAGCCGGTGACGCCCGGGGCGAAGATCGGCCCGAGCCACACCTGCCGCCCGACCGGCTTGACCGGCATCCAGGGGCGCCCGGAGGCGAGCGCCAGGCGGTTCACCTCGCCCAGGCGATCGTCGAGGTAGTCGTCGACGAGCACGAGCTGCAACGTGGCGCCCTCCGCTCCGTTCCGGGCATCGTGGCCCGTCGTGGCGACCAGGGGCTCAAGCGCGCGGTTCATCGGGCCGGCGGGAACCGAGCCCAGCGAATGGACGGCGACTCGGCTCTCCTCGAGCCGAGTCGCCACCGTGCTTGCATCCATGTTGAGTCCGTGCCAGAAGGCGAGCGCCTCCGCCGCCATCGCATGGCCGCTCTCGAGCACGTATCCCTGCTCCCGGAGCGTGGTGAGCCCGAAGAGCAGCTCGGGGAAGGGAACGCTCGGAGCGACTGTGCCGGCGAGCTCGGAGAGCGTGCGCGTCCCGTCGAGGTCGCTCGCAACGAGCGGGAGCGTCCGACCTGCGATGACGACGTAATCGGTTTCGTCGACCAGGACGACGTGGGTGTCGTCCACGACCTGTACGTGATAGGAGGAGTTCCATTGCGGCTTGAGCAGCATCCCGTTACTCCGATCCACGTCCGTGCTCCGACGCAGCGTTTCGTGCTGGAGAGCTGCGGGCCAGCTCGGCCCGCGTCACGTGCAGGAGCAGCAGGGGCAGCAGCAGCAGCAGTACGAGGTGTCGGCGGCAGCCCCCTTGGCTGCGGCGGACGTCTGCAGTCCGAGCTGCGGCTGGGGAGGGATGTAGAGCACGTATTTTCCAGTATCGGCGCCCTTGTTCCAGGCGTCGACTGCGGCGTTGATGTCGCCGCTTCCGCCCATGGTCTGGTCGATCTGCACCGTCCCACCGGGCTTCACGGGAAGGCCGGCCTGGGCCAGCAACGTCGTCGGGTCCTTGAGCAGCTGGCTGAGGTAGTTCTTGTCCGTCCAGGCGTTCACCAGGACCTTCGAATAGTTGTGCGTAAACGTGGCGGTGTCTATAGGCATGATTTCACGTCTCCTGATCTCGAGGGAGGGACGGGCAGTGTTCTTGCATGCCCCGTAAACTCCAAAGATTTCACGGCCGCCGCGGTCGCTACCTCATGCGGAGCCGGCAGCGTTTATTGCTGCCACGATTCACCTCCCTTCCGTACTTTGCGTGAGGTCCAATCGCGTGGAGGGTTTTGCCAGCCTCGTAATGAAACGGCGATTCGCATCTCCCGAACAGAGCATTCGGGCGTCTCTCGGAAGCCGCTCGGAGGTGAAACGCCTGCGGAAGCCCCCTCGCAGAGCACCCGCGCGTCCGGGGACGCGGCACCGAGCCGGGTCTGTCGGAGCTCAGCTCCTGGGCGTCGCGTTCGACGCGTCATCGCCGCCTGTTGGCGGCCGCGGCACCGAGTGCATGCCCGGGCGCGCCGGCCGGGAGCCGGCTGCTGTGGGCGTTCGGGAAGAGGCTCAGGCCTCCGTTGCCGACATGTCCCTGGGTCGTGCCCAGGTGGACGCGCTGGCCAGTTGCTCGTCCAGGTCCCCGACGGGCTTGAGGTGGTCCCACTCTCGAAGCTGCTCGCGGAGCTGGGCTATCCGCCGGAGTGCCCGGGTCGACCGCGTCTCCTCCGCGATGCCAATGGCGTCACCGGCGATGCGGCACACTTTCTCGATATCTCCCTCGGGGATGTAGGTGGCGGCCAGCCGGGCCAGGTAGATGGCCTGCTCCCTGACCTCGCGGGCGGGCGAGAGCGTGATCGCCGTATTGAGCGCCGCTCGCGCGGCCTCAGGGACGTTCAGCAGGGCGTAGCAGGTACCGGCTGCGCTGGCCAGGGCCACCCGGTCGTAGTGGTACATCCAGGGAGGATCTTCTCCAGCGCTTTGCTTTCCGAGCAGGTTCTCTCCTCTCTCCAGCGCCTGCTCGGCCGCCGTGCGGCCCCCGAGCGTGGCCCAGACCTCCGCGTGGACCGTCGCCAGCCAGGAGGTGATTGCCGGCGTGGCGGTGCGCCGTCCTCGTGTCTCGGCAGCCTCCGCGAAGGCCAGCCCTTCGTGCGGCTCGTCGCTGTACGTCACAAGGACGCTCAGATACCCGAGGATGTACGCCGCCAGAGCCTCGTCCCCGACTTCGTGAGCGAGCCTCAGTGCTTCGTTGAACCGGCTGCGAGCAATCTCGTGGTGGCCCATGTCGAAAGCGAGCCACCCGAGAAACTGCGACAGCTGAGAGGTGAGGTTCACCAGCGCGGAGCGTACGTCATCCGTCTGCGCGCTCTCGAGCAGCCGGAGAAGCAGACTCCGATGTGCGAGAGCCGGAGCCACGGCGGCGCGGGGGCCCAGTAGATCGTCGACACGACGGAGACTTCCAATGGACAGCGAGATGACCGAGATGACTTCCGGAGCAACTCGGGCCGGTTTCCGGATGATATCGGTCAACTCTTCCCAATTCGGCCACTCCGGTGATGTTTCAGCAGATAGGGCGCCGGAATCGCCGGTGGTTCTTTCCACCCGAGCTGCGATTTCCCCCCGCCGGGATCGCGGAGACAAAGACGGCTGGACGCCGAGCACTTCGGCAGAAGCCTCATAGAGAAGCGTCAGCAGTTTTGGGTAGGGGGCCCGAGGCATCTTTTCTCCTCGCTCCCAGCGTCCCACCATATCGGCATTGACCCCGAGATTCGACTCGCCAACTCGATTTCCCAGCTCAATCAATTGCTGCGCCACGTCCCCCAGGGACCAGCCTCGGCTGAGGCGATGCCTCCGTAGCTCGTCCAAGGGACTCCGCTTGTGGCCGGTACTCCGGTCTGACGGAATCGGTACCACCCCCCCCCGTCACGCTCTGCCACCGTGCCAGAAGATCTTGGGCGACTTCTGTCGGCTTGGCAACATCAGCAACGATAGAGGCACATGAGAGCCGCATGAGAGACATCCGAAAGGCCGGTTTGGCATGGCTCGCGAGCTATTGGGACCCTGCCGGCCGGCTGCCGGGCGCCCGCCGGCGGCATCCTCCAGAAGCCCGGCCCCGTCGGTGCAGGCATGCGGCGATGACTGCACAGCCTTGCCTCCGAGGAGAGTCCGAGCCGCGTGCCGCTCATCCGGTGGTGGCACCGGGCAGGGCGGACGCGCCGGCCGGTGCGGCCGGCGCCGACGGACTCGCATCGGGGACGGCGCCGGTGACACGGAGTTGCGCCACGCGTCCCAGGAGGTCGAACCAGAAGGGTGCGCCCAGTGAAACGGCGATCGCGGTGAGCAGCCAGCCGACCAGCGCCACGTACCACGTGCCGGGGCGCACGCCGTTGCCCCAGCCGATCGGCAGGGAGAGGCCGGAAATGGTCGCCAGGCCCGATGCCACGTTGCCGAGCGCCGAGGCCACCGCCTGCCGGTCGCTCGACGGGGGCGGCACCGCTCGCTGGGCCTGCTGGGCCACCGCGTCTCTCAGCGGTGCATCCGTCCAGAGGCGCTGGGTCATGGTGACGGCGTTGACGTTCAGGCCCACGGCGAGGATCAGGCCGAAGGCCAGCAGCATCGCCTGCGCGCGCCGCCGGTACCAGCCCGACACCCGGTCCATGCTGTCGTCGAACCAGTGTGCGACAGCCCTCTGGAAACCTGCGATGTCCTCGCCGGCCTCCCTCCAGAGGACGTCGAGTACTGCTTTCACCTGCCCGTCCGGCAGGTCCTTGATGGCCGTGGCCACCGCGGCGGTACCCGCCGCGGCACCGCTGGCTGCGACGCTCACGGCCGGCCTGACCTTGTTGTCCAGCAGCGCGATGGCGAATTTCTCGGACGGCAGGTAGGACGGCCCTTTCCTGCCCAGGTAGAGCGACTGGACCAGGGGGTGCCGGTAGAGGTCCTCCGCGTCGGAGGGATTGCCGAGCACGTGAACGATCCCCTGCTTGAGCGTCCCGGCGCGCAGCCGGAGGGCTGCTGCGACCAGCTCGTTCGCTCCAGAGGCCACAAGGCTGAGGACGATGAAGACAAAGGAGAGACCGATTACAACCTCGAGGATGACGGACATTGCCGAGCTACCCCCCGGTCGTCGAGTCGTGGCGATCGTAGCCCAACCGGTTCGGTTCCGACAGAGTCTGCGACGCGTCTCCCGGCTGCAGGGGTCGGAACGTTGCCTTCCTCACGGTGCCGGTGGAACCGGGCCGACTGCCCGGTGCCAGCCGAGGTCGTGCATCATGACGTGTCACGGGTGGCTGGTTTGCGACGGTAGGTCATCTGGACCGAGGCCTGGGCGCCCGTGGAGGCGATGAAGCCGAGATGGCCCTCCGCGCTGAAGCCGAGCTCGAAGACCACCTCATGGAGGTCGAAGTTCTCGACGCTGGTCGCCACCCGCTCGAGGAAGGCCTTCATTTGCACGCCGATCGCCTCCCACTCCGCCGCCACATCCTCCTTGCGGCGCTGGATGAAATCCCCCACCTTTCCGTAGTCCTGCTCGGCCCCCAGCGGCCCCCCGCTCAACTCCGAGCCTCCCCCGATGAACACGATGAACTCTGCCGCGTCGTCCTCCGTCACGCTCCGCCTCCGTCTCCCCCCTCGAGCAGCTGGAGCTGCCACACCTGCTCGATCTGGGTCAGCATGTGGACGCGCCCGAGCGTCCCGCCGTACACCTTGCGGACCCCGACGAACATTCCGTAGGGCCGCGGCCCGGGCGCGTACTCCGGGGATACTCGGTAGGTCGCCTCCCAGACCATCGAGCCGGACCAGCCGGGCTGCCCGGTGACGTCGATCAGCAGGACCGCCGGGTCGCTGGGAGGCTGTCCGGGGGCGCCGGGGACGACGCCCTGGGGTACCTCCATCTCCACGACGTGCCCGGCCACGACGGAGCCCTCGGGGCTTCGCATCTCGATGGGGAAGTAGCCGGCGAAGGGATAGGCGTGCACGCCGCGGGCGCCGGGCGCCGGCGACCCGTCCTCCACCACCGCGGCGTCCATGATGGGGTCCGCCCGGAGCACCCGGCGCTCGACCGGAGCCTGCTCGCCGGGCTGGGGGAAGCGCACCGTATCGTTCTCGCGCAGGGAGCGCTTGTCGCCACCCCTGGCTGCCACGTGAGCCGCCGTGAGGATTCCCGTCTCACCGCCCAGCCGCACGCTGCTGGTGACCATGCCCGTGTCGAGCCGCAGCCGGGTCCTGAGGGGTACCCTCCTGGGGCGGTCCTTGTACATGGGCCGGACGACGACCGGAAACTGCTGCCCGTCCACCGTCACGAACAGGGGAGCCGCCTGGGGGAGTGCCGGGAGGCGGACGTAGAAGATCGCCGCAAGCCGGACCTGACCTCCCGCCTCGACGAAGCCGATCGTCACCTTGCGGACCCCGCGCAACCGCCGGCCTATCCCTCCCCGCCGCCGGACCGCGTCGTTCAGCGCAAGCATCCACAGAGCGGCATGCCGGAACGGCTCCGGGGCGTCCGGGACCCGGTAGTAGTCGCGGCGGGCCAGCAGGTCGGCGATGTTGGCCGGCCGCTGCTGGGGCAGGACGGCCCGGGCGGCTCGGGCAAGCTCGAAGCGGGCGGGCGGGGGCGCGCTCGTGAAGCTCGTGTCCCCCCCGAACCTCCAGCCGCGCCGCCACCGCCCCACTCCGAGCAGGGCAGCCGGCGCCGCGCCGGTGGTGACGAGGCCCACCGTGGCCGACCCGGCGACCGCGAGAGCGATTGCGCCGGGGACCCAGGGAGAGCCGGGCAGCCCCCTGTGGTGCCCCGACGTGGGCGGTGCCTGCCCTTCGACGAAGGGAAGCGCCTTGCCGGAGCGCGTGGGCTCCGGCGACGGCGACTGGCCGGGCGCCGGCGACGGCCCTGCCGGGCCGGAGGACGAGGTCGGAACCGGCGTGGGCGATGGCGACGGGCCCGGCGTCGGCCCGACCGGGCCGGGGAACGGAGTGGCAACGGGCGTCGGTGAGCGCGGCAGGAAGACGCCGTTGCTGGGAGCCGGCGCGGGTGCGGTACTGGGGCAGGCGCCGAGGAGAGGGAGGCCGAGCAGGGTCACCTGGGTGTCCAGGGAGGTCGAGTTGTTGGCCGGCTCGGGATCGGGCTGGCTGCCCGTCACGGTGGCAGAGTCGCTGACGCAGGCGGGGAGCAGCGGAGCCGTGACGTCGACGGTGACTACTGCAGAGCTGCCGGGGGCAAGGGACCCGAGACTGCAGGCGACGGTGCCGTCGGAGTTCGTGCAGCTTCCCTTCGAGGCGCTCGTGGAGGAGAACTGCACCTGAGCGGGAAGGTTCTCGGTGAGCGTCACCGCGGTCGCCACGCCCGGCCCGGCGTTGGCGACCAGCAGCGTGTAGGAGAAGGGGAACAGGATCATGGCCGGATTGGGGGAGGCCGATGCGGCGACCGACAGGTCGGCGCCGGGGGTCTGGGCGCGTGCCTGCGTGGGCCAGATGCCCACAAGGATTGCTCCGGTCAGCACCAGCCCGGCAAGACCGGCAGCGGCGCCTCCGGCCGTCCGGAGCAGGACCCGCTCTCTGGGTGTCACACGGCTCTCGTCGTTTGGAAGCATCCGGACAGCGCCAGCTACGGGAGTGAACCGCGAGCATTGGGTTGGTCAGGGCGTATCTGATCCTTAAGAACTCAGGATACTGAGCGAGGATCCGCCCAGGGGGCTGCTTTACCCGTCCCTTACCTGTCTATCTCCCGTGGAGCCTGTCCCTCCGCGTCCACCGTCTTTGCGGAGCAGCCCACTTTGCGGAGCAGCCCGCCCCGAGCAATCACCATCACGAGCCGGGGTGAGCCTTCGCCCAGAGAACAGCATGGAGTCGTCCACACGTATGCCACGCTGATCCTGGGCGGGACTGCACCGCGACGGCTTCCGTAGGGAGCCGCCCGCGTGGGATGCCAACCAGCCATAGCCAGTGCTTGATTGCCTCTTCCATGGAGCTGGGGGACATTGGGGCCGTTCGAAGGATTCAAGGCCTCTCCCACATTGTGGGCGCACGAGGATTTGAACCTCGGACCTCTTCCATGTCAAGGAATTCACGACATGCCATCTACCAGCACAAACGCAGCCTGACCTGCGGCGTTGTGTTCGTTGTCGTTCATCATGTACTCGTTGTTGCTCTACGTTCGCGGGATTTCCGCGGGATGGATCAGCTCCCGGAGGCGTCCAAGACATAGTGGCTGGACCAGCCTGGGGAGGACAAACCCAAGATGCTCACGCCGTCAGGCACGGCATGCTCGCCCAAGACTTAACCGGCCTTCAGGTAGTCACGAACCGCCCTGCAACCACTTCCCCGGCCGTCACTCCATTCTCTTCCGCCCGATGCTCAATCGCTTCCCGAAGCTCAGGCTCGAAACGAACTGGGAGTGCCTGCGCCGCGGCGGACCCCATGCGAGGCCGCCCAGGCCGTCGCCGCAGCTTGGACGGATCGAGGCCAGCCTCGGCCTCGGCTGCCATGCGTTCAACCACCTCAGGGGTAAGGTCGACGCCGCTTCGTGACCTTCCATAGGACCGCTCGTCTTCAGTCATCGGCACCTCGGGGAAGCAGCGCGGCATAGGCACGTCATACAGTAGTTGGTCCTTTGAGCGATCAGCGGCAGCTCGGCCCCTGTGATGCGGTCTGTCCTGGGCTCCAACGAGTGCATCCGGATGGCCTCGGACACACCTGCCCACGCTGATCCTCGGAACCCCCGTCGAGATCGTCGGCTGATCCTGACGACGGATGGGAGCGGCTCTCGGTCGCTTACGGCGTTGGGGCCAAGCTGAGCTCTACGACCTGCACCAATGGACGCAGAGCGCCGCCGCTGGACGAGGACAGCCCGCTGGCGAGATAGACGGCACTCCCGACGGTTCCGATCGCCTCGTCCGCCACCGATCCAGGGAGCGACCCCGCAGGCGTCACTGTGGCATCGGCCGGATCGAATCGGAGGATCGCCGCGGTCGGTCCGGCAGGGGTCCAGCCGCCGAAGACGAGGATCTCCCCGTCGACGAGCGCCGCCCTGGCGTGAGCCAGGGGGACGTGAAGCTGTCCGATCACCCGCGATTGGCCGGTGGCGACGTCGAAGCTCTGCACGACCGTGCTGAAGGTTCCGTTGTACTCTCCGCCGGCGGTGAGGCCCCCAAAGAGATAGATGGTCGTCCCGGTCACCGCGATTGCGGTAGCGCTCCGCCCGTGCGATCTGGCCCACGACCGAGAACGACGTGCCGTCGCGGGTGGCCCAGACGTCGCTGATGAACGCGGAGCCGTTGAATCCGGCCAGCAGGAACACATCGGCCCCCACCGCTGCCCCGACCAGGTCGGCCCGAGGGCCGGGCATGTGGCCGATCACGGAGGTGGCTCCGGTGGCGGGGTTGAAAGCTTGGACAAGGTTGTCGGGCGAGACGTCGGCGCCCCCAAACACCAGGATCTGGCTTCCGACCGAGACTGCGGCTGCGCCGTGGGTGGGGGTCGCCAGGTGCCCGGCCAGCCCGACCTGCCCGCTTGTGGGCTGGATCCGGTAGACGTCCCCCGACGACACGCCGTTGGGGTCGAGTCCTCCCAGGAGGAAGACGCTGTCGCCTGAGGCCGCCCCCATCGTTCGGTACCGGGGTGACGGCACGGTCCATGGCTCGGGCTGGGCCAGGAGCGACGCGCTGGGTGCGGGCAGCGGAGCCGTCGTCGGGGAGGCTGCCGCTGAGGGCGGTGCCCCTGCGGTGCCCGCGGTCGGTGTGGGCGTCCGGCCCGCCGCGCTCGGTCCCGGGCCGATCGGGCCGCCGGAACTGCAGCCTGTCGCCACGACCAAGAGGGCGACGACCATCCCGGCGGGGCGGAGCGGCAGCCTGCGCCAACATCGATGGCGGCTATGGTTCAGCATGCCCTGCCTCGGACCGGGGGGAGCGTGTCCATCAGAGTATGCCCCTCGCGCCTGGGGGTCAGACTCGGCTGAACAGGGCGATGAAGTCACGGCTGCTGGCAGTGAGGTAGTTGGTGATGGAGGGATGCATGTCCGGCAGGAGCTTGTTGACGGTGATGCTTCCATCGGGTTGGTGGGCGTAGCTGAAGAAGTCGACCCACGCTGAGTTGATGTCGAGCTCCATGGCTCGCACGGCGCCGGCCCGCATCAGCACGTCGGCGAGGGTTGCGGCGCTCAACCCGTCGCCTGCGGCGTAGAGCATGGCGCCATCGGCGGTGATGCCCAGCCCGGATCGCCACACGTAGACGGCGCTGCCAAGGCTGGCGCCCCAGACGCGGCTGTTGGTGTTGAGGTCGGCGGCTGGCTGGCCCCCGTCGACGATCAACTCGAGGTTCTGCCGGGCGAAGGCGATGGTGGGATTCATCGCGACGTCGCGTTCCCACACCCCGATGTTGGGCACGCCGTTGGGGTCGATGACCAGCGTTGCCTCCCCAGCGACGAGCGGCCGGGCCGTGCGCCCGTCGGCGTAATACCACCTCGCGCGTCGCGCATCTTGAAGCCGGAGTTGAAGGCGGCGAGCAGTTGGGGGCGGAGGTTCTCCGGGATGGGCGCCTGGTTGGTCCACGGGCCTCCGCCGGGTTCCAGGACGCCGGCGTAGCCCGTGAAGCGGACCAGCGTCGGGTCGATCCAGGCGACCGCCGTGACAAGGCTGGTGTGGACCGGATCTGGGCGCAGGAAGGCCGCGTACATGGCCGGGACGCTATCCACGGTCTCGCCGAGCGGTCTCCACTGGCCCTCGCCCGGGAGCGGGTTGGCCGCGATGCTGGGGGTGGAGGGCGGCGCCGGACGATGTGGGAGCGGGCTCGGCGGGCTGACCAGTGGCGCCGGTGCGCTCGCTGGCCGCAAGGTTGGGCTCGGCACGAGTGGACTGACCGGTGGCGGGGATGGAGCCGGCCCCGTTTGCAGGATGTTGCCGAGTGCCCCGGTTGGCTTTCCGCCTTTCTTGGGCGGGTGGTGGGTGTACCACCATCGTTCGACGTCGTTGACCGCCCAGGCCAGGTGGTGGTCCTTGAGCCACTCGGTCGAGCGGATTGCGAGCGAGTCGTTGCCGGGGCCGGTGAGTGCCTGCCCGTACGACCACCCCACCGGGATCATGATCCCGGCCAGGGCGATGGCCACCATGGCGGCCACCAGCCTCCGCCGAGGGTCGCGTAGGGTCGGCGAGACCTGTCGCCGCGCCGATGAGATGACGATCTCCCATCGGTTGGTCAGTCTCGGGCGGGGCTCGATCCTGGCCATCTGGTCACCTCCTCGCAAGGCGTGCAAGGGCTGGTGGTCCCTCCGTCGCGAGGCTTTCGGCGGAGCCCGTGGGGATGTCACGGTGCCGCCGATCCACCGGGCACGGCCAGGAACTGCTCGATCGCCCGTGTGATGCCGGCGGCGATCGCCTGCTGGCCGGCCGGGTCAGCGGCGACCGTCGCCTCCGTGGCGTTGGCCAAGAAGAAGGGCTCGACGAGGACGCCGGGCATGGCGCTGGGCGTGCTCAGCCACCCCGCTGCGGCAGGACCGAGTAGGAGCAGGTGCCCGTAGGCGTTCGCCTGGGCCGACAGTGCGGGGGCGTTGAGGGTCGCGTCGTCGATGATGCCCCGGTCGGGCACCTGCCACCCGGCGGCATTCAGCGCCGCCACCACATCGCCTTCGACGAGTTGGGCGAGCTGGCGGTTGGAGGCGCTGAAGGTGCGGGCGCTGTCGTAGGCGGTCAACGAGCCCCGGGCGGTCGGGTCGGAGAACGCGTTGAAGTGGACCGAGACCAGCGCGGCTGCGCCGGACCGGTTGGCGCAGGTGACTCGGGCCTGCGTGTCGGCGTGCTCGCCCGCCAGCGAGAGCAGCCCTGATCTCGTGACGTCGCCTGGGCCGAGACGGGCCACCGACGTGTCGACGGTCCGAGACAGCGTCACGCGGTAGCCGTCGGCTCGCAGTGAGGCCGCTGCGGCGAGGACTACCGGGAGCGTCAATTGGCTTTCGTTCACCCGCTTGCCGGTGGTCGTGGTGCCGCTGGCACCGGGGTCCGGGCCGCCGTGGCCGGCATCGAGCAACACTGTTTGGCCGCGTCCCCGGGTGGTTGGCGCCAGCGTCCTGCACGCGCCGGCGGCGAAGGTCGAGTCGGCGGATGACGCCGGCGTGGCTTTCGGGGTTAGCGACGGTGCGGCTGCCGGGGCGGTCGTCGGCCCGCGAACGGCGGCGCGGCCAATCAGCGTGGCCGCGAGAACCAGGGCGCTCAGGGCCAGGAGAGCCCGACGCGCCCGCACCCGTGCCGACAACCGCGGTCTGAGGGCGAAGATCCTGCTGGTTTCGCCCTGCATCACCGAGCCCAGCGGTGAGAGCTGCGTCGGGGGGCCGGCCGTTGGTCGTGAGTGCCTCGCAGGCCGCAGCGGCGGGAGGGAGGGCCGGCAGGATGAGTCAGCAGGTTGGTGAGGTCCACCGCCGGTGGTCGACAGTCAGGGGCTTGCTCCTGGTTGCGACGCATTCCTCAAGGGACAGTGGGGGTCTCTGCCCGCGACGAGTGTGAACCCCCAAGCTGAAGGTAAGGACCTCCATAAGCTGTCAATCGGCTGTGGGGCTGCGCATCAAGCCGGCTCGCCGACAAGCGGGCCCCGTCGGGCGCCGATCTCGACCCAGTGGGGCCCGTTGGGGCTGGAAGCCCTGGCTCGCGACCTGGGGGAGCCGGGGTGGAGAGGAAGGCAGCCACGAGAGACGATCTGGGCTCAGGAAGATTGGGAGGGCCAGCGGATAGTGAGGACAACGGAGTCGTCCAGAGCCTGCCAACGATGCCTGGTGCCGGGGCCCCACACCGCGTAGTCGCCGGGGCGGGCAAGGGTGACGGGCTCGGCATCGAAGTACAGGTTGAAACGGCCACTGACGAGCAGGCACAGGGTGGTGGCTGCGTCGTCGGGGTTCCAAGCGGGCCGCGTGTCGCCTGCTGGATGGAGGCCCCATTTGACCTCGACGTCATCGGTGACGCGGGCATCGTCGCCCCGGACAAAGCTCCCGACGAACCACCCCCGGTAGTCAGCGCCGTCGGTTTCGGCATTCCCGACGTGAGGGGTGCCTGATGGCCGAGGGCCGCGTGGAGTTGGTTGGTGGCTCACAGCAGCTCGGCGGGTACCGGAGCCAGGCGGCGAACCCGTATCGCAGGGAGGGACACTCGCTCTGGGAATTGCCGCTTGAGGTAGGCAAGCCCTTCGACGAGGACCATGAGCCCCTCGCTCGTCCACTGGTCGGTTGCCCGAATGAGCCCGCTGAGACCGCGCTGGGGAGAGGCACTCGGAGCCGGCAGGGTGGAGCACCGGATGAGGTTCGCCACTTCCCAGTTCGGGCGGAGAACCTGCTCGAACGCACGCCAAAACCTTGGGTCATGGATGACGAGGAGGGTGCCGATCTCATAGTTGCCAGAGAGGAGGTTGATACCCACTCCTACGCAGAGCGCCTGGTAGGAGTCGGGACGTTCCTGTAGCCAGCGAAGCGGCTTGCTCTTCTCTACGAACCACATAGGCTGCAGGTCCCGATCCGCAAGTTCAACCTCGCGACCACCGAGCACCTCTTCGAATAGCTCTCGGTACAAGGTGGCCGAGGGTGCGACTTCAGAAGCCAGGGCCTGGGAGTGAGGGAGGACCGAAGGCTGATGGAATGCCTTCGGGATGACACTGAGGAGGCCCGGGGAGTCGGACACGACGGCACTCCTGCGTTGGGCCAGGACGACAAAATCGTTGTGGGGCTTGGGGCGGGCGATGGCGAGGAGGGTGAGCACGCCGCCCGAGCACACCCGATTGTCGAAGTCTGCGAGGGCGCCGCCATGGGGAAGAACCTGTGCCCGCAAGGGCATGTGCTTGTCGGGAGCAGCAAGCAGGTCGTGGATGCTCCTGGTCTGAGCCAGGGCACCCGTCAGTTCATCCGCAAGGAGACCAGCACTCAGCCGGTAGTGCAGGAACGAGTCGGTCGAGAACGTGGCCGACAGACGTCCCCGGCGCGGATCGAGCTGCCGCAGCCTGAAGATCGGGGAGTCGTAGATCTCCAGACTCTTGGCTTCGATTTCGCAGAGGAAACGGAGCGCCGACGAGCGGAAGGCATCGATAGCTCGATCGGGGGCAACGGTCGCTGAGATTCCGCAGTCCTCTTGCGGTGATGAACGGCCGAGGCCGGCGAGTGGCACGCAGAGGCCCGACCATGCGGGTCGCGTGGCTAGCGCCAGACGGACTCGCCGCTCGTTGATTTCCAGCTCGTACGACGCGAGCCCTCCTCGGTCCAGGGAGTCATCTGAGTAGTACGCGGTGAGGACTTCTCGGGCGCCGAGGGGCAAATGCTTCGAGTCTTCTCGTCGCTCTGGCAGGCCTTCGGCGGAAGCGAGAGCCGGGAACACTTCGTCGCAAGCCTCTAGGTACTCGATGCGGAACAGACGGGCATACTCCCGGATCACCTGTGGGTCGAGGGTCGTGAGTCGGGCAGGACGAACCTTCGTCGTTGTCTGGCGGCGACGACCAGGTGGCAACTGGGCGCTCTCATCATGTAGCTCCCGCATGGCCTTGGCTCGAAGGCCAAGGAGCTCGCTCCGGAGCGCTTCGGCTACGGCGGCGTCCCCTTGGGCGAAGTGGCGGGCGAGAGCGTCCAGAGCCTGTTCCCTGGGGATGTGGCGGCCGTGCTCCCACTCCCAAAGCGAATGCTTCGACGTACCCACCGCTGATGCGAGAGCAAGGCCCTTGAGGGGACGTCCGAGCGCCGTTTCCCGCAGCTCGACAAGGCGGCGAGCCAGTGCCCCGCGGCATGAGTCGCTGTCATCGCCATGAGCTGGGACGGCCAGCGCCATGGCGGCATTGTATCGGCGGCCGGACGACGAGACCAGCGAAAGAGTTTTGTTCGATTTCGAACTCAAGAAAGCTCGAAACAGCTCGATTGGCGATGGCTCGGCATCAAAGATGAGCCATGAAAGCCCGGGAATGGCCCCTGGCTCCAGCTCACGGGAGGTCCAGCATGAAGATCCAACTGCCGATCGACACCTCCGCGGTTTCGTTCATCGACGTCATGCCGCCGGAGCCATTTCTCGACGGCCACACGAAGCAGCAGAAGGCCGACGCCAACGGCGAGCCGCTGTACTCGGTTGAGCTGGTATGCATCGGGACCGAGGGCGACGAGATCCTGTCAGTGACGTTCCCCGGCCCTCCTCCGGCCGGAATCTGTCAGGGCATGCCGGTGAGGGTGACGGGCCTCATGGTCACCGGCGGGGCCATCGGAGACCGCTTCGGGCTCACATTCCGGGCCACCGACATCGAGCCCCTGTCGGCCGCGGACGCAGAGACTGGCCGTCAGCCCAGCAGTGGCGCAGCGGGCTTGAACCGATGAAGGAGAACCTGCAACCCCAGTTCCTGAGGATCCGGTGGGAGGTCACCACGGAGCAGGGCGCCGCCGTCATGCTGGAGACCATGGCGTGCCTACGGCATCGCCGGGAAATCGCGCTCGCATACCCCAGCGCCCGAGGAGTCGGAGGGCGGGGCGATGTCTGCGACCTCTGCGAGGGCCGCCATCCGCGGCCACTCGGATCCGAGCTACCCAGTTCGCACCGCAGTCAGCTCGGGTCCCCTGACGGCAGCCTGGCACGCCCGGCCGCTCTCGGCGCCCCGCGCTGAGCAAATAAGTCCGGGATCGATGCCCTGCTGCAGGGGGCCCGAGGTGACTGCGGCACAGGCGTGACCGTGTCGCAGGCCGTTTCCCGAGCCTCAACGACGCCACCACAAGCAAATTGAGCCGTGGCCACCTGGACGAGATCGCTGTAAACCACGGCGTGGTGATCGGGGAGATTGCCGCACATTCCGTGACCCGACCTCGGTCCGGATCGCGGAATCCCCGATACTGGGTGCCGGCCGCCTTTGAGCAACTGCCGGGGGGCATGCGTGAGCTTACGCTCGCAAGAGGCCAACAAAGACCCAGATGACTGCTGTGAGGAATACGCTGGCCAGAAACGGCCATGTTGCAGCCCAGGAGATCTTGACCCTGGTCAGGCGAGTCTCCGTAGCGTACGGGACGGACTCGGGCGGCGACCCCTTCAGCAACCGTCGGAGCTTCTCTTCTGCAGTCCGGTAGGCGCCACGGTCTTTGGCATTGCGAGCTTCCACTTGAAACAGTAGACCCGCGAGCAAAACCAAGCCACCAATCGCAATCATCCTGACGAGAAGGCGCAATTCCCCGGCATGTTGAACCTTTTGGATAGCCTCCATCGAACCCTTACTTAGGAGAAGGTCGAACGAGACGAGACCCAAGAAGGCTCGGAGCTGAATGGCTCTCCGCCGGTCCATCGACTCGCGAAAGTAGCCGGCTATCTCGACTAGAGAGGGTTGGGCCAGTGACGGTGGGCTGCCCGACTCTTCCGCCCGGGCTCCATTTCCAAGCGAGGAGGCCTGGACCTTGACTGGCCGTACAGCCTTGTTGCGCTGGCCCGTTGCCCGCACGTGCACCCTCCTGGGACGTTTCCGCCAGTTTACCTTAAGTGCCCCAGGCAGAAATCCGGCCCATCATGTATGACACCTTCCTTGTAAGGGATGCTCGGCGGCGTGGAAAACGTGCCTGGGGGACGACGAATCGGCCTGGGAGCAGGGGAAACAGGTTGGCGTCAATTGCCGCTGGTTATCAGCGTTGCGCTCCTTTCACGGCCTCAGACGGCCTGGAGACGGCCTGGAGGTGCCGTCGCCGGGGCCCGATCCATCAGGGGGAGCGCTTCCGGGAGCAGGTCGCCCACAGGGCCACCAGCGCGTAGCGGAGTAGTAGCCACGGCGCGGAAGAGACGAAAGAGGTCCGTGGCGCGCTCGAGATCGCTGCGCACGGCGGGGTAGGCGTAGGTCAGGAGACCCATCGCCACGCCGACGATGACCGGGTCGACCCCGGACCGGAACAGCGCGAC
>JAOPZY010000020.1 GCA_025963875.1 Actinomycetota bacterium
GATCGGCTTCCTTGGCCCCATACCGGAAGTGGAAGACCTGCCGGTGCTTGCGTTCGACGGCTGCGCCGTTGGCGAGGCGCACGGAGACCGGAAGACCGTAGAGGTCCGTCGCGGTGACGAAGAGGTCAAGTTCCCGGACAAGGGGGCTTGTAACCTCCGGGTCCTTGCCCATGCCGTCGAGAGCGGTGACGAGGTTCGCGTACATCCACCGGCCGTCGAGGAGCGACTTGGGCGGCCGTTCCGGCTTGAGATTCACGTCCTTGGAATGCTTGCCGTCGTTGTAGAGCTGGACGATGTCGCCCTTTTCGATCCACAGCTGCTTCAGCTGGTCGAGGCTCTGATTGTTGGCGAGCGCCTTCGCCAGGAAGATCCCGTTGATACCGCCGGCAGAGCTGCCGGTGAGGATGTCGACGACGAATCGACGGCAGAGCGGATCCCCGGGGCGAGGCGTCCCTGGGTCGTCGGGGCCGAGCTGGGCAAGCTGCCGGTAGACCTGTTCGGTGCCGTCGAGAGCTTCGGTCGGAAACGCGACGGCAGTCTCTGGGTCGAAGGTCTCGCCAGCCGTTGCCCGCACAAGCCGCAAGAGCTCCTGGGCGACGCCGTTCATGTAGATGCAGAGCGAGGACCCGCCGTAGAGCACGACGGCAAGGCGCACTTCCTCGTCCGCCTCGATCTTCGGCGCTTCAACCCCCACCTCGACCACGTCCTTTCCGCCCGGCCAGGCGTCGCTGGGCGCGGCACCTGAGCGACTTCGTGCATATAACGAGTGTCTGTTTGACCGCGAAATACGCGGTCAGGCAGACACTTGATTTTGGGCGCATCAAAACATCAAAACTAGTGCACCTTCGCATTAATCCCACGCATCCAGCGCAGCCTCCATGCGAACCTCGCAGGGTGCCGTTGTCGACGGCATGAACCGTCCCCGGAGCCGGAGACCCGGCTCCTAGACGGCTCGCCTGCGAGCGACTCCCGGGTCCCCCCGGGCGGCCCGGTGCCGGGCAGGACCTGCGCTCATCGTAGAGATGACGGCGCCGGTCACGCCGTGCTGGGACAGTCCCAGCCCGACGGTGCGTGACGCGTGCGGGCGCACGCGTGGATCCGCCGCCTCGTGCGGCGATGTTTCGGGCACCGACGAGGTCCCGGTGGCCCGTGTGCCCGCAGTGCAGGCAGGAAAACGAGCGTCCCCTGGGCTTGGGGGCCGCCTTGTGGCACTCCGGGCAGGTGGACGACGTCCCCCGCTCGTTCACGAGCACCACCTCGATCCCCGCCAGCTCCGCCTTGTCTTTGAGGCACGCCATGAGGTGCGTACGCCGCCAGTTGCGAAGCCGCAGGTTCTGCTGTCGTCCGCAGTCCCTGGTGGTGATGCCCTTGGGATCGCCAATTACGACGGTGCTGACGTTGTGCTCCACCAGCCACGACACCACAGCCTTGGCCGCCTCGTGCTGGCCCTGGCGGACCCTGCGGCGGTGACGGGCCTCGGCTCTGCGGCCGGAGGCCCGGTGGCGCCGCCAGCGGCGGCTGCCCCTCTGGCCCTTGGAAGGTGCCTTTCCTGCCGCCTTCTGGGACCGTCGCTTGGTGTCCTCCAGATGCAGGCGCTCCTCGGACCGGATGGCCCGTCCCGAGACCAGCAAGGCCTCGTCGCCGGTGACGACAGCGTACGGGTGGATGATGCCGAGATCGACACCGGCAAACCTTGCGGGATCGAGGGGGTGCACCTCCACCGCCACCTCGGCTGTCATGTCAAGGTAGAGCCGTCCCGCCTCGGCGACAAGGGTGACCGAGCGGAGCGACCCGGACGGGTAGGGGATCGCTCTCCCGAGGCGCACCCACAGCTCGGGAGGGCCCTTGGCAACCCGGAGCCGGACGCGGGAGCCGTCAACGGCGAAGCATCCCTTGCGAAAGCGCACGGGGACCAGTGCCCGCTTGCGCCGGGGGAACCCGGCTCGGACACCCAGCTTCTTGCGCTTAACTGCCTCGAAGAATGCGGTGGAGTAGTTCTTCAGGACCGCCTCGGCGCACTGCCGGGACAGATCACCGAACGTTGTGCCCGTAAGCTCACGGCACAGGGCCGAGAAGTTGGCCACCTCGGGGCGATGCTGCTCCCGGAGCCGGCGGTTCCCGTCGATCACCCAGGCCCACACGTCTCCGGCGGAGCGCAGCAGGCCGTAGCAGCGACGGCGCTGGGCCGGTGTCGTCCGCAGGGCGATCCTGGCGGTGCGGTGGACGGTGGGCACGGAACACATGTTCGCAAGGATAGCGAGGGGTACCGACAGAAAACGCCGCCTTTCCAGGCCCGACGAAGAAAGTTTGAAAGAGAGGCGACCTCCTCTCATCTCGAAGATATGGAGGGCCAAATCAACTGACTGTTATTAATGCGAGGCAGCACTAGGTCTGGGGTCCCTCCGTCGCCGTGTGGACGAACGCCTCGAGGTCCGGCAGGTGAGCCCAGGCATGGCGGAAGGGATGCGCCGGCATCCCGGTCGTCGATCCGACGTGCTCACCGAACGTCAGCGTGCGGTCTTCCCGCGTCCCGGGCGGTACCCGCCCCCAGTCGTCGTCGGCGATGGTCCGGATGGTCGCCACGAGGCGGGCGTTGGTTGCCCGGAAGCTCGTGACCGTCTCCTCCCAGCCCCTGGCCTCCTTGCGTTCGATCTCGGCGGCATTGAAGAGGTCGAGGGACGCCTCGTCGGTGACGGTGTTCCGGATGCCGGGCGGACGGCCCGCACGGATGTCCTCGATCGTGCGGAGGGCGACCTCCTCCCAGGTCTCGATGTGGCCGGCGAGGTCGCGGGCCGACCAGGCGCCGCTCCCGATCGTCCCCCTGGCTTCTGCGGCATCCCTGCTCAGTCTCGAGAACAGGGCGTCGAGCGACTCGGAGCCCTCGGTGAGGATGGCAGCGGCCTCGGCCGGCGTCTCGTTCACTGCAGCGCCTCCGAGGCGGGGTGGGAATGGCGAATCGCGTCGTGGTCGTGATCGATCGGGCCCGGGTTGTGCCAACGCCGGTGGTGGGCGACGACGTGGTCGGCCTCGGGCGGCCCCCAGCTTCCCCGCGGGTAGGGGTACACGGGGCCCGGATGGTCGAGCAGGGGCTGGACGATCTGCCAGGCAGTCTCGACGGCGTCCTGGCGGGCGAAGCGGGCGGCGTTGCCCTCGATGGCGTCGGCGAGGAGTCGTTCGTACGCCTCGTGGCGGTGCCCGAAGACCTGCTCGAAGTCCACGTCGAGTTCCACGGGATAGCTCACGAGGGCCTCTCCCGGCTGCTTGGCCTGAAGGCTCACCGTCACGCCGTCGTGAGCGCCGAGGCGGAAGACCAGCAGGTTGGGGTGGGGCCGATGGTCGGTCGAGCTGAACAGCATGCGGGGCGGGGTCTGGAACTCCACGATCGCCTCGAGCGACGTGGTCGCGAGGGCCTTGCCGGCCCGTACGTAGAACGGGACCCCCGCCCATCGCCAGCTCTCGATGTCGAGGCGGAGGGCGGCGAAGGTCTCCGTGGTCGAACCCGGAGCGACGCCGGGCTCGTCGAGGTACCCCACGTACTGGCCCCGCACGAGGTACCGCGGGCTGGCCGGGTGCATCGCCTTCAGGACCCTCTCCTTCTCGTCGCGCAGCGCCTCCGCCCCCGCGCTCGACGGAGGATCCATGGCGAGGAAGGCCACCACGTTGAGCAGGTGGTTCTGGACGACGTCCCGGATGGCACCGACGGTGTCGTAGAACGAGCCACGGCCCTCGACGCCGAACGACTCCGCCATCGTGACCTGGATCCCGGCGATGTAGCGGCGGTTCCACACCGGCTCGAGCAGGCTGTTGGCGAAGCGGAACACCATCAGGTTCTCCACGGACTCCTTGCCGAGGTAGTGGTCGATGCGGAAGATGGCCTCCTCCCGGAACACTTGGTGAAGCACGCGGTTGAGCTCCTGGGCGGATGCCAGGTCCCGCCCGAACGGCTTCTCGACGACCACACGGGCGCCCTTGTCGAGGCCGGCGGCGGCCAGGCCCTGCACCACCGCCTCGAAGAGAGATGGCGGGATGGCCAGGTAGTGCAGCGGCCGCTCCGAACGGACGTTCTTCAGGGCGTCGGCGAGGCGTTGGAACGTCGCCTGGTCACGGTAGTCGCCGTTGACCAGGCAGAGGTTGGTGGTGAGCTGCTCGATGGCGGCCGGGTCCGGGTCCTCGACGCCCGCCTTGATGGCCTCGGTCGCGTAGTTGCGGATCTTGTCGTCGTCCCAGCCGACGGCGGCGGCGACACCGATGACGGGGATCTTGAGCCGCCCTTCGGCGGTCAGGTGGTAGAGGGCCGGATAGAGCTTCTTGTGGGCGAGGTCCCCGGTGGCGCCGAACAGGACGAGGGCGCCGGACCGCTCCGCCTTGGTCATGGCGCCGGCTTTTCGGCGTGGCCCCCGAACTGCTTGCGCATCGCCGAGAGCACCTTGTTGGCGAAGTCCGCTCGACCCTGGGATGCGAAGCGCTCGTAGAGGGCGGCGGACAGCACATGCGCCGGGACCCCTTCGTCCACCGCCGCGATGGCGGTCCAGCGGCCCTCCCCGGAGTCCGACACCCGCCCCATGAACGTCGAGAGCTCGGGGTCCTCGTGGAAGGACGCGGCGGTGAGGTCCAGCAGCCACGAGGCGACGACGCTGCCCCGGCGCCAGACCTCGGTCACCGCTGCCGTGTCGATGTCGTACTGGTAGTAGCGGGGTTCCCGCAGCGGGGCGGTCTCGGCGTCGCCCTTCCCGGTCTGCTCCTTGCCGATGTTGGCCGCTTTCAGGATGCCGAGCCCCTCGGCGTAGGCAGCCATGATCCCGTACTCGATGCCGTTGTGGACCATCTTCACGAAGTGGCCGGCCCCCGACGGCCCGCAGTGCAGGTACCCCTTCTCCTCCTGGGCAGCCGGTCCCTCGCGGCCGGGCGTGCGGGGGGCGGCACCGACGCCGGGGGCGATGGCGGCGAAGATCGGATCGAGATGGGCGACGGGCTCGTCCTCGCCACCGATCATGAGGCAGAAACCCCGTTCAAGGCCGAACACGCCGCCGCTCGTGCCGACATCGAGGTAGTGGATGCCCTGCGGCTGCAACGCCTCGGATCGGTCGATGTCGTCACGGTAGTACGAGTTGCCACCGTCGATGATGATGTCGCCCGGCGCCATGAGGGCAGCCAGCTGCTGGACCGTCTCGCCGACATAGGCGGCAGGGATCATGACCCACGCCGCCCGCGGCGGGGTCAGTTTGGTCACGAATTCGTCCAGGGAACCCGATCCCGTTGCCCCCTCGTCCTCGATGGCCTGGACGTGGGCGGGGGTGTGGTCGAAGACCACGCACTCATGGCCGTTGCGCATGAGCCGCCGCACAAGGTTGGCCCCCATGCGGCCGAGTCCGATCATGCCGAGCTGCAACGGAGCCTCCTTACCTCGTTTTCCTGCTGACCTTGCATACCCTAGCGGGGGATGGGTGGGGTTTTCCACGGATAGGGTGGACTTCGACGTGGCCCCCCGGCAGGAACAAGAGGGCGGACTGCAACGTGGTGAATTATGGATGGACGACATGAGCTTCCCCTCCAGCGACCAGAGCGTGGCACCGCCGGTCGCAAACCGGAGGCGCCGCTGGCTCGGCCAGGCCCTGCGGTGGGGGATCGGAATCGGGGCTGCCCTCCTCGTATTCAACGCTCTGTTCAGCCGGCGCGACGAACTGGCCGGGGCGCTGACCACGCTCGAGCATCTGCGGTACGAGTGGGTCTTCTTCGCCGTCGTCGCCGAGCTCGCCTCGATCGGCGCCTACGCGGCGCTGACGCGCCAGCTGCTCCGGGCGGGGGGCGTCGACATCAGCCTGGCCGAGCTCAGCGGCATCACCCTCGCCGCCAACGCCATTCAGAATTCCCTGCCTGCCGGCCCGGCCTGGTCGACGGTGTACGCCTACCGGCAGTTCCGGCGCCGGGGCGCCGACCCCGTGCTCGTGGGATGGACCCTCGCCATCACGGTCCTCATCGCCATCGCCACGCTGGGGGCGATCGCCCTCGTGGGCCTGATCGTCTCCGAGGATCAGGCGGCCTCCCTCGACCTGGTACGGGTCATCGTGGTGGTGGCCATCGCGATCCTGCTGCTCGTGGTCGCCGCGCGCCGTGGCCTGGTCAGCCTGCCGGGCCGGCGGGCGGCCGTGCTGATCGTTTCGGCGTGCCAGCGGGTCGTCCACCGGCCGCGGGGCGACGCTGCGGAGCTCGTCGACCGGGCCTTCGACCGCCTCCGGGCGGTGCATCTCACCAAGCGCACGCTGGCCGGCGCCGTCCTCTGGTCGCTTGCGAACTGGTGGCTCGACCTCACCGCTCTCGCCATGTCCTTTGCTGCCGTCGGGACGGCCGTCCCGTGGCGGGGACTGTTGCTCGCCTATGGCGCCGGTCAGCTCGCCGCCAACCTGCCGGTGACGCTCGGGGGCCTCGGCGTCGTCGAAGGCAGCCTCACCGTCGCCCTCGTGTTCTACGGCGGTGCCCAGGAGGCGACGGTGGCGGCGGTGCTGCTCTACCGGATCGTCAGCTTCTGGATGATGCTGGTGATCGGCTGGGCTGCCGCGCTGCTCATCCGGATCCGCACCCCGCACCTCGAGGAGGCGAAGGCCCGATGAGGCGGACGGTCGTCGCCCTGTTCCTGGCCGCCGCAGTCCTGGCGCTCGCTTCGTGCACGCCGCGCAACTCACTCGGCACCGGCAGCACGGCCTGCATCCAGGCCATCCCGGTGGCGGCGGCCGAGGTCCACCACAAGGGCAGGCCGGAGGGCGTGCGCACGGTGAGCGCGGCCAGCCTCGCCAAGCGGATCCCGGAGGTCGCCCCGCTCGGCAAGCAGACCGTCTGCGTCGTCGCCTTCAGCGACGACTTCAAGCCCGGCGATGTCACCCACGCCAAGGTCCAGCGGGCGGGGCACTACGCCCTCGTCGTGGTCGACAACCACCAGCGGGTGGTGGTGTCCTACGTGCTCGACCAGTTGCCCCTGCGGTTCCGCCACCAGGTCTAGGTGCGCTTCACTCCTCATCAAACTTCTTTGTGTGAATACCTGCGATTATGACTGGTTTTCACACAAAGAAGCTCAGGCGGAGGCTGCCCTCGCATGGCCGGCGAGGTGGCGGACGACAACCTGGAGGTCGGCCACGAAGTCCGCCCGGGCCTTCAGGCGCGCCTTGCCGTCGGGGGCCCGCAGCAGCGACGACGGGTGCACCGTGGCCAGCACGTTCCCGTAGGGACCGGGCATGAGCCTGCCCCGGTCCTGCGAGACCTTGAAGTCCTTGTCGATGAGGGTCTGGGCGGCGACGGCGCCGAGGCAGACGAGGACGTCGGGCCGCAGCCGCTCCAGCTCGGCGTCCAGCCAGGGCCGGCAGGCGTGGATGTGCTCGGCCGCCGGCGTGTGGTGGATGCGCCGCTTGCCCTTCGGTTTCCATCGGAAATGCTTCACCACGTTGGTCATCCACACCTGATCCTCGGCGAGCCCGGCCTCCGCCATGCAACTCCGCAGCATCAGGCCCGCGGGGCCGACGAACGGATGCCCCCGCCGGTCCTCGACGTCGCCCGGCTGCTCGCCAACCAGCATGACGGGCGCCTTCGGCGGACCCTCCCCGAACACCGCCTGGGTGGCGTCGCTCCACAGGCCGCAACCGCGGCAGTCGTGGACGGCGGCCGCCAGGTCGGCCAGCGTGTCGTCGGGGTGGATGAGGTCCTGCGGTCCCGTCGTCATGTGGTTGCGCTACCCGGGTGCCACCGGGCCAAACGGGGGTAGGTTGGATCGGGGAACCGGCGACAGGCAGATGAGCGCGAGGAGGACACGGTGGTTGCGAAACGCCCGCTGGGCAGGACCGGCATGGAGATCACCCGGGTCGGCTTCGGCGCCTGGGCCATCGGGGGCGGCGAGTGGAGTTTCGGGTGGGGCAGCCAGGAGGACACGGAGTCGATCGCCGCCATCCGCCATGCCGTCGAGGTGGGGATCAACTGGGTGGACACCGCCGCCGTGTACGGGCTCGGCCATTCCGAAGAGGTGGTGGCCACGGCGCTGGAGGTCTTCTCGGACGCCGACCGGCCGTCTGTGTTCACCAAGTGTGGTCTGCGCTGGGACGACCGGGACCCCATGGCACCGGCCCGGCGCGTCGGCAGGCCCGAGTCGATCCGCGAAGAGGCCGAGTTGTCGCTGAAGCGGCTGCGGACCGACCGCATCGACCTCTACCAGATGCACTGGCCCCCCGAGGACGGCACGCCGATCGAGGAGTACTGGGGTACGTTGCTCGAGCTCAGGCAGGAGGGCGTCATCGCCGCAGCAGGGCTCTCCAACCACTCCGCCGATCAGGTGCAGGCGGCGGAGCGGCTCGGCCACGTCGACTCCGTCCAGCCGCCCCTGTCGCTGATCAACCGTCAGGCGGCGGCCGACCTCATCCCCTGGTGCCGGGACCACGAGACCGGGGTGATCGTCTACAGCCCCATGCAGTCCGGGCTGCTCACCGGGGCCTTCACCGCGGAGCGGGTCGCCGGGCTCCCCGAGGACGACTGGCGGCGCCGGAGTGGCGAGTTCACGGTCAACCTGGAGCAGAACCTTGCGCTCGCGGAGGCCCTCCGTCCGGTCGCGGAGCGCCACGGTGTGACGCAGGCGGCGATCGCCGTGGCCTGGACGCTGGTGTGGCCTGGCGTCACCGGCGCCATCGTCGGTGCCCGCCGCCCCGACCAGGTCGACTCCTGGTTGCCCGCGGCCGACCTCGAGCTGACCGACGAGGACCTCGACGAGCTGGCGGCAGCGATCGAGGCTACGGGGGCCGGGTCCGGCCCCGTCCGGCCGCCGTCAGGAGCCTGACGAACTCACGAATCCGGCGGCCCTCTGACGACCGCGATGTTGGGGGTCTGTTCCAGGCCGACAAGCTCGATGGTGCGTGCGACGGCTCGCTGGGGGCTCTCGAGGAAGAGCTTGCCAGTGTTTTCCAGCCCGGTCGCAACGCGCAGCAGGCTGCGCAGCCCCATGCTGTCGATGAAGGTGAGTTCGGCGATGTTGAGCACCAGGTCGCCGCCTTCGTCGATCTGCGGCACCAGGGCGTCGAGGAACTCCTCCGCGTTGGACGCGTCGAGCTCGCCGATGAGTCGCATGGTTCTCGGCTCACTCGTCGGGACCACCTGCAGGAGGTCGCTCACGTATCCACCACCCACTTCTGATCTCCACGACCGACCCCCCGCCGGACCGGGGCTGAGTGCGTCCCAGCACGCCGATTCTAGAGGACAAATCACCTAGACGCGCGACCACTCTCCCCGACCGCCCCAGGGTGGGGTTAGGACGGTCGGCGGAGAGTGGCCGGTGGTACTCCGCAGCCGTGCCTCCCGGCGGGGCTGCGGGTGGAACGCCTGATGTGCGTTATGCAGCCTGCTGGTTGACCAGCGCCTCGGCCAGCTTGCTGAGCTTGCGGTCGGTCTCGGCTTCCTCGTCGAGCGTCGCCTGCAGCAGCTCCGCTACCTGGTCCTGGCCGAGCTCCTGCGCCCACGTCCGGGCGCTGCCGTAGGAGGCGATTTCGTAGTGCTCCACCTTCTGGGCGGCCGAGATAAGGGCCGCGTCCATGACGGACGGCTCCATCTCCTCCTCGAGGAACTCCTTGCCCTCTTCGATCAGACCCTCCATCGCCACGCACTTCTTGGCACGGGCGGTGTGGCCGAGGATCTCGAACGCCTGCTCCAGACGAGCGATCTGGCCCTGGGTCTGGGTGAGGTGCTCCTCGAACCCAGCCCGGAGTTCCTCAGACGATGCGGCTTTCGCCATCTTCGGAAGGGCCTTCGTGATCTGCCTCTCGGCGCTCAGCAGGTCTCTGAGCTCATCGATCAGCAGGTTCTCCAGGGATCGCACCGCCATTTCCTGACCTCCTATCAGTGACTTTTCGCACGACATCTTCGATACTCCAAGTACCCACGCCTTCGGAGAGGCAAACGGCGGATATGGGTAGTTAGAATCACCGAGCAGATGGGTAGTGCGGGCACCAGGATGATGCGCCGGTCGGCCAATGGCGAGCGCGCTTCGATGCGTGCCCGCCGGCGCGTGGCGATGGCGCCTGGGGGTGTGATCGTTGCCGCGGCAACCGCCGCCTGTGCTGGTCCGGCGTCGATGCTTCGCACCGCCGGGCCCGGTGCGACCCGCGTCGAGCACTTCTGGTGGCTGCTCTTCGGAATCTCCGCCGCAGTCTTTTTCTTCGTCGCCGCGATGCTCGCCCTCGCCGTCGTCCGCCGCCGGCGGCCTTCGCAGGGAGACCCCGGAAGAGAGGTCGAGCCGGGATGGGGCCACCGGTTCATCCTCGTGAGCGGAGTCGTGATCCCCGTGATCATCCTCTCCACCACCTTCCTCGTGACCCTCCGGGAGATGACCGCCCTCGCCAAGCCGCTGCACAGCACCCGTCTGACGGTCGCGGTCGTCGGCCACCTGTGGTGGTGGGAGGCCCGTTACCCCAACGGGGCGGTCACCGCCAACGAGCTGCACATCCCGGTCGGTGAGCCCGTGCGCCTGGAATTGACCACGGCGGATGTGATCCACTCCTTCTGGGTGCCACAGCTCCAGACGAAGATGGACCAGATCCCCGGCCACACCAACGAGATGTGGCTGCAGGCAGACGCCCCCGGCCGGTACCGGGGCCAGTGTTCGCAGTTCTGCGGCCTCCAGCACGCCCACATGATCTTCTTCGTCGTCGCCGACTCCCCGGGCGACTTCCAGGCATGGGAGACACGCGAGGCCCAACCCGCGGCGGCGCCCAGCAGCCCCGCGGCAGCGAGTGGCCTGGGGGTGTTCACGTCCAACACCTGCGCCGGCTGCCACGCCATCCGCGGCACCAGCGCGGTCGCGACGGTGGGGCCGGACCTCACGCACCTGGCGGACCGGGCCACCCTGGCGGCCGGCACCATCGACAACACGCAGTCCGAGCTCGCCCGCTGGATCACCGACCCCCAGGGTGTGAAGCCTGGTGCGATCATGCCTCCTACGCAGCTCTCGTCATCCGACCTGGCCGACCTGGTGGCCTACCTCCAGTCGCTCAAGTAGGGACGCCGATGGCCACCGTCACCACCGAACCGCTGGAAGCGCTCGAGCAGAGCTGGTACGAGCCGCCGGGACTCATCTCGTGGTTCACGACCGTGGACCACAAGCGGATCGGGATGAAGTACCTCGTCACCGCCCTGGCGTTCTTCGTGTTCGGCGGGATCGAGTCACTCATCATGCGAGCCCAGCTCGGTGGGCCGGAGCTGCACCTGATCAGCCCGGAGGCCTACAACCAGCTCTTCTCGATGCACGGCGTGACGATGATGTTCCTCTTCGCCATGCCGGTGCTCTCGGGGTTCGGCAACTTCTTCGTCCCGCTGATGGTCGGGACGCGCGACATGGCCTTCCCGCGCCTCAACGCCTTCGGCTACTGGGTCTTCCTGGCTGCGGGGATCTTCCTCTACTCGGCGTTCCTCATCGGCCGGGCACCCGACGCCGGCTGGTTCGCCTACACGCCGCTGTCCGACGGCAAGTTCTCTCCCGGCATCAACATCGACTTCTACGCCCTCGGGCTGATCTTCACCGCCATATCGTCGACGGGCGGCGCCATCAACTTCATCGTCACCATCCTGAAGATGCGGGCCCCCGGGATGTCGATCAACCGGATCCCGATCTTCGTCTGGGGCGAGCTGGCGATGTCCCTCGCCATCGTGTTCGCCCTTCCCCCGCTCACGGTGGCCTGCACGCTCCTCGAGTTGCAGCGGCGGTTCGGCTTCCACTTCTTCGACTCGGGCAAGGGTGGGGACCCGTTGCTGTGGCAGCACCTCTTCTGGATCTTCGGACACCCCGAGGTCTACATCATCGTGCTGCCCGCGCTCGGCGTCGTGTCGGCCATCATCCCGACGTTCGTCCGCCGCCGGATGGTGGGCTACACCTGGATCGTCGTGGCGGAGATGGCGACGGCGCTCATCGGGTTCGGGGTGTGGACCCATCACATGTTCGTGACCGGCCTGCCCCAGGTCGCGCTGTCGTTCGTGTCCCTCGTCAGCTTCATGATCACGATCCCGAGCGGGGTGCAGATCTTCGCGTGGGTCGCCACGCTGATCGCCGGCCGGCCGGTGTTGAGGACGCCGCTGCTCTTCGTCATCGGCTTCATCCTCGTCTTCGTGCTCGGGGGCCTGTCCGGCGTGATGTTCGCCGCCATCCCCTTCGACGCGCAGGTCCACGACTCCTACTTCGTCGTCGCTCACTTCCACTACGTGATGGTCGGGGCGGTGATCTTCCCCCTCTTCGGGGCCCTCTACTACTGGCTGCCGAAGATGACCGGCAAGCTGATGAGCGAGCGGTGGGGCAAGGCCAGCTTCTGGACGATCTTCGTCGGGTTCAACCTCGCCTTCTTCCCCATGCACATCGCCGGGATCCTCGGCCAGCCGCGGCGCACGTACACCTACCAGGCCGGGCTGGGGTGGACCGCCCCGAACCTGATCTCCACGGTGGGATCGTTCCTGCTGGGCGCCGGCATCCTCATCACCTTCGTCAACTGGGTGTGGAGCCTGCGCCGCGGCCCCGAGGCCCCCAACGACCCCTGGGGTGGCGACACGCTCGAATGGGCCACCACGTCGCCACCACCCGAGTACAACTTCGCCGCCGTCCCCACCGTCCGAAGCCTGGAGCCGGTGTGGGACCAGCCGGAGCTGCGCGACGGTGCCCAGCCAGCCGACCAGGGCGGGAGAGCCCTGGTCGGTGGCCACCTGACCCTGTCGACGTCGATGCTCGACGGCACGCCGCGGGCGGTCATCCCGATGCCGCATGCCACGGCGTGGCCGCTCGTCGCCACCGCGGGCCTGCTGTTCGGTTTCTGGGGGGTCGTCTTCGGGGCGTGGCTGCTCGGCGGGGCCGGGGCGCTGCTGTTCGCGGCAGGCATGATCGGCTGGCACTGGCCGAAGGGGGAGACGCAGGAGGGATGACCACCACCGCGCACGAGATGTCAACCATCCCCACCGTGCCCACGGGGGCTCCCGGGGAACGCCTGCCCATCGTCGCCTCCGGGCCGGACTCGTTCGGCTGGTGGGGGATGTGGGGCCTCATCGCCACCGAGGCCATGCTGTTCGGATCGCTACTCGCCAGCTACTTCTACCTCCGCTTCCGGACGGGGGCGGGGGGGTGGCCGCCCGACGGCATCCACAAGCCGGAGCTCGTCCTCCCGCTGGTCATGAGTGCCATCCTGTGGTCTTCGAGCATCCCGGTGCACATCGCCGACCGTGCCATCCGCCGGGGCAATCAGGGCCTGCTCCGGGTCGGCTTGCTTGCGGGCTTCCTGCTGGGGGCGATCTTCCTGGGCATGCAGCTCCTCGTGGAGTACCCGAAGATACTGACCGAGTTCCACCCGACCACCAACGCCTACGGCTCGTTGTTCTTCACCATCACGGGCTTCCACGGCTTCCACGTGGTCGTCGGCCTCCTCATCAGCCTCTGGACGCAGATGCGAGCCCGGCAGGGGGCCTTCGACGAGCACCGCCACGTGACGGTGCAGAACTTCGCGATGTACTGGCACTTCGTCGACGTCGTGTGGGTGCTCGTGCTCTTCACCGTCTACCTCTCACCGCACTTTTGAACGCGCTCGCCTACCTCCGCGAACACCGGGGCCTCGCGCTCCAGTGGTTCGGCGTCCTCGCGGGTCCCTCCGCCTGGAGCGCCCAGTTCATCGTCAGCTACAACGTGACGGATACCGGTGCCTGCGCACCGGCCGGGGCCCGTTTCCTGGCATCCGGGGGGTTCCGGCCGGTCGTCGCCGTCGTCAGCGCCCTGGCAGCCGCCGTGACCGCTCTTGCCCTCGTCGTCTCCTACCGCTGCTGGAAGCGGCTCCACGGCCAGGATCCGACGCCGGGCGAGCGGGCCTCATGGCTGGCGGTCGCTGGCATGATGAGCAACGGCTTGTTCCTCGTCATGATCCTTGGCAGCTTCGTTCCCCTGGCATTCTTCTCCCGATGCATCCCATCGCCGGCGTAGGGCCGGTCGCCGTGGTCCCGCCCTCCGCGGCCTGGGGGGCCTGGACCTTCGACCCCCTCGTCGTGGCCGGGCTCGGAGCCGCCGCCGTCCTCTACGCGCGGGGGTTGGCCAAGCTGCGACGGGCTGCACACGTCCACGTCCGGCCCCGGCAGGCGGCCTCCTTTGCCGCCGGGCTTGCCTTGCTGGCGGCTGCCCTCGTCTCCCCGATCGACGCCCTGGCAGATACCCTGCTGTCGGTCCACATGGTCCAGCACCTCATCCTTCTGATGGTGGCGCCGCCGCTCCTCGTCTACGGCCGGCCGGGCCTGGTCATGTATCTCGGTCTCCCGGCCTCGTCCCGCAGCGGTCTGGGTGGGCTTGGGGCTCGCCGGCGCTTTCGAGGGGTGGCCAGGGTGGTGCTCAACCCGCTGGTCGTCCTCGTCGCGACCGTCGTCGCGTTGTGGGGCTGGCATCTGCCCGGGCCCTATCAGGCGGCCATCACCCACCCGGCCCTGCATGCCATGGAGCACCTCACGTTCCTTGTCTCGGCGCTTGCGTTCTGGGCGCTGGTCATCGACCCCGCACCACACAGAAGGCTCGGCTACGGCCCGGCGATCCTGCTCGTCTTCGTCACCATGCTCGCGGGTGCAGCCCTCGGCGCTCTCATCACGTTCTCCTCGACCGTGCTCTATCCCATCTACGACGCCGGAGCGCGCTTGTGGGGGACCACCCCCCTGGCCGACCAGCAGGTCGCCGGGGCGATCATGTGGATCCCACCGGGGGCGGTCCTGTTCCTGACCGTGGTCTTCCTTGCCCTGCGATGGTTCGATGACGTGGACCGTAGGGTCCGTGCCGCGGAGAGCGCCGTGGCCGGTGGCCAGGCATGAAGCGCCGGGCCCTCCTCGTCGTCCCCTTGTTCCTGCTTTTGTTGCTGTTGGGCGCGTGCTCGTACTTCCAGGGGCAGGCCGCCCCCTACCGCCCGGCGGGTGGCATCGTGGCGCCCGGCCCTGCGAGCGGCGAGCAGCTCTACCAGCGGGACTGCGCCTGGTGCCACGGCAACCGCGGGCAGGGGACCTCGAACGGACCCACGCTGGTCGGGGGCGGTCCGGCCCTGACGGACTTCATGCTCTCGACCGGCCGTATGCCGGTGACCTCGCCCTCCCAGAAGGACGCTCTGCACCGCGACCCTGCCTACTCCCCGCAGGACATCGCCGCCATTGTTGCCTTCGTCAATTCCTTCGGCGCCGGCGGGCCGGACATCCCAGTGGTCGATACCGCCCGCGGGAACCTGGCGGAGGGCTTGAACCTCTACCAGGCGAACTGCGCCGCCTGCCACTCGACCACGGGTGAGGGGGGTGCCCTGGCGACGGGCAAAGCCGGCATCGTCAACGGCTATGTGCTGTCGCAGAACGGACTGGTCGCGCCCCCGCTCCTCAAGGCGACCCCCACCCAGGTCGCCGAGGCCATGCGGACCGGACCGCCCGGCATGCCGGTCTTCGGCCCCAGTGCCTTCCCCGACGACCAGGTGGACTCCATCGCCCGTTACGTGGTCGCGCTGCAGCGAGCCAAGAGCCCGGGAGGCTTTGCGCTCGGCCGGATCGGGCCGGTGGCGGAGGGGGCGGTCGGCTGGCTGGTCGGCCTCGCCATCCTCGTGCTGCTGACCCGCTGGATCGGCACCGGCCTGCCCAAGCCCGGCCACCACGGCGGAGCCCACGCCGGCGACGCCCCGCCCGGCGGGGAGGGCCACCCATGAGAGGCGCCCGGCTTGCCGCCCTCGCCTTCGTGGTCAGCACCGTGGCTTCTCTGTCCCTCGCGGTGGTGTACGTCTTAGGGGGCCAGGCGCAGCTCGAGGGGACCCTGCTCGGCGTCGGGCTCGGCGGCCTGGGCGTCGGGCTGGTGGCCTGGGCGAAGCACCTGATGCCCACCGGGCCGTTCGTCCAGGCCCGCAAGGTGACGCTCGCCCGGACCGGTGAGATCGAAGAGGTGGCGGAGTCGTTCGAAGAGGGTGCCGCGACCATCGGCCGCCGGCGGTTCCTCGCCCGCCTGCTGGCGGTGTCGCTGGGTGCCTTCGGCATCGCCGCGGTGTTCCCCATCCGGTCGCTGGGCACCAGTCCGGGCCGGCAGTTGTTCCACACGTCGTGGCGCAAAGGGTCCCGGGCAGTCACCGACGCGGGCCAGCCGATCCGGCCCGCCGAGTTGCCCGTCGACAGCGTCCTCACCGTCTTCCCCGAGGGGGCCGTCGGGGTCGAGGACTCCCAGACCCTGCTGATCCGCCTGCCGGCGGGCGACTACCGGCCCCTGCCCGGGCGGGAGGGATGGGCGCCCGACGACGTGGTCGCGTTCTCCAAGATCTGCACCCATGCCGGGTGTCCGGTGGGGCTCTACCGGGCCGACACCAACCAGCTGTTCTGCCCCTGCCACCAATCGGTCTTCGACGTGCTGCAGGGAGCAAAGCCGGCGGGCGGCCCCGCGACGACCGCCCTCCCGCAGCTCCCGCTGGACGTCGACGGCGAGGGGTACCTCGTCGCCAGGAGCGACTACACCGAGCCGGTCGGCCCCGGCTTCTGGAACCGCAACCGTGCTTAAACGCCTCGCGGCCTGGATCGACGACCGCCTCGGGGCTGCCGCCTTCGCGGAGGAGGCCCTCAACAAGGTCTTCCCCGACCACTGGGCGTTCCTGCTCGGCGAGATCGCCATGTACTGCTTCGTCGTGCTGCTCGCCACCGGCGTCTTCCTGACCTTCTTCTTCGACGCCAGCACCGCCAAGACCGTCTACTCGGGCCACTACGCGCCGCTCAACGGCTCCCAGGTCTCGAGTGCCTACAGCTCGGTGATGCACCTCAGCTTCGACATCCGGATGGGGCTCGTTATCCGTCAGATCCACCACTGGGCAGCCGTGGTGTTCATCGCCGCCATCGTCGCCCACCTGTGCCGCATCTTCTTCACCAGTGCCTTCCGCCGGCCCCGGGAGATCAACTGGGTGCTCGGCATGACGCTGATGATCCTCTCGATCTTCAACGGCTTCACCGGCTACTCCCTCCCCGACGACCTCCTGTCGGGGGTGGGCCTGCGGATCGCCTATTCCATCGCTATCTCGATCCCGTTCATCGGTCCCTGGATGGCGTTCCTGGTCTTCGGGGGCAAGTTCGGCTCGCCCCAGATCATCGGGCGGCTGTTCATCATCCATGTGCTGCTGATCCCCGCTGCAATCGCGGGGATCCTCGGGGCTCACCTCGCCATCGTGTGGCGCCAGAAGCACACCCAGTTCCTCATCCCCGGGGCGGCGGAGAGCAACGTGGTGGGGGAGCGGCTCTGGCCCACGTACGCCACCAAATCGGTCGGCCTGTTCTTCGGTGTGGCGGCAGTCCTCTCCTTCCTCGGGGGCCTGGTGCAGATCAACCCCGTCTGGCTCTACGGCCCGTACGCCGCGGCGCAGGTGAGCTCGCCAGCCCAGCCGGACTGGTACCTCGGGTGGCTGGAGGGGGCGCTGCGCCTGTTCCCCGCCTGGCAGTTCCAGATCTTCGGCCTCGAGATCCCCAACGTCTTCCTGCCCGCCATCGTGCTGCCCGGCATCACGTTCGGCCTGTTGTACGCCTGGCCGTTCATCGAGGCCTGGCGTACCGGGGACTATGCACCCCACCACGTCCTCGACCGGCCCCGGGACCGCCCCGTCCACACTGCCCTCGGGATGGCGACGCTGAGCTTCTACGCGGTCCTGCTGTTCGGTGGCGTGAACGACCTGGTGGCGAAGTGGTTCCAGCTCCCCGTCGAGTCGGTGACGTGGACGTTTCGGATCATGGGCATCGTGCTGCCGATCCTCGTGGGCTGGCTCACGTACCGCCTCATGGTGGCCCTGCGGCTGGACGCGTGGGAGCGTGCCAGGCATGCGCCGTCCCCCGAGCCGGTCCTTGCCGCGGCGGGGGCGGCGGCCGGGCCCGGCAGTGGGGCCGCCCGATGGGGCCTGGCCGGCTTCTTCGGCGCCGGCGCCCTGGGGGCCTGGCGGCTCCTCCGCCGCCACCGGCGGGAGTAAGCGCTCACCGCTGCAGGCATACGCGCCGGCCTCCCGGGTAATTGACAAGTAAGCGACCCGCGAGGAGGTGAGCGCAGATGCGACCCGGAATGTTCTTCCGCCTCGCCGTGCTCGCCGCCAACTTGCTTGCCGCCAGCGTCTTTCTGCTCGGTCCCGGCGCGGCTCCAGCGGGGGCTCTGACCCCGGTCAACCGCCTCGTGACCTGGCTCCAGCGCATGCCGAGGGAGGCCGTGATCGACGGGCACTGCCAGATCGTCGACGAGAAGGGCATCCCCCTGACCGACTCGCTCTCTTGGCAGCGCACCGGGCACGATGCTTGCTGACAGCCCCGCCGAGGAGTAGGACAACTACGCGAAGACGGGGGGTATGCCCCACGCGTTTGTTGTAGACAGTCCACGACTCTCGAGACGGGGGAGAACCATTGGGAACCGACCAGTACCACGAGCCGCCGAACGAGCTGCCCGACTACATCCGCACCTTCGCCCGCATCTGCACCTCCCTGCAGGAGGAGGCGGAGGCCATCGGCTGGTACGAGCAGCGGATCGCGCTCGAGACGGACGCCGAGGCCCGGGCCATCATGCGTGACGCCCAGGGCGAAGAGTTCAAGCACTTCAGCATGGCGCTGGAGTTCCTTCTCCGGCGCAAGCCGCGCTGGCGCGAGATCTGTCAGGGGATCCTCTTCAGTGAGGGGGACATCGTCGAGCACGGTGAGGAGGCGGAGGCAGAGGCCGAGCCTGAAGCCGGTGCCGAAGCCCACAGTCCCCACCCATCCGGACCCGTCGACGCCTCCGGGTCCCTCGGCATCGGCGGTTTGAAAGGGGTCCCGGAATGAATCATCTGCTGCGCCAGATTGCTCCCATCTCCGAGTCCGGCTGGGCCCTCCTCGATCAGGAGGCCCGGCAGCGCCTGGGGGCGACGCTCGGCGCCCGCAAGCTCGTGGACTACGGCGGCCCCTACGGTTGGCAGTTCTCCGCGGCCGACCTCGGCCGGGTGAAGCCCCTCGCTGCGGAGCCTGCGGACGGCGTCACCGCCGTGCAACGGGTCGTCCTCCCCGCAGTCGAATTCCGCGCCGACTTCGTCCTCTCCCGCGACGCCCTGTCCGACTACGACCGGGGCGCCGTGGACACCGATCTGACCGCCCTGGACGACGCCGCCCACCGCATCGCCATCGCCGAGAACGCCGCCGTCTTCCACGGGATGGAGGAGACGGGCATCCTGGGCATCGCGGAGGCATCGACGCAGGCGCCGATCCCCCTCGGCGAGGACGTCAAGACCTACCCCCGCCACGTCGCCCAGGCCGTGGAGATGCTGCGCAACGCAGGGGTCGGTGGCCCCTTTGGCCTGGCGCTCGCCCCCCGCGCCTACACCGCATCGACCGAGGTGGTCGAGCTCAGTGGCCTGGTGCTCGACCACCTCGCCGAGATCCTCGGAGGCCCGGTCGTCTGGGCGCCGGGTGTGCGCGGTGGCGTCGTGCTCAGCCAGCGAGGCAACGACTTCCTGATGGAGGTGGGCCAGGACCTGTCGATCGGCTACGACCACCACGACGCCGACTCAGTCCACCTGTACCTCGAGGAGAGCCTCGTCCTGCGCGTCGCCACCCCTGAAGCGGCGGTCTGGCTCAAGCCCTGACCGGCCGCTACTGAGGGGTGAACGAAGTCGAGCAGGACGCCCGCTGACCGACAGTTACGTCCACGATCACCGTGTAGCCAATCGTGGGCCGCCCGATACCGAACGTAATGGATCCTGCGCCCGAAGTGTCACTCGCTCCGGAGTAGGAAGTGTTCTTCGTCTTGTAGTGGACGACGAGACTTACCGCGGCTTTGGGAACATTGCTCGTCACGGAGAGCGTCTCGGTCCCCCCGTCACCCGGCGTCGGGTTGGACATCGATGCTGAGCAGCTGGCAGCGATGGCCGGCGCCGGAGTGCTCGGCGCCGGCGGCGGGTTGGTGGTTGTTCTTGCAACGGCCGCAGGAGTCGCCAAAGCCTTGCTCGGCCAGGACGGCGAGGATTGCCCGCTGGTGGCGGAGGGAGACGGCGAGGTCGATGTTTCTGTAACTGAAGCCGGCTGGGCGGACGGGACCCTATGTGAGGGAGCGCAGGCACCTCCTGCGATGAACAGGGTAAGACCCGTCATCAGCACCGTGACCCTCTGCTTCCGCCCAAGCACCCCAAGCAACCCAGCCACGCTCACACCCCCTGGTTCGTTCGCTTCCATGGCAAGCAAATCTCGGCACGAGACAGTTCATTGAGCCTGTACCTCCTCGGAGCGGCTCTCATCCCTGTACTAACTCGACAGGTTCGACTCGATTTATAAATTAGGGAATCCTCAGACTTCTGAGGCATGCCGGTCTGAGGCCTTGTTGCGGGGGAAGGCGATCTCATCGCGCACTCGCCGAGAGCGGCCGGGCCGTGAGGGGTTGCGGAAGAAAAGTGAGAGATCTCTCACTAATAAAGCGAGTCGAAGCGGTCGAAGTAGTAGATATAAGTAAATAGGACTTGGCGTTCGACGGATCAAGTAATACAAAGCGCATTAGGATCCTTCTGGCTGGCGCCATCACATGCAGCGGGGGAGGAATGGTATGCCCATTGGCAACGTGCTTAACTTCACTCAGGGCTTCTTGCCCGACGCCATAGGCGAGATCCTTCTCGATCAAGCTGTTGCTCGGGTTGGCGCATTCTGCTCGGACCCTGATAGCGGATTCTTAGCCTACGACCTCGTAGGTTACGTTGCCCGAAATAGTGGGCGTCTTGAAGAGATCGGACCGTGGACCATACTTGTCGCAGATGCCCTCGCCGGACGTATAAGTGTCGGCGATGTGAACAAATTCGCACGCCACATGGAGGAGTTTGCCAAGCGCCTCGGAGACGTGCCCAAAGAGGACCTCGCCTGTACGGACGAGGGTGGCCTAAGCCGAGTGATCGACTTTTGCTGTTTTGGATTCCGAGGGGCCTGGGCTCCCAAGATCACGAAGGTGGGAGCCCTCTTCCGGAACGAGGCTATACCGATCCTTGACGGTC
>JAOPZY010000037.1 GCA_025963875.1 Actinomycetota bacterium
CGGCACCCGGGCCACGACCACCGCGTCGTGGATAGCCAGCGAGTAGTGGCTGAGCGCCCCGGCGTTGAGGACGACGCCGTCGGCGGCGTTGCGGGCGTCCTGCAGCCAGTCGACGATCTCGCCCTCGTAGTTGCTCTGGCGGAAGTCGATCTCGAGGCCCAGGTCCTTGCCCCGAGCTCGGCACATGTCCTCCAGGTCGTCGATGGTCTTCTCCCCGTAGAGGTCCGGCTCCCGCTCGCCGAGCAGGTTCAGGTTGGGGCCGTTCAGTACGAAGATCTTCATGCCGGCAGGACCGAGCGCATCGCCCGGGAGAGCTCCGGGGAATGCACGTCTGGTGTCACGAACGGGTCGCCGATACCTTTGAGCAGCACCCATCGCACCCCTCCTCGATATTTCTTGTCCATGGTCCATGCCTCTTCGATCGCCGCTGGATCGAAGTCTGCGCTCACGGGAAGTCCCAGGGCCTGCAGCACGGTTTTGTGGCGGTCCGCCTCGGCGGCGCTGAGGTACCCGAGTTCCCTTGCGAGGGCGGAGGCGAAGACGAGGCCCACCGAGACCGCCTCGCCGTGCAGCCACTGCTCGTAGCCGCCCAGCGCCTCAAGGGCGTGGGCGAGGGTGTGGCCGTAGTTCAGCACGATGCGCCGGTCGTCGAGGTCGCGCTCGTCGGCGGCCACGATCGACGCCTTGATGGCGACCGACCGGGCGACGATGTCTTCGAGGACCTCGGGGTCACGCGCCCGGAGCGCGGCCGTCCTTTTTTCGATGTCGGCCAGGAGTTCAGGATCGAGGCTGAGCCCGTACTTCGCCACCTCGGCGAGGCCGGAGATGTACTCGCGCTCCGGCAGGCTGTGCAGCGTCGCGGTGTCGGCGATGACCGCCCGGGGCTGGTAGAAGGTGCCGGCGAGGTTCTTGCCGGCGGTCAGGTTGACGGCCGTCTTGCCCCCGACGGCGGCGTCCACCTGGGCCAGGAGGCTGGTGGGTGTCTGCACCAGCGCCATGCCCCGCTGGTAGATCGAGGCGGCGAAGCCGGCCAGGTCCCCCACCATCCCGCCCCCGAGGGCGACGAGGAGGTCGCTTCTTCGCAGCTTCCGGCTCGCCATCTCCTCTAGCAGCGCCCCGACCCCCTCGATGCTCTTCGAGGTCTCCCCGGCATCGACGACCAGCCGTTGCACCTCCCCGGTCGACCCGAGCGGGGCGAAGGCCTCAGCGGCAGCGTCGCCCCAGGCCTTGTCGACGTTGCCATCCGACACGATGGCGACGCGCTCACAGCCCTTTATGTCTGGCACGAGCCCGGCGGCCTTCGGCAGCGCCCCCTCCCCGACATGGACGTCGTACGACCGGCTTCCGAGGTCGACGGTGACGGTCCTCAAAGCTTGTTCCTCAGGATGGCCTCAGCCACCTGCTCGACGGGGCCATCGGCCTGCACCGTGAAGTCGGCGGCCGTCTCGTAGGCGGGAGCCCGGGCGGCAATCAGTTTGTCGAGGCGCTCGGCGAGGTCACCCTCCATGCGCTGCAGGACCGGCCGGCCCTGATCGGTGCCGAGGCGCTCCGCAGCGACTTCCGGGGTCACCCGCAGCCAGACGATCGTGCCATGGGTCTTCAGGTGTGCGACGTTGGCCGGGTCGAGCACCGCTCCCCCGCCGCAGGCGATCACGGCGTTCTCCGTCTTCGTCGCCTCGGCGATCGCCTCCCGCTCCCGTTCACGGAACCCGGCTTCGCCCTCTTCGGTGAAGATGGTGGCGACGGGCCTTCCGGCATCCGCCTCGATGGTGGCGTCGACATCGACGAAGTTGCGCCCGAGACGGCTTGCGAGTGCCAGGCCGACGGCGCTCTTGCCCGAGCCCATCATGCCGATCAGCACGATCGCTCTCGGTCCGGCCGGGCTCACCGGGACAGCGGCCGGATCCGCTGCCGAGTCCGCTCCCGGTACGCCTCGATCGCGCCCTGGAGGTCGCCGAGGGTGTCCCCGCCGAACTTCTCCAGCACCGCCTCGGCCAGCACCCAGGCGACGACCGCCTCGCCCACGACCGCCGCCGCCGGGACCGAGCAGGCGTCGGTCCGCTCCCGGAAGGCCGCCGCCGGCTCGCCGGTGGCGAGGTCGACGGTGCGCAGCGCCTTCTTCAGCGTCGCCAGCGGCTTCATCGCCGCCCGGACCCGCAGCGTGCCGCCGATGGTCATCCCGCCCTCGGTCCCCCCGGCCCGGTCGCTGTGGCGGCGGAGCTCTCCGTCCTCGAAGAAGATCTCGTCGTGGGCCTCGGTCCCCCGCATGTGGGACTGGGCGAAGCCGTCGCCGATCTCGACGCCCTTGATGGCCTGGATCGACATCAGGTGGTAGGCGAGGCGGGCGTCGATCTTGCGGTCCCACTGGACGTGGGAGCCGAGGCCGGTGGGCAGGCCGTAGGCGATGACCTCGAACACCCCGCCGAGGCTGTCGCCGTCGGCCTGGGCCGCCTCGATCTGCCGGGCCATCCCGGCTGCGGCCTCGGGGTCGAGGCAGCGCACCGGCGAGGCGTCGATGGCCTCCAGGTCGCCGGGGGTTGGGCGCAGCCCGGGGCTCGCCTCGGCGGTGCCGATGGACGTGACGTGGCTCACAACCTGGATGCCGATCTCGTCGAGCAGCGCCTTCGCCAGCGCACCGGCCGCCGTCCGGGCCGCCGTCTCGCGGGCGCTCGCCCGCTCAAGGACGTTACGGGCGTCGGCGAAGTCGTACTTCATCATCCCCGCCAGATCCGCGTGGCCGGGCCGGGGCTCGGTGAGCACGTTGCCGGCCGGGTTGCCCTCCGGCGACATGACCCGCTCCCACTTCGCCCACTCCGAGTTGCGGATGACGATGGAGATGGGGCTGCCCAGCGTCCGCCCGAACCGCACCCCGCCGAGCAGCTCCAGGGCGTCCCGCTCGATCTTCATGCGAGGCCCGCGCCCGAATCCCAGCCGCCGCCGGGCCAGCTCGTCGGCGATGCGCTTGGTCGAGACCGGGACGCCCGCGGGGAACCCCTCGGCGATGACCGTGAGGGCCGGCCCGTGCGACTCCCCGGCAGTGAGGTATCGGATCACCGCTTTAGCTTACTAGCCAGAACCGGCATGAGATTTCTGCGTCCTCATGCTGAAACTGGCCTCTTGTTGTCGGTACCGACGCGTTAAATAGTGGTATGTGGCAAGCATGCGTACGCCTCGCCCTCGGCCAGGAGGGCCTGATCACCCTCGACCAGGCCCTCTCCCTGGGCTGCACCGCTTCCGGATTCAAGCATCACGTCGCCAAAGGCCACGTCGAACGACTCCTGCCGGGCGTCTACGTGCTGTCGGGCTCGACGGAGACTCCGCGCCAGAAAACTGAGAGGCACCTGCCTTTGGGGCGGCGAGGCAGCGGCCGCCTCCCACTCCTCCGCGGCCGCCCTGTTGGGCCTCAAGGGCTTCGACGTTGCCGACCTCCACGCGATCGCCACAAAGAGCCCCCGCAGGCTGCCCGACTGGGCCCACATCCACCACATTGCCGCAGCGGTGCCCGGGACCAGGCCCATTGCCGGCATCCCTGTGACCCCACCTTGGATCACCCTCATCGATCTTGGCTCCCAGGTGCCGGCCGCCCAGGTCGAGCGCGCCCTCGACGAGGCACTCCGTCGCAGGATCGTCAGCCTGCCCCAACTGCGGTGGGCCCTGGCCACGTTCGGGCGGCCTCACCACCGGGGCACGAGCGTGCTCCGCAGCCTGCTGGCGGAGCGCGGTGCCGGTTACGCCCCGCCGGAGAGCGAAATGGAGGCAATGTTCTATGCGCTGCTCGAGGGGTCCGATCTGCCTCGTGGCGTCCGCCAGTTCTGGATATGGGACGGTGAGAGGTGGCGAAGACTCGACTACGCGTTCCCGGAGGACGGCCTCGGCCTGGAGTTCGACGGCTTGGCCACCCACGGCACCCGAGAAGCCTTCCAAGACGACCGGGCAAGCGACCGGCGCTTGCAGATCCGGCACTGGAGGGTCCTGCGCTTCACTTGGGAGGACGGAACCCGGCGTCCCCAGCAGGTCCTCGCCGAAATCCGCGAGATGTTGTCAAAAGGACGGCAAGGCCGACCTTTTGGCACAAACTAGGCCGTGACGCTGCCTTCGTTCAGGTAGGCGTTCATGTCCGACTCCCGGATGCGGTAGTTCTTGCCCACCCGCAGGGCGGCCAGCTGGCCCGACTTGATCAAGCGGTAGACGGTCATGTTCGAGACCCGCATCGTGGCGGCCACCTCGCTGACGGTCAGGAGGGGGTCACCGGTGTAGCTCCGACGGGCAGGCAATGTACGTTCCCTTCGAGGTAATCCGCATGGGCAGCGGACGCCAAACCTAGCCATCCCGCACGCCCGTTGTCAACTTTAACATCGGGCAACAGTGGTAACACAGACCCTCAGCCCCCCACGTAGACGCTCAGGATCGAATGGCCGAGCAGGATCGCCGCCAGGGCGCCGGCCGCCATGAAGGGGCCGAAGGGGATCGGGTCCTTCATCCCCTTGCCCCCGACGAGCAGCGCCGCGGCCCCCCCGAGGCCGCCGGCGACGAGGCCGAGCAGGCCCCCGGCGAGCACCAGGCGCAGGCCGAGCCACCCCAGGTGGAAGCCGAGGTACGGGGCGAACTTCACGTCCCCGCCGCCCATGGCCGAGGGTGCGGCCAGGCCGATGAACAGCATCGGCAGGCCGTAGAAGAGGGCGCCGAGGGCGGCGTGCTCGAGGTTGACCCACCGGCCGCCGATCGCCGCCGCGCCGAGGAACAGCACGGCCCCGACGATCGAGGCCGGACCCAGCACCTTGTTCGGCAGGCGGTGATGCTCGATGTCGATGGCCGAGAGGGTCACGAGCGCCGTGGCGAAGGCAAGGTAGGCCGGCAGCTCGGGGTGGACGCCGATGCGCCACACCATCGCCGCCCAGGCCAGCCCACACAACAGCTCGACCACCGGGTACCGGACAGAGATGTGCACGCCGCAGGAGCGGCACCTCGCCCGGAGGATCAGGAAGGAGGCGAGCGGGATGTTGTCGTACCACGGGATCGGGTGCTCGCAGCCGGGGCAGAGGGAGCCGGGCGAGACGACCGAGAAGCCACGGGGGACGCGGTAGACCGCGACGTTGGCGAAGCTGCCGAACGCCACGCCGAAGACGAACGCCAGGGCGAGCTCCAGCGGCTTCAAGGCCGCATCAGGGCTTCTCGGGCGCCGGCCCACATGGCCTCAAGGGGAGCGGAGCGGCCGGTGAAGATCTCGAAGGCCAGCGCCGCCTGGTGCACGAGCATGCCCAAACCTCCGTAGGCCTTCGCCCCGGCCCGGGACGCCGCCTGGACGAGGGGCGTCTCCAGAGGATGGTAGACGAGGTCGACCACGACGGCGCCGGGGCGGATCGCATCGACCGGGATGAGGGGGTCCTCGCCCTCCTGGCCGACCGGCGTGGCGTTGACGATGACGTCGGCCCCGGCGACCGCCGCGCCGGCCGACGAGAGCGGCAGAGCCCGGAACGATGCCTCCCCCGCCATCGGGGCCAGGGCAGCTGCCCGGTCGGGGTCCCGGGCCAACACCGTCACCGCGCCGGCTCCCGCCAGCACCAGGCCCGACACCACCGAACGGGCCGATCCCCCGGCACCGATGACCACCACCGAGCAGCCGTCGAGGTCGGTGTCCGTCTCGCGGACGAGGAACGACGCCAGGCCCTCGCCGTCGGTGTTCCAGCCGACCAGTTCGTTGCCGGTCACCTCCACGGCGTTGACGGCCCCCACGACCGCCGCCTGGCCGGCCAGCCGGTCGACGGCCGCAGCCGCGGCAAGCTTGTGGGGCATGGTGACGTTGAACCCGGCAACCCCCGATCTTCCGAGCCCCCGCAGCACCGCCACGGCGTCCTCCCCCTCGGCCGCGACCGGGAAGCCGACGTAGACCCAGTCCAGCCCGAGCGCCCGGTAGCCGGCGTTGTGGATGGCCGGGGAGAGGCTGCGGGCGACCTGCAGGGGGCCGCCGACGACGCCGGCGACACAGGTCGACCCACTCAGCACTTCGGCTGGTGCGCTGCCGCCGCGTTGAACTCCGCAGCGGTCTTGAAGAACGAGTGGTGCACACAGTCGCTCGAGAGGACGTAGTACAGGTCGCTGGTGGCCGACGGCTGGAGGGCAGCCCGCATCGACGAGAGCTGCGGGCTGTCGATCGGGGTCGGCGGCAGGCCCACCACCGCTCGGGTGTTGTAGGGCGACGGGAAGACGAGGTCGCTCTGGGTGAGGGTGGCGCCGAAGGGCTTGCGCACCGCGTAGTAGGTCGTGGCGTCGATGCCCAGCTTCATCCCCGCCCGCAGCCGGTTGTAGATGACGGCCGCGATCATGGGTCCGTCGCTCGGCGCTTTCGCCTCCCGCTCGACCATGGACGCGATCACCAGGGCCTGGTAGGGGGTGACACCGGCCGGAGGCGACGACCAGCTGAGCTGGCCGGCCTTTTTGTTGAACTCACCGACGATCTGCCGCACCAGGCCCTCGGCGGTCTCCTTCGGGTCCACGGAGTACGTCTCGGGATAGAGATAGCCCTCGAGCGTGGGAGCACCGGGCGCCGGGACGTCGGGCACGACGGTGGCCGTGGTGGCCGCCGCCTGGAAGGCGTCGGGCGGGATGTGAACGATCTTGAGCGCCCCGACCGCCGACGCCGTCTCGGTGACCGTCAACCCCTCCCGGAGGAGGAGGCCCTCGGAGATCACCGAGGGGCCCTTGGCGAGGTTGGCGACGACCTCGCTGTAGGCCATGTGCCGGCGGAGGTCGTAGTCGCCCTGCTGCAGGCTGAGCGAGCTGCCCGAGACCCGCAGCCAGATCTTGAAGTCCCTCGGCGAGTCGATGACCCCGGCCGAGCGCAGCGGCGGGCCGAGGGCCGAGAGCGAGTCGCCGGGATGGACGGTGAATTTGACGGTGCTGCCGCCCGGCGCTCCGTGGGTGGCGGAGAGGTAGGAGCGGACGACGTAGACGACGGTCCCGCCGGCGAGCACCACGAGAATGACGAGGCCGAGGAGCACCTTCCTCACGAGTCGGGTTCCTTGCCCGCCTGCGAGTCCAGCCAGGCCTGGAGGATGACCGCCGCTGCGGACCGGTCGACGGCACCCTTGGCCCGCCTGCCCCGGACGCCCGCCTCGGCCAGCGCCCGCCCGGCCGCCACGGTGCTCAGGCGCTCGTCGACGAGGTGCACCGGAAGGCCGAGGCGCTCTCCGACGGCCGCGGCAAACTCCCGGGCACGGGCCGCGGCCGCCCCCTCCGAGCCCGACAGGGACACGGGCAGCCCGACAACGACGGCGGCGGCGCGGTGCTCGGCGACCAGCCCGGCGAGCGCCATCTGCCAGTCCCCCGTCGCGTCCAGCACGGTCAGCGGCAGGGCCATGCTGCGCCCGGGCACGGCCATGGCGACACCGATCCGCCGCTCCCCGGGGTCGAGCCCAAGGATGCTGCCCCCGGGCTCCGTCACCCGGCCCCTTCGAGCGCCGCCTGAGCGCTCTGGCGCACGGCGTCGAGGGCTGCGTCGAGCTCCGCCACCTGGGTGCCGCCACCGACGACGAGGTCGGGCTTGCCGCCTCCCCGGCCCCCGAGCCGGGCGGCGCCGGGGGCGACGAGGTCCTGGGCCGACACGCCCCGCTGCACGAGGTCCCGGGAGACCGCGACCACCAGGTTCGCCTTCCCATCGAGTGCCGTGCCCAGGGCGACGACCGCAGAGGCAAGCCGGTCCCGCAACATGATGGCAAGCTTGCGCAGCTCATCGACGGAGCGGCCTTCCCGCTTCAGGATTACCAGCTTCGACGACCCGACCGGCCGCACGTCGTCGGAGGCGAGGATGGCCTTCACCTCGTCCTCGACCCCCGCCGCCTTCTGCTTCGACAGCTGGGCCTCCAGCGCCTTCGAGGTCTCGAGGAGCTTCTCCAGCTTGTCGACGACCCCCTCGGGATCGGTGCGCAGCAGGTCGGCAGCCCGGCGCAGGCGCTCCGCCTGGGCGTTCAGGTAGTTGAGCCCGGCGATGCCCGTGTAGCTTTCGATCCGCCGCGTGCCCGCCGCTATTGACGACTCGCCGAGGATCTTGATCACGCCCACCTGCCCGGTGTGATGCACGTGCGTGCCGCCGCAGAGCTCCTTGGAGTAGTCCCCCACCTCCACCACGCGCACGTAGTCGCCGTACTTCTCGCCGAACAGCGCCATCGCCCCGAGGGCGGTCGCCTGGTCGTAGGTGGTCTCGAAGGCGTGGACCGCGTCGTCGGAGAGCACCCGCGAGTTGACCTCCTCCTCGATGCTGGCGAGGGTCTCGGCCCCCACCGGCTCGAAGTGCTGGAAGTCGAAGCGCAGGCGCCCCGGCTCGACGAGGGACCCCTTCTGGTGGGCGTGCTCCCCGAGGCGGTCCCGGAGGGCCCAGTGGATCATGTGGGTGGCGGTGTGGCTGCGCTGCACGCCCGACCGGTGCGAGGGATCGACGCGGGTCTCGGCGCGCTGGCCGACCTGGATCTCGCCGGCGACGACCCGGCCCCTGTGGAGGATGGGTCCCCCGGTCGCGAGGCGCTGGGTGTCCTCGACCGAGAAGCGGCCGGTCGGGGTGGCGATCGTCCCGCGGTCGCCGATCTGGCCGCCGCCCTCGGGATAGAAGGTTGTGCGGTCGAGGACCAGCTCGCCGTCCTGGCCCTCCTCGAGGACGGGGACCTCGGCAAGGCCGCGGATGATGAGCTCGACGCTGGCCTCGCCGTTGATCACCTCGTAGCCCAGGAACTCGGTGGCGTCGTAGCCGGCGACGATGCCGCGCAGCACTTCGGCGTCCGCGGAGAGCTCCCCGCCGGAGCGGCGGGCTTCCTTGGCCCGCCGCCGCTGGACGCTCATGTGCTGCTCGAACTCCTCCGGATCGACGACCAGCCCCTCGTCGGCGGCGAACTCGGCGGTGAGATCGAAGGGGAAGACGTAGGTGTCGTGCAGCTCGAAGACGACCTTGCCCTCCAGCTTGGCCTCCCCCCTCGCCTTGGCCAGGGCGATCTCGTCCTCCAGGCGGGCGAGACCGCGGCGCAGGGTGTCGTCGAAGCGGGCCTCCTCACTCGCGACCACTCGCTGGATGAGGTCGGCGCTGCGGGCGACCTCCGGGTAGTCACGGCCGAACAGGTCGACGGCCACCTCGGTCAGTTGCGTGAGCAGGTGCCGGTCGACGCCAAGCAGGCGCGCCCGGCGCACCGCCCGCCGGATGAGCCGGCGCAGGACGTAGCCCCGCCCCTCGTTGGACGGCAGGACGCCGTCGGCAATGAGCATCGCCATCGCCCGGGGGTGGTCGGCCAGGATCCGCAGGCTCATGTCGGTCCCGGCGCTCTCGCCGTAGGCGGCACCCGTGACCTCCTCGGCGGCCTTCAGGATCGGCGCCAGCAGGTCGGTCTCGAACGCGGTCGGGACGTCCTGGAGGATGGCGGCGATCCGCTCCAGGCCGGCCCCCGTGTCCACGCTCGGCTTCGGCAGGTTGCCGACGATCTCTCCCCTGTCGTCCTGGAGGTACTGCATGAACACGAGGTTCCAGATCTCGAGGTACCGCTCGCCATCGACCTCGCCGGTGCCGGTATAGGTGGCGCCGAAGGCCTCGCCCCGGTCGTAGAGCAGCTCCGAGCACGGTCCGCAGGGACCAGCAACGCCCATCGACCAGAAGTTGTCCGCCCTGCCGCGGCGCAGGATGCGCTCGGGGGGGACGCCGACGACCTTCTCCCAGATCTCCGCGGCCTCGTCGTCCGTCTCGTAGACCGTCGCCCACAGGCGCCCGGGCTCGAGGAGGAACTTCGTCGTCACCAGCTCCCACGCCCACCGGCAGGCGTCCTGCTTGAAGTAGTCCCCGAACGAGAAGTTGCCGAGCATCTCGAAGAAGGTGAGGTGGCGGGCGGTCCGGCCGACCTCCTCGAGGTCGACGGTGCGGAAGCACTTCTGCACCGAGGTCGCCCGGCGGTAGGGGGGCGTCTTCTGACCGACGAAGTACGGCTTGAACGGCACCATGCCCGCGTTGGTGAGGAGCAGGGTGGGGTCGTCGGGGACCAGCGGTGCGGACGGCACGATGGTGTGGTCGCGCTCGGCGAAGAAGTTCAGGAAGACCTTGCGGATGCTGGAGCCGTCCATGGTTCAGTTCCCGCCGTCGAAGACCCTACCCCGCAGCTCGGCCTCCGTATCCAGCATGGCCCGGCGTCCCTCCTCCAGGGCGAGACGCATCCGTTCGCCGACCGAGGTGGCTGCCTGCCGGGCCTCGTTGACGATCGCGCCGGGAAGCTTCGTCCGGGCCTTGCGCAGCATCTTCGAGACCGCGTACGCCAGGCCCAGCCCGAGGCCGATGCCGCCTGCGAAGCCGAGGACGCGCCTCACTCCTCGTCCACCCCCCGGTGCTTGCGGCGGAGGGACCTCAGGCTGACGCCGGCACCGGTGAGCAGGGCCATGCCCTTGATGATGGGGTTGGCAGTGGCGGCGGTGACGAGCTTGGCCACGTTGGACACGCTCGCCGCCGCCGACTCCGCCGAGGCCATGATGCCGTCGACCCGGTCCATCTCGACGTTGAGCGTGACCACCGTCGTCCGGACCTCCTTGAGCAGCGGCATGGTCTCCTTGCGGACGTCGTTCAGGGTCATCTGCACCTCACCCAGGATGCCGGCGATCTTGGCGAGGACGACGGCGAGGAAGGCCACGAGTGCGACGAAGGCAAGTGCGGCGATGAGTGCTGCGGCTTGGCCCCAGGTCAAAGGGTACTCCGGTGCAGGGTGTGCTCCATGTCGGCCAAACCATATCGGAACCGTGTCATTCGCCGCGCCGGAGCTCGTCCAGGCGCCGGCGGATCGATTGTTCGGCCCCGTGGTCCGTGGGCTCGTAATAACGGCGGCCCTTGGGAGCCCCGTCGGGGAGGTACTGCTGGGCCACCCAGCCGCCTGGATAGTCGTGGGGGTAGAGGTACCCCTTGCCGTGGCCGAGTCGCTTGGCGCCCGGGTACCCGGTCCCCCGCAGGTGCGGCGGCACCTCCCCGGCGCCCATGCGCTGAACGTCCTCGGTCGCCCGCCCGATGGCGACCATCGAGGCGTTGGACTTCGGCGCCGTCGCCAGGTAGATGGCGGCCTGGGAGAGGTTGAGCTTGGCCTCGGGCAGCCCGACGAACTCGAGGGCCTGGAACGCCGCCACCGCGACAACCAGCGCCATCGGGTCGGCGTTGCCGATGTCCTCGGAGGCAAGGATCACCATACGGCGGGCGATGAAGCGCGGGTCCTCCCCCGCCTCGAGCATCCCGGCGAGCCACCACAGCGCCGCGTCGGGGTCGGAGCCCCGCAGGGACTTGATGAACGCCGAGATGGCGTCGTAGTGGGCGTCGCCGCCCTTGTCGTACCGGATAAGGGGCTGCTGGAGGGCCGACGCCGCGGTCTCCTCCGTGGCCTTGTCCTGCCCCGTCGCCAGCGCGGCCCCGACCGTCGCCTCCAGAGCATTGAGGGCAACCCTGGCATCGCCCCCGGACCGGTCGACGATGTAGGCGATCGCCTCATCGTCGACGGCGACGCCGCTGCCGCCGAGGCCGCGATCGGGGTCCTCGAGGGCCCGCTCCAGCAGGGTGACGACGTCGGTGCGCGAGAGCGGCTCCAGCCGGAACACGAGGCTCCGGGAGAGCAGCGGCGAGTTCACCGAGAAGTAGGGGTTCTCGGTGGTGGCGCCGATGAGCGTCACCTCGCCGCGCTCGACCGCCGGAAGGAGGGCGTCCTGCTGGGCCTTGTTGAAGCGGTGGATCTCGTCGATGAAGAGGATGGTCTTGCGCCCGGTGGCACCGAGGGCCTCCTTGCCCTCGGCGATGGCCCTGCGGACATCGGCCACGGTGCCCGAGACGGCCGAGAGCGTCACGAACCGGGACTTCGTGGCGGCGGCGACGATGCCGGCGAGGGAGGTCTTGCCGGTGCCGGCCGGCCCCCACAGGATGATCGAGCCGAGGCGGTCGGCGGTGATCAGGTTGCGCAGTGGGCCGTTGGGGCCGACGAGATGCGCCTGGCCGACGAGTTCGTCGAGGGACCGGGGCCGCATGCGCGCGGCGAGGGGCGCGAAGGAATCGAAGTGCTCCTCGGCGGCGTGGGTGAAGAGGTTGTCGGCCATATCGGACCCAAGGTACTACCGACACCCCGTCGTCCGGCTGGGGCGGGTGCAATTTCCCACCCCCACGGTGGTTTTTTGCACCCGGGCTCGGTCTATGGCGAGCTATTGCGAGGCTTGCGTGAACACCACCGGCGCCCAGGTGTGGCCACCGTCGTGGGTCATGAGCAGGCTGGCCGGCTCGGTTCCCTGCGCGATCCGCACGGCAACGCCCTGGCTGGGGTTCGTGAAGCCGAGGTCGTTCCAGCTCTGGGTTGGGCTGCCCGAGAAGACGGTCGCCCACGTTGCCGCACCGTCGAACGTCGCCACGAGCCTGCTGGCGTCGGCGACAACGATGGTGCGGGGCACGGGCGATGCGACGCCCTGGGCGTCGGTAGCGGACGGCACGAGGGTCCCCTGCCCGGGGAAAGCCACCCCATCCGTCGACACGTAGACACGGACCGTGATGGCCGGCCCGGTGAACCGCCCCTCCGTGCAGGCCGCGACCAGGTCGGTCGGCGTCGAGGCCCCCAGCACCGCCGGCCCCCCGACGCTCGTGCAGGGCGGCTGCCACGGCACCCAGGTCCCTCGGGTGAGGCGGGCTCCGTTGACCACGACACGGTCGTTCTGCACCACCCATCCGGAGCCGCCCTGGAGCACGATCTGCGCCTCCGGGATGGGCCCCGCCCCGAGCGGGAGCTTCGTGGGCGAGAGTTGCCAGGCGTCCCGGCCGGCAGGCGTGGTGAGGATGTCCAAGATGTTCGCCGGATCGAAGACGACCGCATGGGCGACGCCTCCCGATGCGGCGAGATCGGAGACGGTTGGCTGGCCGTCGACCGGCAGCGAGGGGCGGGCCCAGTGCGATCCCCCGTCGTGGGTCACCCAGAGGTCGGGGCCGAAGGCCCAGCCGTTGCCAGGGTCGGCGAACCGGAGCTTCCGGACCCCGGTGCCGCCCTGCAGGCTCAGCGACGCGGGAGGGCCGGGGATGCCGGCCCAGGTCTGGCCGCCGTCGCGGGTGCGGAGCACGGAGACGGTGCACGTCGGGCAGGTGGCGCCCAGGACCCAGCCGGTCTGCGGCGACACGAACGTGACGGACGCGGGAGCGAAACCCTTGGGGACCGGCCCGCCAGGGGGGCCAGCAGCCGGCGTCGATGTTTGCGTGGGGGCGGTCGCCGGCGGGGAGACCGTGGAGGTTGGCGAGGCTGAGCCGGTCACGGTGGGCGCCGGCGTCGGGCTGCCCTGCGGCCCGGCAGCGGGCTTGGATGCGCATCCGGCGAGCGCCACAGTGGCGGCGATGGCGAGGATCTGCAAGGCCTTCACGACGGATCCGGGACCACCCGCAGGTGCAGTTCCTTGAGCTGTGACTCGTCGACCGCGTCGGGGGCACCGGTCAGAAGGTCGGTGAACGAGGAGGTCTTCGGGAAGGCGATCACGTCCCGGATGTTGTCCTTGCCCGCCAGGAGGGCCACCATCCGGTCGATGCCGAAGGCGATGCCCCCGTGCGGCGGGGCGCCGTAGTCGAGCGCCTTCACGAACCAGCCGAAGCGCTGCTCGGCCCGCTCGTCGTCGATCCCGATCAGGGAGAAGACCCGGCGCTGCAGGTCGGGGCGGTGGATACGGATCGACCCACCGCCGAGCTCCCACCCGTTCATCACGACGTCGTACGCCCTCGCCTTGACCGAGCCGGGGTCGGACTCCAGCAGGGCCTCGTCCTCCGGCCGGGGAGCGGTGAAGGGGTGGTGGACCGGGTCCCAGCGTCTCTCGGTCTCGTTCCATTCCACGAGCGGCATGTCGGTCACCCAGAGCAGCTTCCAGGCCGCGGGGTCGCTGGGCTCCAGCGCGGGACGAAGCGAGAGGAGGTCGGCCAGGGCGAGGCGGACCTCACCGAGGGCGCGGTTCGCCACCGCCCGCCGGTCGGACACCACCAGGACGAGGTCGCCGTCCCCGGCCCCCGTCGCCTTGGCGAGTGCCTCGACGTCCTCTGGCGACAGGAACTTCGCCAGCGGTGACGAGACGCCGCCCTCGGCAGCGGCGTCGAAGACGATCCAGGCCAGGCCCCCGGCCCCGTAGGCCCGGGCCACCTTGGTCAGCTCGTCGAGCTCCTTGCGGCCGAAGCCGCGTGCCGCCCAGCCGGGCACAAGCAGGCCCTTCGCCGCCCCGCCGGCGTCGAGCGCCCTGCGGAACACCTGGACGCCGCTGGTGGCGAACACCAGCCCGAGGTCGATCATCTCGAGGCCGAAGCGGAGGTCGGGCTTGTCGGTGCCGTAGCACTCCATCGCGTCGTCGTAGGCGAGCTGGGGCAGGGGCAGCGACAGGGTGACCCCATGGGCCGCCTGGAAGACGGCGGCCAGCATCGTCTCGGTCACCACCCGGACCCCCTCCTCGTCGACGAACGACATCTCGACGTCGAGCTGGGTGAAGTCGGGCTGGCGGTCGGCCCGGGGGTCCTCGTCCCGGAAGCAGCGCACGATCTGGTAGTAACGGTCCGTGCCCGCGACCATCAGCAGCTGCTTGAACAGCTGCGGGGACTGCGGCAGGGCGAAGAACCTGCCGGGCTCGAGGCGCGACGGCACGAGGAAGTCCCGGGCGCCCTCGGGCGTGCTCTTGGTGAGCATGGGCGTCTCGACGTCGATGAACCCCTCCGCGTCGTAGTGCGCCCGGATCGCGCTGATGACCCGGTGGCGCAGCCAGAGGATCGCCTGCATCTCGGGGCGGCGGAGGTCGAGGTAGCGGTAGCGGAGCCGGGTCTCCTCGCCGACGCCGGCGTGCTCGTCGATCTGGAGCGGCGGGACGGCCGCCTCGGCCAGGATCTCGATGCTCTCGGCCACCACCTCCACCTCGCCCGTGTTGAGGTTGGGGTTGACCGTGCCCGCGGGCCGGAGGCTCACCGTTCCCGACACGGTGACCACGAACTCCCCCCGCAGGCGGCGGGCCACCTCGTAGGCGGCCCCGACGCCGTCGGGGCGGGCCACGACCTGCACCAGCCCTTCACGGTCCCGGAGGTCGAGGAAGACCACCCCGCCCATGTCCCGCCTGCGGTGGACCCATCCCGCCAGGCGGACTTCCCGGCCCGCGTCGGCGGCGGTGAGGGACCCGCACATGTCGGTGCGGTACGGCCCGGGCCGGGTCCCGCTCATGCCAGCTCCGGCGTAGCAGCGAAGCGCCGTTGGAGGCGCTCCTGGGTGGTCTCGAGGGCCTCGGGCAGCACCATGGTCTCGCCGACAACCGGCATGAAGTTGGTGTCGCCGATCCACCTCGGCACGACGTGCACGTGGAGGTGGCCCGGCACCCCGGCCCCCGCCGGCCGGCCGAGGTTGATGCCGACGTTAAAGCCTTCCGGGTGCATCTCCTCGTCCAGCACGCCGACGGTCTCCGTGACCAGATCCATGATCCCGAGGCGCTCATCCGAGCTGAGGTCGCCGAG
>JAOPZY010000044.1 GCA_025963875.1 Actinomycetota bacterium
CCCGGCGCGAGCACCGCCGCCTCGCCGAAAGCGTACGGGTCGCGCATCCAGCTCTGCGTCTGCCCACGTCCGGTGTAAAAGACCTCGATCCGCTCGCCGTGCACCTCCTGCAGCCCGCGCAACGCGAAAGCGTACCGGTCGTCGTCCTCCATCGAGTCCCAGCGCGACGCATCGTCGGCCCAGGTGTAGCTCGCCAGGACGACGCCGCCCGGGCTGCCATCGATGGGGTGCGAGGGGTAGTACATGAAACGGTTCGGGTTGTCGCTCACCGATCCGCCCCCGACCACGTTGGTGGCAGGCTGCGCGGGTGGCGGCGTCGTCGAGTAAAGAGCATGGAAGGCCTTCTGCCCAGCCGGGATCGCGGCCTCGTCGACCGCGGGGTCGGCGCCCAGGGAGCCGACGCGCCCGCCCCGCCCGGCGGCTGCCTGGTACCGCTGGTAGAGGCCGGGGGTGATCCCGTTCAGCTCACGCCTCCAGTCGTCCTCGCTGAACTCCCACCAGCGCTTGGAGAACTCCAGCAACACCTTGGTCGCCGAGTCGTAATGCAGCTCGATGACCGAGCGCCGCTTGGGATACGAGAACAGCGGGGCAACTTCGACGTGGCGCAGGCTGGAGAACGGAATCGTGATGATGGCCACGTCCGCCGTGAACGTCTCCGTGGCTACACCCAGGCCCTTGTTCTCGGCATCGGACTCGCTGACCGTCTGGATCCACACCGCCGGTCCGTTCGGACCCACGTGGGCCGCCTGCGAGCCGTCCTTGCTCGGATCCCAGTACTCGATTCTGGTCATGCGGCGGTCCATGCGGATCTCGTCTTTCAGCATCGGCAGCAGGGTGTAGGGAAGCCGCCAGCTCCCACCGTCGATCTCCCAGTAGGTCAATTGGGGGTTGATCGTCGCGAGCTCTTGGAAGCTGTGGATGAACGAGAGCGGCATGCGTGAGGTGAGGTTCTCAAGCGTGCCGATCGCCTCGATGGTCTGGTCGCCCAGGCCTGCCTGCTGACTGAGGAATCCCCACATGGAATAGTGATCGAGATCGTAGATGAGGCGTGCCCATCCCTCGACCCAGGCCTCCACAGGCTGCTTGTTGACTCGCCCGCCTGGGGTGACATCCGAGAAGTAGTCGCGGGCCGGGTCCAGCGCGGCGTTGAGGAGGTCGCCCGTGACGTGGCCGGCCTCGGTGCCGGGCAGCTGGAAGCCGCTGCTGATCACCGTCGGATCGGCAGCGTACTCGCTGCGGCGGGCTTGCTGGTCGTTCGTGCGGATCCACGTGTGACTCGCGTGGTCGGGCGCCCGGAACGCCGTCTTGTCCGGTCCGCGGCGCCACAGGGTGCCGTCGAAGGACTGGTAGGTGACAGCAGGCACCGGGGCATCCTCCTTGCCCGTGCCCGCCGCGACGTCCACGTTGTAGAAGAGGCGGCGGGGCAGGCCAAGCTTGTCGATCAACGCCAGCGTGAGGGGGTGGATGTCAGGGATCCGCATGGCGCCGGCCTCGGCGTACTGGGCCTTGTCGGCGAACGGCGCCACGTCGCGCTCGGGGCCGGCGTGGAAGGTCTTGATCCGCCCCCCGACCCGGTTGCCATTGGCCTCGATGATGGTGACGTGGTGGCCTGCCTGCTTCAGCAGCAGCCCGGCGGTCAGTCCTGCAATGCCCGCTCCCACGACGAGCACGTCCCGTGGCCTCCTGGTCTTGGGCAGGGCGTCGTCGATCAGGACCTTCAAGTACTGCAGCTTCAGGTCCTCCCCTCCGGGACCGACCAGGAGCATGGCTCGCGCCGCGCGGAGGCATGCCTCCCATCGGGCGCTGTCCTGGACGGGGGCCTGGCTGAGCGTGCGGAGGGCTGGGGCGGCTGGCAGGGATGCCAGGCCTGCGGCGCCGGCCGGGGTGGTGCTGGCCGGGGTGGTGCCGGCGGTCAGTCGCCGCCCGAATGCGGGCACAGCTGCGAACAGACCGAGGGCCTTCAGGAAGCTGCGGCGGCCGACACTGCCGCGACGTTGATGCTCTGATCCGAAACCCATGACTCCCCCTCCGGCGGCTTATGAATATTGAGAGCTTCCGCGGTTTCTACCGATTCTCGGGGTCGCCGTCAAGGGACCAATCGGATCTTTCTGGACGCTTTGCATCGGGAATGAAGAACCCGAGGCCGTCATGGATCTCTGCAAGGCGATTTCGTGGTAATGGTTGGCCCCGAACCCGGTCGTCCGAGAAGTCCGCCAGCGTATTGAAGCGTATTGATGGTTTTCGATCGCGGCATACTCGGCACCGAACAGGGGGACGCCGCGGCGGGTGAGCGCGACCAGTCCATGCGGCCAAGAATCGCGATAATTTGTTGTCGCTTGCGTCCGGCGAGATCCACGGCGCATGGCGCGGAACCGGCATCGGAAAGGCTGTGGCTTCGGCATTTGTTCGAGGACCTGAGCACCCGCGGCTTTCGGTGCCACTGGGTGATGCTCGCCCAGAAATGAAGCCTCGCAGCGGCTTGCAAGGCTCCGGTGCGTTGCCTCTGAGGCAACCATCAACACCCATCTCTGGACGTGAACCCTTGCCTCCAGCAAGTGTGGGCGGCAGAGCACCGTGGTCCAAGTTCGCAGGTAATAACGAGTCGAACAATGCCACCCAAGCGTCAATGCCTGTCGCTAGCCACGAGGATGGGACCCCCCCTTGGCCACCAGCATGGGACCCCCTCCCAGTCCGCGGAGCCGGTTGAAGCATCGTCTACGGAGCTTCATCCGCTGTCAACGTGAGGGGGGTGCCC
>JAOPZY010000062.1 GCA_025963875.1 Actinomycetota bacterium
TCGCGATAAATGCGATTCAAATCGCGCATCAGCGCCTGCAGTTCGCGATGGTCCGGGTAGTCGAGCAGGTTCCAGTCGAGGCTCGAATCGTGATCCCATTCGCGCCACTGGCCGATTTCCTCGCCCATGAAAATAAGTTTCTTGCCCGAGCGCGCCCACATGTAGGCGAACAGCGCGCGCTGATTTGCGAACTGGCGCCAGCGGTCGCCCGGCATCTTGGCGAGCAGCGCGCGTTTGCCGTGCACGACCTCGTCATGCGACAGCGGCAGCACGAAGTTCTCGCTCCAGGCGTAGAGGAAGCCGAAGGTGAGATCGCGATGATGATAGCGGCGATAGATCGGGTCGAGCGTGAAGTACTCGAGCGTATCGTGCATCCAGCCCATGTCCCACTTGAACCCGAAGCCGAGGCCCCCGACGTAGGTGGGCCGGGACACCATCGGCCACGCCGTCGACTCCTCGGCCATCGTCTGGACGTCGGGGTACTCCTGGTACACGTCGGTGTTGAGCTGGCGGAGGAAGTACAGCGCCTCGAGGTTCTCCCGGCCCCCGTACTCGTTCGGGATCCAGTCGCCGCCCTCACGCGAGTAGTCGAGGTACAGCATCGAGGCCACCGCATCCACCCGCAGGCCGTCGGCGTGGAACGTGCCGATCCAGTGCAGGGCGCTCGACATGAGGAAGCTGCGGACCTCGTTGCGGCCGTAGTTGAAGATGTAGCTGTTCCAGTCGGGGTGGAATCCCTTGCGGGGGTCGGCGTGCTCGTAGAGGTGCGTGCCGTCGAAGTACCCCAGCCCGTGCTCGTCGGTGGGGAAGTGCGACGGGACCCAGTCGAGGATCACGCCGACGCCGTGCTGGTGCAGGTAGTCGACGAGGTACATCAGGTCCTCGGGCGTCCCGTAGCGGCTCGTCGGGGCGAAGTAGCCGGTGGTCTGGTAGCCCCACGATCCGTAGAACGGGTGCTCCATGAGCGGCAGGAACTCGACGTGCGTGAAGCCCATCCGTTGGGCGTACTCGGCGAGGCGCGGCGCCATCTCCCGGTAGGTGAGCCAGCGAGCCCCGTCTTCGGGGACCCGCATCCAGGAGCCGAGGTGCACCTCGTAGATCGACATCGGGGCACCGAGGGCGTTGTGGCGCCAGCGCTCGGCCATCCAGGCATCGTCACCCCAGGTGTAGTCGATGTCCCACACCACAGAGGCCGTCTGCGGGGGCACCTCGGAATAGAGGGCGAAGGGGTCCGCCTTGTCGGCTCGGTACATGTTGTACCGGGAGGCGACGTGGTACTTGTAGCGCGTCCCCTTGCCGATGCCGGGGATGAAGCCCTCCCAGATGCCGGACTTCTCGCGCACCCTGAGGGGGTGCGAATCCTTGCTCCAGCCGTTGAAGTCGCCCGTCACGTGCACGGCCTCGGCATTGGGCGCCCAGACGGAGAACACCGTCCCGGCAACGCCGTCGACGGTCGTCGGATGGGAACCCATCTTGTGCTGCAGCTGGGTGTGCGTCCCCTCGTTGAAGAGGTAGAGGTCGTCGTCGGTCAGCAGGCTGGGATCGGTCATCGGCTTCTCCACGTCGTGCCCTCCTCTACGGTCTCGGCGCGCGTGCGCAAGTCGTGTACCAATTTCAGCCTACCCACTACCTCGGGCATCGAACGGATCGCCTCCAGCGGGGAGGGGAAGCGCCGGCGCCAGTTCGGGTGCTCGTTGACGGTGCCGGGGATGTTCTGGCTGTGGGTCTCCCCCCAGAGGTCCTCCAGGAAGACCAGCACCCCCCGGGCGTCGCTGCGGGCCAGGAAGTCGAGCCAGGCGCCGACCACCTCGGCCTCCGGGTCGACGCCTGGCAACGGCGACGTCAGCAGCCCCTGGCGTACCAGGGCCCTCACCAGGAGCTTGCGGTCCCGTTCGCGCTCTGCGGTGTCCCGGGCCGCATGCTCCTCGGTGATCAGCCCCAACTCCAGGCGCTCGGTGATGTCGAGCCCGCGCCACCAGGCGGCGAACGGCGGCATGTCGTGGGTCCCGATGCTGGCGACCGTGGTCGGCGGCGGCGGCTCCAGGCCGTCCTCCCGTATCCCCCACCGGGCCACATGGCAGCCGTACACCCGGTGGGCTCGCATTGCCCGGCGGCACTCCGCGGGCACGGTGCCGAGATCCTCCCCGACGACCATCGTGTCGGACCGCTGGGATTCGAGACACAGGACGGCGTAGTTCTCCTCCGCCCGGTACCGGATGTAGACGCCCTCGCTGGCGTCGTGCCCCGGCGGGATCACGAACAGCCGGTGCAGCCCCATCACGTGGTCGATGCGCAGCACCCCGCAGCGGGCCATCAGCCGGCGGACCGAGTCGATGACATAGCCGTACCCGCCAGCCCGGATGCCCTCCGGGTGCAGCGGCGGGTTGCCCCAGTCCTGGCCCTTGGCGTTCATCGGGTCGGGGGGCGCCCCGGCGGTGCACCTGGGGAGGAACGCGCCGCGCTCACGCCAGACGTCGTAGCCGGCGGGATGGACCCCGAGCGGCAGGTCGAGCATCAACCCGGCCCCCGACCTGCGGGCTGCGGCCAGCTGGCCCGAGGCGACGAACTGCACGTAGCGGTGGTAGTTCCGCGCATCCTCCGGGACACCCGACGGCGCCAGCCGCCCGGCCCGCGCCTCGTCGGGCCACTCCTGCCACGGCCCGCGGAACGCCTCGCCGAAGGCCCGGAAGGCGGCGTAGTCGTCGAGGGCCGGGTCGGCGGCTGCGAAGCGCTCCAGTTCCTCACGCCGGGTGCCTCCGCCGGAGATCAGGCTTCCCGCCGCGGCGGCCAGGACGCTCCGCTTGGCCGCCGCTACCGCGTGGTAGTCCACCAGGGGCTCCTGTCCCGCCTCCAACAGGCCGGGAGCTGCCTCGGCCAGCGCCTCACGGGCCGCGGCAGACGTCTCCAGCTCGGGCAGGGAAGCGACGTCGATGAAGACGTCGTTCCAGAACCGGCGCGTGACGGGGGAGTAGGGGCTGGGCTCGAACGGGTGGTCCAGGAACGTGGCGAACAGCGGCAGCGTCGCCACGAAGTGACCGCCCTCCTCCCCGATCCAATCCTGGAGGTCCCCGAGATCCCGGAAGTCGCCGATGCCCAGGGAATGCGCCGAGTGGACGGCGTAGAGGGGTGCGAACGCTCCCCACAGCCGGGGGGCCTCGGGACCCTCCGCCGCTTTGCGGGGCGCAGCGATGACCACGGCTTCGCCCCGCCGCCGCCCCGCTGACACCGAGAGGCGGTGGTAGCCGGGCGGCATCCGCTGCCCGAGCCGCAAGTCCAGCGAGACGTACTGGTTGCCGTCGACCTCGGCCCGCTGCCGTACCGCGGGTCCCATGGCGCCGTCCAGGTCCACCCGGAAGGTGTCGACGGCGCCGTCCTCCAACTCCAGGCGCCCCCCGAGGCTCCCCGCCGCCGCCCCGGCCGGCAGCCGCACCCGCAGCGTCGTGAGGCGGCCGTCCCACGCCACCACGACCGGCTCGACGGTTCGCCGCCACAGGTCCCGCTGCCGAGCCCGGAGGGCCAACCCGATCTCCCGCGGCGATGAGGCCTCGGGGGAGATCGGGGCGCCGAGCGCTTCGAGGACCGACAGCAGGGATTCGCGCGAGGCTCGGATGCGGCGGTTCTCGACATCCACGTAGCTGGTGAGCACGTTCCAGAGCTGGGCCAGGCGGGCCAGCTCAGGCTCCGGTTTCAGGCCTATTCCTCGAGCAGCTGGAGGATGCCCTGGATGGGGATCTTCATCCACTGCGGACGGTTGTTTGCCTCGTAGCCGAGCTCGTACATCGCTTTGCCGAGCAGGAAGGTGTCGAGCAGGACCTTGGTGTGGGCCTCGGAGCGGGGGATGAAGCTGGCCCCCTGGGCGACGTCGAGATAGGTGCCGAGGAACGCCCCCGCCGACCACAGGTACCAGAACCGCACCCAGTGCTGCAGCACGGAGGGGTCCCGGTCGGCGGCGATGCCCCCCACCCGTCCGTAGAGCGCGCTGTATGCCGCGTAGTTCAGGGACCGCAGCATCCCGGCCACGTCCTGGAGGGGCGACCGCTTGATGCGGCGCTCGGACAACGGGCGGGCCGGCTCCCCCTCGAAGTCGATGATGACGAAGTCCTTGCCGGTGTACAGCACCTGGCCGAGGTGGTAGTCGCCGTGGATGCGGATCCTCGAGGCGTTGATCTTCGGCTCCAGCACCCGCTGCAGCCGCCGCACGACGTCGCTCTCGAGATCGAGGATCTGGACCGCCTCGGGGATCTGGTCGCCCAGGTCCCGCAGCAGCCGGAAGTTCTGCACGGTGATGCTGCGCATGGTCTGGTAGAGCGACCGCTGGTAGAACGGCGTCATGGGCTCGGGGGCGAAGGCGGGGTCCTCGCCGCCGGACGCCAGCGCCAGGTGCAGCTCGGCGGTGCGGCGCCCGAGCAGCCGGGCCCGGTCGAGGTAGTCGGCCATCGTCTCGCGGGCAAGCACCGGCGGCTCCACCCTGGCGGCCTGGAACAGACCGAGACCCTCCGGGATCGGCGGGTCGGGGATCTCGGGGTGGCGGACGATGGCCTCCTCGAAGAACCTGCCCAGCGAGTCCAGCGTGTAGTGCCAGGCGTCCCCGCTGTTGGGCACGAGCTCCTGGGCGATGCCGAGCGTCATCGGCTCCCCCTTGCCCCGCCGGTACTCCAGCGCTCCCGCCACCTTCGGCACGTGCGGGAAGCCGACCCGCTCGGTGAGGAAGCGCCCGATCTCGAGGTCGGGGTTGACCCCTGCCTCGGGGCGCCGGAAGAGCTTGAAGAACAGCCGGTCGCCGAAGATCACCGACGTGTTCGACTGCTCCGCCTGCATCGGCTGGGGCTCGAGGGCCAGGGGTGCGCCGCCGGTCACCGCCTTGAAGGCCTTCGTCGGCGTGGCGAGCAGCCGCCCGGATTGGCCCGGGATCTGGCGTCGCTTGGCGATCGCCTCCAGCAGCGCGCTGTCGAACTGCTCGTTCCAGAGTGCGTCGAACAGCATCCACTCGCCGTTCTTCGTCTTGAGGCGCGCCACCGCCGTGTCGGCGACCGCGTGGTTCAGGTCGCCGCTTCGCTGCGCCGGGGTGGCGCCGAGGGCAAGGACATAGGTCTGCGCGTCGCCCTCCACGTACTCGACCCTGACCGGGCAGATGAAGCCCAGGGGCGGCTCCGACTTGGCAGCTGCGGTCTGCGCCCGCCCGGACGCCCCCGGCCTGGAGACCGCGATCACGTCCTCGAGCACGGTGGAGGCGATCTTCTGCGCCTTCGCCCCGAACCACCGCCGGCCCATGAGGTATTGCGGCAGGACCTCTTCGAGCGCGCCACGGCTGCGGCGGTTGAAGATCTCCTCCCACTCCCCCGCCACCTCGATGACCGGCAGCGGGGCCTCGGGGTCCTGGCGGGGCTGGCGGTCGCGCGACGACTGCGCCTCCAGGGCAAACCAGTAGAACGAGTGGGGACCCAGGGTGAACAGGTACGGCTGGTCCCCGATGCGGGGCAGCTCCGTCTGGCCGAACAGCTCGACGGGCACGGCGCCCCGGTGTCCCCTGAGGTCGAGCTCCGCGTACTGCATGAACCGGGAGAGATTGGCGACGACGAGGATCACCTCGTCCCCGTACGTCCGGGTGAAGGCAAGCACCTTGCGGTTCTCCGGATACAGGAACTCCAGCGAGCCCCGTCCGAACGCCTGGTACCGCCGCCGCAGGACCACGAGGCGTTTCGTCCACCACAGCAGCGAGTTCGAGTTGTTGGACTGGCCCTCGACGTTGACCGCCTGGGCGTGGTACTCGGGGTCGATGACCACCGGCAGGAAGATGCTCTGGGGGTTGGCCCGCGAGAAGCCTGCGTTGCGGTCGCCGTTCCACTGCATCGGCGTGCGGACCCCGTTGCGGTCGCCGAGGTAGATGTTGTCGCCCATCCCGATCTCGTCCCCGTAATAGACGACGGGGGTGCCGGGCATCGAGAAGAGCAGCCCGTTCATCAGCTCGATCGTCTTGCGGTCGGCGCCGAGCAGCGGTGCGAGGCGGCGGCGGATCCCGAGGTTGATGCGGGCCTGCGGGTCGCCCGCGTACACGCGGTACATGTAGTCCCGCTCCTCGTCCGTGACCATCTCGAGGGTGAGCTCGTCGTGGTTGCGGAGGAACACCGCCCACTGGGCCGTGTCGGGGATCGGCGGCGTCTGGCCGAGGATGTCGAGGACGGGGAAGCGGTCCTCCATGCGGATCGACATGAACAGGCGCGGCATGAGGGGGAAGTGGAACGCCATGTGGCACTCGTCGCCCTTGCCGAAGTAGGCGCTGGCGTCCTCGGGCCACTGGTTCGCCTCGGCCAGCAGCATGCGGTTCTGGTAGCGCTCGTCGATGTGTGCCCGCAGCTCCTTCAGGATCTGGTGCGTCTCGGGGAGGTTCTCCCCGCTGGTCCCCTCCCGCTCGATGAGGTAGGGCACGGCGTCGAGGCGCAGCCCGTCGACCCCCAGGTCGAGCCAGAAGTCCACGACGCTGAACATCGCCCGCTTCACCTCGGGGTTGTCCCAGTTCAGGTCGGGCTGATGGGAGTAGAAGCGGTGCCAGTAGTAGGCCTTCGCCACCGGGTCCCACGCCCAGTTCGACGTCTCGAAGTCCTTGAAGATGATGCGGGCGTCCCGGTAGCGGTCCGGCGTGTCGCTCCAGACGTAGAAGTCACGGTGGACGCTTCCGGGCCGTGCCCGCCGTGCCCGCTGGAACCACGGGTGCTGGTCGGAGCTGTGGTTGAGCACCAGTTCGGTGATCACCTTCAGCCCGCGCCACCGGGCCTCCCGCAGGAACGTCTTGAAGTCCCGCAGGGTCCCGTAGGAGGGGTGGATGTCGGTGTAGTCGGCGATGTCGTAGCCGTCGTCGCGCAGGGGGGAGGGGTAGAACGGCAGCAGCCAGACCGCCGTGACCCCGAGGTCCTGCAGGTAGTCGAGCTTGCTCGTGAGTCCCTTGAAGTCACCGATGCCGTCGGAGTCGGAGTCGGAGAATGCCCGCACCGGCACCTCGTAGATGACGGCGTCCTTGTACCAGAGCGTGTCCCCCGAGTGAGGCTGTCCGACCAGGGTTGACTGTGCCGCGGCGGTCCTACGGGCCATAACTCACGGGGGCGTCGTGGGGGCGCAGGGCCAGGATGTGGGCGGGCAAGGCGGCGGGGTCGAGGCGAACGTAGTTGCGGGGGCCGCTCCAGGTGAACCTCGTGCCGGTCAGCAGGTCCTCGACCTGGTACGGGTCGTAGGCCGGCAGGCCGAGCGCCGCCAGGGGGAGGTCGACCCAGCCGGACTGGGCGTAGTGCGGGTCGAGGTTCACGACGACCAGGATGACATTGGACAGGTCATCTGTTGCCTTCGTCCAGGCGATGAGCTGGTCGTTGTCCACCGGTTGGAAGGCGGGGATGGCGTCGCCCTGGAGGGCCGGGTTGTCGTTGCGGGCGAGGTTCACCCGGGCGATCACCTCGCTCAGGCTGTCCATCCGGTGCAGGTCCCAGCTGCGGATCTCGTACTTCTCCGAGTTCAGGTACTCCTCCGAGCCGGGGGTGATGGGGGCGTCCTCGCCCATCTCGAACGGCGGGCCGTAGATGCCGTAGGAGGGGCTCAGGCAGGCCGCCAGGATCAGCCGGGCGACGAAGGCCGCCCGGCCGCCGCCTCCCTGAAGCTGCTGGGCCAGGATGTCGGGCGTGTTCGGCCAGAAGTTGGGCCGGAAGAACTCCCTGACCTCGGTGGTGGTGAGCTCGGTGACGTACTCGATGAGCTCGGCCTTCGTCGTCCGCCAGGTGAAGTACGTGTACGACTGGGTGAAGCCGAGCTTCGCCAGGCGGTACATCACCTTCGGGCGGGTGAATGCCTCGGCCAGGAACAGCACGTCGGGGTGCTCGGCCTTCACGCCACCGATCAGCCACTCCCAGAAGGCGAACGTCTTGGTGTGGGGGTTGTCGACCCGGAAGATCTTCACCCCATGGCCGATCCAGTAGTCCACGACCTCTTTCAGCGCCTCCCAGAGGTTCTGCCAGTCCTCGCTCTCGAAGTCGAGCGGGTAGATGTCCTGGTACTTCTTCGGGGGGTTCTCGGCGTACTGCAGGGTGCCGTCGGGCCGGGCCCGGAACCACTGGGGGTGCTCGGTGACCCACGGATGGTCGGGGGAGGCCTGGATCGCGAAGTCGAGCGCGATCTCGAGGCCGAAGCGCCCGGCCGCCACGACCAACCGGTCGAAGTCGGCGATGGTGCCGAGTTCCGGGTGGATGGCGGTGTGGCCGCCCTCAGCGCCGCCGATGGCCCAGGGGCTGCCGGGATCTTCGGGGCCAGCCTCCGTCGAGTTGTTCTTGCCCTTGCGGTGGGCGACGCCGATGGGGTGGATCGGCGGCAGGTACAGCACGTCGAAGCCGAGCCCGGCGACGTACGGCAGGCGCCGCTCGACGTCCTTGAGCGTGCCGTGGCGGCCCGGCTCGTCCGATGCCGAGCGCGGGAACATCTCGTACCAGGCGCTGAAGCGGGCCCGGGGCCGGTCCACGACCATGCCGTACTCCTGAGACGAGCCGGCCAGGGTGGTGTCGGCGTAGGCCGAGACCAGGGCCACCATCTCGCTGCTCAGGCCCAGCAGGTCGCCGGGGCCACGAAGCTGCTCCGCCTGGGCGAGCAACCGCTCTGCGTCCTCGCCGGGGGCGCGCTTGGCGGCTGCCTCGATCAGGTCCGCCCCGATCAGGCGGTCCACCTTGACGTCCACCCCGGCTTCGCGCTTTTTCTGCATCCCGCGCCACCAGGTGGCGAAATGATCCACCCAACCGCGAACCGAGTACTCGTAGTTGCCGATCTCCTCCGGGACGAAGGAAGCCCGCCAGCGGTCGTTGCCCAGGTCCTCCATCGGCATCTCGGTCCACTGCTTGGCGCCGTGCCGCCGCCAGCCCAGGATGCCGGTGACCACGTCGTGGCCGTCGGCGAAGACGTCCGCCTCCACGGTGACCGTGTCGCCCGTTATGCGTTTGATGGCGAACCGTCCGCAGTCGATCTCGGGTTGCACACCCTCCACGACAACGCGGCGCCTGCCGTCGCTCAAGTTCATGCGCCTCGCCTTTATGACTTGCTCAGGGACTTGCTCGGGCCGGTCCGGATAAGGTCCACTCTAAAGGATGCCTGCCGACCTCTCGCCCTTCGTTGCTCAGGGGTTCATACCCAAGGCCGGGGCACCATCATGCATGGGGTATTCGTGAAGGTCGTCCTGATGAGCCGCGAGTATCCCCCCGAGGTGTACGGGGGCGCGGGGGTCCACGTGGCCTACCTGGCCGCGGAGCTGGCCCGCTCGGTGCCCGTCGAGGTGCGCTGTTTCGGCGCCCAGCGGCCGGAATCGCGGCCGGGGGAGCCGGTGGTCAAGGCCTTCGGGGACCCCACCGCAGGACCGGGCGCCCCCCACAATGCGGGCACCCTCCAGATCCTCTCCATCAATCTCTCGATGGCCGCGGGCCTCGACGATGCCTCGGTGGTCCACAGCCACACCTGGTACGCGAACCTGGGTGGGCACGCCGCCAAGCTCCTGTACGGCCTTCCCCACGTCATGACCTGCCACAGCCTCGAGCCGAAGCGGCTCTGGAAGGCCGAGCAGCTCGGAGCGGGGGGCCACGCCCTGTCGAGCTTCTGCGAGCGCACCGGGATCGAGGCTGCCGACGCCGTCATCGCCGTATCGGGTCAGATGCGCCTCGATGTACTGGAGTGCTACCCGGCCGTGGACCCGGAGCGGGTCGTCGTCATCCACAACGGCGTGGACCCCGAGGAGTACAAGCCGGACCACAATATCGACGCCCTGGAGCGCCACGGGATCGACCCCGCCACCCCCTCCGTCGTCTTCGTCGGCAGGATCACCCGCCAGAAGGGCATCACGCACCTGCTCGACGCGGCCGAGGACATCGATCCCGGTGCCCAGCTCGTCCTGTGCGCGAGCGCCCCCGACACCCCAGGCCTGGCCGCCCTGATCGCCGAGAAGGTCGCCCGCCTGCAGGACTGGCGGCCCGGCGTCATCTGGATCCCGGAGCCCCTGCCGCGGCGGGAGGTGATCCAGATCATGAGCCACGCCACCGTGTTCTGCTGCCCGTCCATCTACGAGCCCCTCGGGATCGTCAACCTGGAGGCGATGGCCTGCGAGGCTGCGGTGGTGGCGACGGCGACCGGCGGCATCCCGGAGGTCGTCGACGACGGCGTCACCGGGCTGCTGGTGCCCTACGACCCCGTGGCACCGGGTCCGTCCGGCGAGGTGGGCCCTTCCGACCCGGCGCAGTTCGCCCGCGACATCGCCGAGCGGGTCAACGTCCTCGTCGCCGACCCCGCCCGCGCGGATGCGATGGGCCGGGCAGGGCGGCGCCGGGTGATCGAGCAGTTCAGCTGGGAGGCCGCGGCCCGCCGGACCATCGAGGTCTACGAGGCGGTCACGCCGTAAACCCGGTGGAGGTGAGCAGGCTGACGCCTGCTTATAATCTTCTTTGTATGCAAAAACATGATAATGCTGCTTAATCATACAAAGAAGGTTCGTCATCGAAGTTAGATCACAGTTGGTGGGCAACCGGCCCAAGCGCCTGCAGCTCGTGAGCCCCGGCTGCGCCGCGGAGGCAGCTGTTCCGCTGTGGCAATTCGCTCCGAACAACCTATTCGGGTTGTAGGATGCTGAGGTGGCGGCAGTCGAGGTTGCCGGGCTTCGCAAGGTGTACCGCGGCGGCCTCCGTCGCCGGGAACGTCGTGCCCTGGATGGCCTCGACCTCGTCGTCGCACCGGGCGAGGTCCACGGGTTCCTCGGCCCGAACGGCTCCGGCAAGACGACGACGCTGCGGATCCTCCTCGGCCTGGTCCGCCCCGACGCCGGCGAGGTCCGGCTCCTGGGCCGCCCCGTGCCGGCGGAGCTGGCTGGTGCCGTGCCCGAGATCGGCTCGGTGGTGGAGGCCCCGAGGTTTTTCCCGTCGTTCAGCGGCCGGCGCAACCTCGACCTGCTGGCCCGCGTGGCGGGGCTCGAGCCAGCCCGCGTCGACGAGGCACTCGAGATCGTGGGCCTGGCCGACCGGGCGCGGGACCGGGTCAAGGGCTACTCCCTCGGGATGCGCCAACGCCTCGGTATCGCCCAGGCCCTGATGAAGCGGCCCCGCCTGCTCCTGCTGGACGAGCCGACCAACGGGCTCGACCCGGCGGGCATCCGGGAGGTCCGCAGGCTGATGGCGCACCTCGCGAGCACCGGCGTGACCGTGCTGCTGTCCTCCCACATGCTGTCGGAGGTCCAGCAGATCTGCACATCGGTGACCATCGTGGCCCAGGGCCGGGCCGTGCGGACCGGGACGGTGGATGCGGTCCTCGCCGGTGACACCGCCGCCCGGGTCCGGCTGAGGGTCGCCGACCCGGCCGCCGCGACGGCGGTGCTCACCGAGGGAGGGCTCACCGTGGCGCACCAGGATGACTGGCTGATGGTGTCGGGGGCCGTTCCCTCGGAGGTCAACCGGCTCCTGGGCGAGCGGGGGATCTGGGCCGACGAGCTTGGTCCCGACCACGCCGACCTCGAGGACGTCTTCCTCTCGCTCACCCAGGCCTCGCAGGAGATCCCGCCGGCGTGATACGCCTGTTCGGTGCCGAGGTGCGCCGCCTCACGGCCCGCCGCATGTTCCGCTACCTGCTGCTGGTGGGTCTTGCCGTCCTGGTCTTCCTCGGCGTCCTGCAGGCGATCCACTCCAGCCGCGACATCCCCGCAGCTCAGGCCCGGGCTCGCCGCCAGGCCCAAGCCGACGCGGCGCGCTTCTCCGTGGCGCCGCCGGAGGCGGTGGCGCGATGCAAGACTGGCCTGCCTGCCGGCGCCCCACCGGATGCCTGCACCTTCCACGGCCCCACCGCGGATGAGCTCTACCAGCAGATCTACCAGGACCAGCGCTACTCGTTCGCCCAGCACGCCCCCAACGTCGTCGTCGGCCTCGTGGTTGCCGTCAGCCTGCTCGGTTTTGTCATCGGGACCAGCTTCATCGGTGCCGAGTGGGCGTCGGGGACGATGGCGTCGCTGCTGACCTGGGAGCCGCGGAGGATCCGCGTGCTCCTCGCCAAGCTGGCTGCCCCCATCGTGGTGCTCGTCGTCGTCGGGGCGGTGGCCGTCGCCCTCGGCCTGGCCGGCTCCTGGCTGATCGCCGCGATCCGGGGCACGACAGCCGACACCACCAGTCACGCGGTCAACCTGATGATCGCCCGCGGGGCCCGGGGCCTGCTGCTGATCGGGCTGCTCACGGGGGCCGGCTGTGCGATCGCCGGTTTCACCCGCCACACCGTGGCGGCCGTGGTCGCCACGGTGGCCTACCTGGTGATCGTCGAGAATATCCTCCGCCACCTCGAGCCCGGTTGGGAACGCTGGTTCCTGACGTCGAACGCCGCAGCGGTCCTCACCGGGAAGTTCCGGCTCTTCCTCCCGCCGACGGGCGGATTCGGCTCCGCGACCCTCCAACGCTCTTTCGTATTGCACGCGAGCCGGGGACTCATCTACCTCACGGCGCTCCTGGCGGCCCTCGTCGGCATCTGGGCGTTCACCTTCACCCAGCGGGACATCGACGAAGGCGGCGGCCGCTGAAGTTCGGAAGAAAACGCGTGCATACACGCGAAAAGTTCCGATCTTCGTGCCAGCGTACGTCCCGCGGAGGCCGTTAGCGCAGCGGCAATTCCCGCACGGGGGCCAGTTCGTCGTCCTCCTCGTGCTCCGGCAGCCACGGCCCCCGCTCCTCCTCGGGCAGCAGGCTCGTGAGGCCCGCCAGGCGGGCGATCTCGGCCCGCACCAGGGTCTCCCGCTCGATGAGGGCCTCGGCGACGGCGCCGAGGCGGTCCTTGTTGTCCGCCAGGATGCTCCGGCCCGCCTGCTCCGCCCGGGTGATGAGGGCCTTGGCCTCCCGCTCGGGCGTGCGGTCCTGGCCGGAGTCCCGACCTGCGTCCTGCCCGCCGTGGTCCCGGCTCTCGTCCTTCTCCTCGGACATCCCCCAGCGGTTCACCATGCGCCTGGCGAGGTCCCAGGCCTGCTCCAGGTCGTCCTCGGCCCGCGTGCTGGGCTCGCCGAAGGTGTTCTTCTCGGCTGCCCGCCCGGCCAGCAGCACCATGAGCTGGCTCATGAGCTCCCGGCGGGTCATGACCTCGCTGTCGTCGTTGGCCGACCAGTTCGACCGCCCCAGGCCCCCCATCCTGCCGATGATCGACACCCGGGCCACCGGCCGGATGCCCCGCAGCAGCAGGGACAGGATCGCGTGGCCGGCCTCGTGGTAGGCGATGAGGCGCTTCTGGTCGTCGCTGATGACGCGGTTGGATCTGGCGCCGTTGGACACGCGGTCCACCGCCTCCTCGACCTCCTCGGCGCTGATGGTTCCGCGCTGGCGGCGGGCGGCGAGGAACGACGCCTCGTTGATGATGTTGGCAAGCTCCGCCCCGGTGAGGCCCGGCGTACGGTGGGCCACCGACATCCAGTCGATCCGGCCGGCGAAGGGCCGCCGGGAGGCGTGCAGACGCAGGATGGCCAGGCGTCCGTTCACGTCGGGCTTGTCGACATGCATCCGCCGGTCGAACCGCCCGGGCCGCATCAGGGCGGGGTCGATGAGCTCCGGCCGGTTCGTGGCGCCGATGAGCACGACCCCCTCCGACATGGCGAAGCCGTCGAGCTCGACGAGGAGCTGGTTGAGGGTGTGGTCGAACTCCCGGTCGCCACCGACGTCCGCGCTGCGGCGCCGGCCGACGGCGTCGAGCTCGTCGATGAAGACGATCGACGGCGTGTTCTTCTTGGCCTCCTCGAAGAGCTGGCGCACCCGGGCGGCCCCGATGCCAACGTAGACCTCGACGAAGCTGGAGGCCGAGACCGAGTAGAAAGGCACCCCCGTCTCGCCGGCGAGTGCCCGGGCGAGGAGGGTCTTGCCGCTGCCGGGGGGGCCGAAGAGCAGCATGCCGCGGGGGAGCTGGGCCCCGAGCGCTTTGAAGCGGTCCGGGTTGGTGAGGTAGTCCTTGACCTCCTTGAGCTCGGCGACGACCTCGTCCAGCCCGGCGACGTCGGCGAAGGTGACCGTCGGCTGGTCGGAGGTGAGCTGGACCCTCTGGGGGGTGAACGAGGTCAACTTGTGCTTCATCTGCTGCTTGGACGTTCGCAACGCCACCAGGGAGCCGCCGATGATCACCACCGCGGCTATGAGGAACAGAGGGTTCATGAGGATACCTAGCCAGTGCGGCACGCTCTTGCTCCTTTTTCCTTCTAGCTCTGATTAGTGTTTGTCAGCCTTGTTCAGGCTGTCCGCCCGCTTCAGCAGGCTGGGGAGGACGGAGAAGATTTCCTTCATCGTGCGCTTGCGGGCCGGCGCCGCCATCGGGAGGCCGCCCTGCTGCTCGACGGTCTGGACCAGCGTCGTGGCGTGTTCCACCGCGGCGGCCATGGCTTTGAGGTTCCGGGCGATGACCAGGAACAGGACCATGAGGATCGTGAGGAACAGCGCCAGCAGGCCGAGGCCAAGGATGAGGATCATGTTCATGCGTGTGTCCCGCTGACAAGATCCGTTAAGAAGTGCTTCGGATCGTGGTGCGGGTACGATATACCGCTTCCCAAAGGTCAGTCAAAGCCGGAATGCCCGGATTTGGCAGGCCGGCCTCAGTGGCCAGGCGAGCCGCTGGTGGCGGTCGCGGTCACCGACGGCGACGGCCCCGCCGTGAAGTGCTGGCTCCGGAAGGTCTGGATGGCCTTGTTGATGTCGGGCAGCACGCTGGCGTAACGGGCCGCCGTGGTCTCGAAGGTCACCTCCTCGAGCTTGGCCCCGTTGAAGAGGTAGTAGTCGGCGTCCTGGAGGACCACCGGTACCCCGCTCGAGGAGTCCGTGAATGTGTAGACATAACGGACGTAGGGGACGCCGCGGATGGTGCCGAAGGTCGGCCCCTCCCTGATCGTCACATCGGGTCCGTGCTTGTTCACGATGACCTTGAGCTGGTTGACGACGGTGTCGGTCCGCACCTGGTCGGCAGGCATCTCCTGCGGGAACCGCTGCGCCTGCACCCGGATGCCCACGCCGCTGCCCTCCGCCTGGAACCGCACCGTGGAGCTCGTGAGCGCCTGCGCCTTCGCAGTCCAGCTGGTGGGGATGGTGATCGTCCACCCGAAGACGGGATCCCCCTCGGTCACCGTCCTGTTGCCGATGAACGGCACGTGGACGACGCCGGTTGCGACCAGGACGCCGAGGACCACCACGACGGCCACGAGCGCGGCCAGGATGATCAACTTGACGTTGCGGCGCTTCGGTTCGGGCTCCGGCAGGCCGGTGGTCCCCCAGGGGGGGCCTCCGCCTTCAGTGGCCCTGATTGACAACCTGTGCCTCTGCGACGAGCGAGTACTTGGCGACCTTCGCTCCCTGCTCCTGGAGCAGGATGGTGAACGAGGTGGTGCCGCCGGGTGGGATCGTGCTCCCGTCGGACACGTCGTGCGCGGCCCCCACGACGTTGCCGCCCTTGTCGTAGAAGGTGGCCACCACGTTGGCGAAGGTGACGGGCGTCGAGCTCGAATTCGAAACCGTGCCCGTGACCTCGTAGTCCGATCCGAGGGGCTGGCCCGCCTTGGACGCAACCTGCACTGTCGTGTACTGCATCTGCACCGACGGGTCTGCCTTCACGGTGGCGCTGACCTTGGCGACGTCGTGCGTTCCGCCGGTGTACGGGATGGAGAAGGGTGCCTTGGCCCCGGCGGGGAGGATCTTGAGGAGGGCGAAGCCGAACTGGTCCCCGATGGCGTGACCCGCCTTGTCGGTCAGCGAGACGTCGACCTGCACGCCCTCGATCGGCGAGTTCGAGGCGTTGCGGACCTCGCCCACGACCACCGGCCCGATCGAGGTCGGGAGGGTGTTGACCGAGACCACGGAGATCCGCTTGTCTGCGTTGTGAATGTTCTTCTCAACGGCCGCCGCCCCACTCGAGCACGAGGCCGCGACCAGCATCCCCACCAGGAGCAGGGCTACCCGGGTGCGCGCTTGCATTGTCCTGTACTACCGGCCCCTTCTAGTTCGATGACTCCCGGCGATCTCGCATCCCCCGCACCGCCGTGGAGATCTCTTCGGCGTCCAGCACATCGGCCATGAGGCCCACCTGGTCGTCCCAGGTGTCGGCCGGTATCCAGGACCTGATTTCCTCTTCCAAAATATGGTAGACGTCGAGACCCAACTGGGCCTCTGCCAATGGACCTGCGTACGTCGGGTCCCCGATGATCACGGTCTCCGCCGAGATCTCTGCGCTCTCCCCATCCGGGGCTCCGAGCAGCACCAGCAGCTTGTCCTTGCCGTGCTGGTTGACCAACCGGAGGATCGCTTCCTGGGTTCCCAGGTCCATGGCTCCCGACGCCGTTCAGACGAAGCACTCGGTGGCCGTGAACACCACATCGCTGCCGGCTGCCTTGGCGCACGCTGCGATGGCGGGGCCCGCCACGCCGTCGCGTTCGCCGAGGGCGATCACGAACTTGCCGTCGAACACTGGAGACATCACCCCCTTTAAGGAAATCGGTCGTCCCTGTCGCGGCTCCATCAAGGATCTACGAACCCTGATTTCGCTCGAGCAGGACGCTCATACCGTCGGATGCCTGTGTCATCCTCCCCAGAAACAGGCTTCCCTTTGCAATCATATGCACTCGGGTCGCGTCGCCGCTGGTCAGCCGGCGCACCGCGTGCGGAAGGTAGCACAGCGCCGAGGCGAGGTGGCCCTGCGTGGGAGCGAAGCCGGGCATGCCCCGCTCGGCCATGAACTGCGGGATCGCCTCCCGGCCGATGTCCCCCCGCCGCGCGGCGAGGGCGGCCAGGGTCTTGTAGTTGCGCTCGGGAACATTGCCCGAGCCCTGGGGCTCGGTGATCTCGGGGTTGTGGAGCTCGGTGGCGTAGTCGTCGACGTCGAGCATGCTGAGGCCGAGCTCCTCGAGCGGCTGGACGCCGAGCGCCTCCATGATCAGCGGGTTGGACGAGCCCGCCTGCACCCGGTGGCGACCGACGCCGTCGAGGCGCATCACGGGCGAGGCACCGTCGTCGGTGGTCACCAGGGCGGCCGAACCGCCCACGACGTCCTCGAGGACCGGCAGGCCATGCTTCAGGTGGCCCTGGAACTTCATGCCCAGCTTGGGTAGGGATCCCCCGCCCACCACCGCGACGTTGCGGAAGACCCCCGAAGCGACCAGCGCGCCGGCGATCACGAGCGCCGGGACGGGCGCGGCGCAGAAGTTCTTCACATCGGCGCCGGATGCCTGGCCGAGCCCGGCCGCCTCGGCGATGGTCTTGCCCATGTTGCCGCCGCCGCGCTGGTAGCGGTCGCCGACGGCCTCCTCCGAGCAGGAGATGACGTAGTCGATGCTGTCGGGATCGATCCCGTGGTCGTCGATGAGGTGCAGCAGGGCGAGGGTGCCGGTGGCCTTGCAGGCGAGGTTCTCGAGCAGCACGCCGGCGGCGAGCGCGTCGTCGGAGTCGTGGGCGTGGCGGAAGCCCGCGGCCAGCCGGTCCCGCGCGACGTGCAGCGGCAGGGAGCCGTGCTCGGCGGCCACGGCCTCGGCGTCGCCCGAGGCGGCAGCCAGCCGGTCGAGGTTCAGCCTCTTGGCGAGGGGATGCCGGGCAAGACCGGCTGCGGCGAGCTCGGCCACCTCGTAGTCGAGGGTGACGAGACCGAACTGGTCCAGGCAGGCCAGCAGGCCGAGGAACTCCTCCTCGGGCATGATCTCGCCGCCGGAGGTGAAGCGGCCGGCGGCCGGTCCCGCCCCGACCCAGGGACGCGCCGGCAGGTCGCGGGGGTGGAGGGCGCCGATGTAGGCCTGGTGGGGCAGGTAGGCGACTGCCTCGTCGAAGCTTCGCAGCGACCCGAGGAACTGTGCCAGCACCTCGGCGTTCCGGGGCAGCTCACGGCTCGGCTTCGAGCCGTGGCGGGCGAGGCCCGGCACGTGGGCCAGCACCTGGGCGGCGTGACTGACGACGGGGTTGCCCATCTACGTTCTCACGCTGGTGCCGGCGCCACGAGCATCGGGTCGAAGATCGTCGGCTTGTGGACCTCGGTCGAGACCGCGACCAGCGCCGTCTCCAGCAGCCGGCGGCGCCAGGCCCGCTCGGCTTCGGGATCGAGGCTGGGGTCCCCGGCGGGGAAGGGGATGCCCCGCGTCGGCACGATGCGCGGCGCGCCCACCCTCGCCGCGATGGGCACGAGGTTCACCAGCAGGGCGGTGGGGATCCCGGCCCGCTCCAGCTCCTTCGCAAGCGTTGACCCGCAACGCGTCCCGGTCCCTCACGTGGCGGTCAGGATCGCCGCCTGGACGCCGGCACGGCGAAGCTCCGCTGCCCACTCGACACCGAAATGCGTGGCGTCGGCAACGCCGGTCCCGTTGCCGGCGGTGACGAGGTAGTCCGGGTGCAGGGCCTTGATCTCCCCGGACGCCTCCATCTCCCGGGCGACGTCGAGGGGCAGCAGGCGGTTGGGGTCGGCGTTGGCGACCACGGTCGAGAAGCCGCCGTGGACGGACTGGAACTCGCCGGCGGCCATGGTGTCCCGGCCGGTGAGGGGGTAGCGGAACCAGTGCTTGGCCCGGGCGGATTCGAGGCGGTCGGGGTTGCCGAAGGGCACGAGCGCCCCCTCGGTGAGGATCGCCACGACGGCTTCCCGGGGGTCGGCGATGGGGGCCGCGGGGGCCACGTGGCCGAAGTCGGGGAGCTTGATCTCGGTCGTCTTGCCGCCGGCGAGCCGGGACAGCGCCAGCAGCACGGCGCGCTGCGCCGCCGTGAGGGGGGCCAGCGAGTTGCGCCGGGCGCCGGCAGATGCACCGCCGATGACGCCTTCCGCCTCGCCGGGCGTCCCGCCCTTGGCCAGGACCGCCGCGGCGGCGGCCATCTTCGTCAGGGCGTCGCCCATGTGCCGCGCCGCGTCGCCCGAGTTGACTGCGACCGCCGGGGCCACCTCGGGCACCCCCGGGTTCGACGGGTCCATGGCGGCGAGCGCGGGGATGCCGGCCGCCGACGCCGCGGCCGCCACCCTGGCGCAGGCGATGCCGTAGCGGCCGCTCCCGAAGGCGGGGCCCGCGATCAGCAGTTCGGCGCCGGCCTCGGTGGCCAGGGCGAGGATCTCGGCGGGGGCGTTGCGCTCGGACGCCGCATAGTCGTCGCCGCAGTACACGGTGGCCACCAGTTCGTGGCCCTCCGCCGCCAGGGCTGCGGCGAGCTTGCGCCCGGGCCCGACGGCCCCCTCGCGCGATGCGGGCAGGGTGGACGCCTTGTCCTCCCCGCCGATGCCCGCGAAGAACTGGTTGATGTAGTGGACGACCTTCATTCGCTCACCATGTCCGCTCCCGACGCTGTCAGCTTTCCCCATCCGAGCGGGCTCAACGCCGCGACGATGACCGCGGTGGGCACCTCCATCGCCGCCGAGGCGTCGACGTCGAGGAGGGCGAAGCGCTCGGCGCCGTAGGCCTTCTCCACCGCCGGGAGCTGGAGTCGCTCGTCGTAGTTGCCGGTCGAGACCATGGCCGTGGCGGTCGAGGGCGGGGAGACGAGCGGCGGCGCGTTCCCGTCGGGGCCGGACATTTCGGAGAAGAGCCCCACCCCCAAGATCCCGACCTCCTCCAGCGCATCCATCTTCAGCGAATTGTCGGAGTCGGCGTTGCCCCCGCCCTCCTTCGTGATGATGGCGGCGTCCCAGCCGAGGGCGGCGCACAGCCGGGCGGTATGGGCGGCGGTCAGCTCCTTCGCCGCCTGGTCGACCGGCTCCGGCGACAGGATCAGCCCGGCGAACTCCAGCGTTGCCGTGTCGGCGGCGCGCAGGGCCGCGACGACCGGGTTGTTCTGGTGGACGTAGGTGGGATTGCGGAGGGCCGGGTGCCCGTACTGGCCGCTCACGATCGCCCCGTCGTCGATTTCGCAGGCGTCGATCGCCACCGGCGGGGACCCCGCCAGGCTGTGGCCGTAGAAGAAGACGTCCTTGAAGGCGCCCTGCGTCTGCAGGTTGGTGATCGCCCCGACCCTCGGCAGCGGGCCCTGGCCGCTGCGGGGGCCGGGCGTCGCAATCTCTTCGACCTCGTCCGGCGGCGCGCCGGCCGCGGCAGTGGCGTCGGCGAGGCGGGCCGCCACCCTCAGCATCCCCCGGCGCAGGGCGGCGTCGACGTTCTCCCACGCGGCGCCCTCGGCGGGCTCGAACTCGACGACGAGGTTGTGGGTGAGGCCCAGCGGCGACAGCTCGGCGGCCGGGCCGGACATCTCGACCAGCGCCTCCTGCGCCCTGGGCAGGAAGCCGGCGGCCACGACGGCGGCGCCGCGCAGCACATGGGTCTCGCCCCGCCCCTGGACCTTGGCGGGGGAGACGAAGCCCGGGAAGGCGCCCCCTTTTGGACCCTTGGACCTGGGCTCGACCGCGTCGAGCACCTTGACGATGCGGGCGCTGTCGCCGGGCGACACCCAGCTCAACCGCACCGAGGTGAGGGCCGGGTCGGCCACCAAGGCCTCGAGCTCGGGCCTCGACGCGCTGAGCGTGCCTGCCTCGAACCCCGTTGCGTCGCCGAAGCCGACCGCCGTCACCCGGTGAATGAGGCGCCGGAGTGCAACAGGGCTGGGCACCATGGAAACCATCTGGAAATGGTATCGCGCCGGACGCTTGGGCCGGATGTGCCGTTTCTCGGCGAGGCATGGGTAGACTGCGCGGCAATGGATTCTGTGACCCGGCTCAAGACCGCCATCGCCCTCGAGAAACCCGACCGGCCGCCGTTCACGCTGTGGGGGCACACCTTCAAGGAGGAGTGGAACCCCCAAGAGCTCGCGGCGATCACGGTGCAGCGGGCACGCCGCTACCGGCTCGACTTCGTCAAGCTCCAGCCCCGGGCAACCTTCTTCGCCGAGGCCTACGGCTCCCAGTACCAGCCCTCGGGCAGCGAAGAGGAGCACCCGACCCTCACCCGGGCCGGGGTCGAGACGCTCGAGGACTGGGCGAAGCTCCCCGAGGTCGATGCCTCCCATCCGGCCTTCGCCGACCAGGTCGAGGCCCTCCGCCTGACCGTGGCGGAGCTCGGCGACAAGATCCCCGTCATCCAGACGGTCTTCTCACCGCTCACGGTAGCCGGCCATCTCATCGGCAAGGACCCCGAGGGGGTTGTGAAGATGCTCCTCGACCACCCGGATCTCCTCGGCCCCGCGCTCGCACGGATCGCCCGTGGCCTTGCCAGTTTCTCGACGGCATCGGTCAAGGCCGGGGGAGTGGGTGTCTTCTTCGCCATCTCGGGTTACGCCTCGGCCGACATGCTGTCGGAGGAGGACTACCGCCGCCTCGCCCTCGGCCACGACCTGTCGGTCATCGAGTTGCTCCCGGAGGACGCCTGGTTCAACGTGGCCCACCTCTGCGGTTCCCGCCTGCACTTCGACATCGCCAAGGCGCTCGGGCTGCAGGCGGTGAGCTGGGACGTGTACCAGCCCGGCAACCCCACCCTGGCGGAGGGCCGTGACCACACCGGCATGGCCGCCATGGGGGGGCTGCGCCAGAAGACCACCCTGGTCAAGGCGACCCCGAAGGAGGTCATCGCCGAGGGCCAGGCCGCCCTGGAGGGCACCGATGGCCGCGGCGTGATCCTCGCTCCCGGCTGCTCGATCGACGTCCACGCCGGCGACGACAACCTCTCCGCAGTGAAAGAGGTAGTCGCGGCGTGAAGCCGGTGGCCGGGCTGGCCGAGATCGTGCTCTGGACCCACGACATGGACCGCTCACTCGCCTTCTACCGGGATCTGTTCGGCCTCGAGGTCATCTCACCGCCGGACTTCCCCAAGCTCTTTCTCTCCGCGGGGACCGGTCCCGGCGGCATCCCGGAGATGATCGTCCTCATGCCCCACCCCGAGCCGGGGGGAACCTTCCCGGCCCCCAAGCCCGAGCGGGTGCTGCACCACATGGCCTTCGCGGTCGACCCCGGTGCCTACGACGATCTCGAGACCCGGTGCCGGGCAGCCGGCCTGGAGGTCCGCCAGGGCATCCACCCGGTCCTCAAGGGCGTGCGGACCTTCTACGTCGACGACCCCGAGGGCAACGAGGTGGAGATCATCGCCCTGGAGGCCTGAGCCCGGGCTGGCGCTGGCCCTGGCCGGGGTAGTTTCCGTCAAAAAGCGTCCGTAGAGCCCTTTTTGACGGAATCTACGGCAGTCGCACGTGCGACGGAGCGTCAGGGACGCAGTTCCAGGTCGAAGTGCTCCCCCGTCCCCACGACGAAGGGATCGGCTCCCGGCGGCTGCACCGTAGCGGTTCCCCGGCCCCGGACCTCCCAGTGCGCCCCGTCGCCGACGACCGCCGTGTCCTCGTCGACCCCGAGGAAGGCGCAGCCCTCCGGCGCCGCGGCAAGCATCATGGCCTGCGCTCCGGGGCGCCATCGCTCCACGGCGTCCCAGTGGGGGCCGAAGAGAGCCCGGAACCATCCCAGTCCGGGCACCCACATTCGCTCCGGCGACCCGCCTCTGGCCGCAGCCGGGTCGAAGGTCAACGTGCCGAGAAAGGCGATGCCGGCGCTGGCCCCGGCCAGGGCGCAGCCGTCCCCGACGGCGGCAGTCACCGCCTCCCAGAAGGGCGTCTCCCGCAGTGTCCGGGCGAGATGGGCGGGGTTGCCTCCCGAGAAGAAGATGAGCGACGCCCCCGCCACCTCGGCCGCCACCTCGGGCCGGAAGGCGTCCGCCCGGACCTTCAGATCCACGACCGCCGGCTCCAGGCCCAGCTTCCGGTAGTGCGAGAGCCCCATTGAACCCCACCGCCAGAAGACGTCGTCGCCCTCGGGGGCCGACGCCGTGGGGACGACCAGCACCCGGTCGTCCCGCCCGCTCGCCGACGAGGCCAGCCACTTGTCGACCGGCTCCGCCCAGGGCAGGAACTCTCCCGACCCGAACAGCCCGTAACGTTCCCGAAGTGGCAGCAAGAGAAGGTTAGGGATCCAGCGCGCGCCGGCGCGCGCTGGATCCCTCAGTTCGGGCTGGCGGCCGGCGAGCGACGGGGATGACGAACTTCTCGGCCGTCAGTGCCGCCGAGAAGGCCACCACCTTGGTGTCGACGAGGCCCGCTGCCCGGCCGGCGTCGAGGACCTCCATCTCGGTGATGTCGGGGTTTCCCTTGGGGCGCAGCACCCAGAGGGCGCCGTCGGGCTTCAGGTGGTGCTGGAGCGCGGTCAGCTTCGCCAGCGCTGCCCGCTCGGGGGCCCCGACGAAGATCAGGTCGCAGTCCTGCGGCAACCCCTCCGCAACCTCGGCCCGCTGGGCGAGCTGCGCCCGGAACCCGTCGTCGTCGACATCGACGAGCGCCACCCTCATGCCGGGCTTGACGCCGAGCTTGTCGATCAACGGCTTGGGCTGGGTGATGGCCTTCAACCACTTGGGTGCCTTGGCGCCGAGCTCGAATGAGGCGACGGCCCCGGGGAAGGTCACCGACATCCAGCCATCCGAGGCCGAGATGGCCGAAATCTCCTTGAACGGGATCGCCAGACGGAACCCGCCCCGGAAGACGAGCGTCTCCGTTTCGAGATGCGCGTTTCCTTCGGACTCCCGAACGGACTCCCGGCTGGATTCCCCGACGGACTCCCGGCTGGATTCCCCGCTGGACTCCCGACCCTCGAGCCGGACGGTGCAGCGCACCTGGTCCCCCATGGCCCGAAGTGTACCGCCGGCTGTGAACGCTCCGGCCTGGCGGGGCCCTGCGGAGATATCCTCCGGAAGATGAGGTTCGCCGCGATTTGCACGCTGATCGCCACACTCATCCTCCTGGGCGCCCCCGCCCATCCCGCCGCCGCGGCCGACCCCGTCCTGACCGCGAAGCTCGTCGACTTCCGGCCGTGGCTCGGGCCAACCAACGACCTCACCGCGACGTTGCACCTCACCAACCACGGGTCCGACCGGCTGCCCCTGTCGGGGCTGCAGATCCACGTCGAGGTCTTCGCCGGCCCCCGGCACCGCACCGACCTGGAGAACGAGTTCCAGGGGCATACCGGCCAGACTGTCTGGTCGGACACCGAGTACCTCTCCCTGCCGGACCTGGCTCCCGGTGAGAGCCGCGACGTCCAGTTCGACCACCAGGCGCCCCTCTCGTCGATCACGTTCTTCAAGACGGGCGCCGACGACCGCGCCTACCCCATCCGCTTCACCGCGGGGGCGGGTGGCTTCACGGCCAAGCCGATCGATACCAACCTCCTGTATTTCACCGAGCCTCAGGGCGTGGCACACCCCCTCGGTGTGGCCCTGGTGATCCCCCTCGATGCCCCGACGGCCTTCGACGCCCAGGGGAGGGAGACCTCCCGGGCCCTGGAGCAGTCCCTGGTTGGCGATGGCCGCATCAACCGCATCCTCAACGCCCTCGAAGACTCCAAGCATGCCGAGGTCACCGTCACGATGGCGCCCAGCGGCAAGTTCCTCGACGACCTGGCCCTCATGGCGTCACCCGCCGGTTTCACGCGGGTCACCCCCTCGGGCAGCCAGGCGGTCGGGCCAACGGACCCGGCCCCGCAGGCCGCCGCGGCGACGATCCTGCGCCTGAGGAGCCTCGCTGCCCGAGCCGGGGTCCGGCTCCTGGCCTCGCCCTACTCCGGCGCGCCGCTGCCGTCCCTCGTCAGCAACGGGCTGAGCGGCGATGTCAAGATGCAGGTGGAGGCCGGGCGGGCACAGGTCAAGGCGGTGCTCGGCTTCGACCCCCTCGCCGGCTGGTTGCTCCCCTCCGGCGGCCTGCTCGACGAAGCAACGATGAGTCAGCTCACAGCGCTGGGTATCCAGAACGTCGTGGTGTCCCCGTCGTCGCTGCAGTCCGTCACCCCGCCCCTGCTCACGCCCGGGGCGGACGTCGTGCTGAAGAGCCTTCCGCCCCTCTCCCGTCAGAAGGCCCAGGTCACCTCGACCTCGGTGGGGGCGCTGGTTGTGGACGACGTCCTCTCCTCCCGCCTCGAGAGCCCACCCGGGTTGAACGCGCTGCAGGTCCGCCAGCGATTTCTTGCCGAGTCCGCCACCATCCTCCTCGAGCAGCCGGCCCACACCCGCTCGATTGCGGTGCTGGCACCCCCGGACTGGGCCCCTGACCCCTTGGTGATCAACGGCGTCCTGGACGCCCTGACCCCGACGGGCGGGTCTCCCTGGATGACGGGCACGGCTCCCGATGCCGTCGTCGGGGGTGCCTCGGACCCGCCGGCCCGGCTCGTCGCGCAGAACGTCAGCGATGCTCTTCCCCAGTCGCCGGGCCGGGACTACGTGGAGTTGCTCCGGTCGGCACGCAGCTCCCTGGGCGACTTCACGGCGATCGCCCCGCCGCCGGCGATCGTCAACGAGCTCAACCGGCGGCTACTCGTCGCGGAGGGCTCCGAGTGGTTGGGGCGGGGATCGGCCGCCGACCGGGGCAAGGCGTTCGCCCGCTCGGTGTCCGACGGCGTCAAGGGCGAGTTTGCCAAGATCCAGGCCCCCAGGGACCAACTGATCGTGCTCACCAACCGCCACGCGACCATCCCGCTCGCCCTCACCTCGGGTACCTCCTACCCCGTGTGGGTCAAGGTGGGCCTGGAGTCGGACAAGCTCGCCTTCAAAGACGGCGTGCCGTGCCACAGCTCGGGGCTCCCGTCGCAGACGACCTGCCTCACCCTGGAGCTGAAGCCGGGGGCCCAGACCGTCCCGGTGAAGGCAACCGCCAACTTCACCGGCAGCTTCCACGTCCAGGTGGACCTGCTGACCGACACCTCGGCGCCGGCGAAGATCTCCACCGGCAGGCTGTCCATCCGGTCGACCGCCTACAACGTCGTCGCCCTTGCCCTGATGGCGGCGGCCGCTCTCTTCATCCTGTTCTCGTGGGCCCGCGGCATGGCCCGCCGGCGGATCGCTCTCCAGGGTGCGCCCGCCGGGGCGCCGGTAGACTGAGTCGATGATCGACGTCAGGCTCGCCGGCCGTTACCGACTGGAAAGCGAGATTGGCGCCGGAGGGATGACGGGTGTCTGGCAGGCCGTCGACGAGGTTTTGGAACGACCGGTCGCCGTCAAGATCCTCCACCGCCATCTGCTCTCCAACCAGGTGTTCTGCGACCGTTTCCGGAAGGAGGCCCTGGCGGCGGGCGCCCTCATCCACCCGAATATCGTTTCGGTCTACGACACGGGCCAGCACGACGAGGCCCCCTACGTGGTGATGGAGTACGTCGCCGGTGGATCGCTGGCCCGCCGCCTCGTTCATGGTCCCCTCCCATCGGGCGAGGTGGCCGCCATCGGAGCCGATGTCTGCGAGGCGCTGGGCTATGCCCACCGTGTGGGGGTCGTGCACCGCGACCTGAAGCCGGACAACATCCTGGTCTCGGAATCCGGCCAGGTGAAGGTCACCGACTTCGCCGTCGCCGGGGCCGCCCTCGGTGGTGACCTGACGGCGACCGGGGCGCTGCTCGGTACGCTCTCGTTCCTGGCGCCCGAGGTGCTGGAGGGGGGCGAGCCAGACCCCGCCGCCGATCTGTACGCCCTGGGGGTGGTCCTCTTCAAGGCGCTGACGGGCCGGTCGCCGAGGGTGGCCGGCATGGACCTCGGCACCAGCGCCGGGAAGCCCCGTCCGCAGCCGGCCCATCCCCGGGACTTCCGCCCCGAGGTCCCCCGCGACCTGGACGCTGCGGTGGCCAGGGCCCTGTCGGCGAACCCCGCAGAGCGCTTCGCCGACGCCGCCGAGTTCGGTCGTGTGCTCCGTTCCGTGGCGCAGGCACGCCCGGCCCGGACGGCCGTCTCCTCGGCACCCGCCCCTCCCCCGCCCAGGACCCACCTGCCGGCTCCGGCGCCGCCGACCCCCGGCGACTCGATCTCCTTCGTACGCAGCGAAGGCCGCTGGCTGGCGCCGGTGGTGCTGCTGGTGCTCGTGGCGATCGCCGTCGTCATCGGTGTGCTGCAGCTCTCCGGCAAGGTCACGATCATCGGCGGTGGTGGGGGCAGCACTGCCGCGCCGGCTGCGAATCCGACGGTGAGTCAGGTGGCACTGCACCCCGGCGGCACCTTGAAGCCCAACCCGCCTGCTGGGGATCCCTACGAGCACCAGGACCAGGTGGCGCTCGCCTTCGACGGCAACCCCTCCACGTCGTGGAGCACGCAGTGGTACCCGACGCCGGTGTTCGGCGGGCTCCGCGATGGCGTCGGCATCTACGGGGATGCCGGCCAGCCGGTGGCGTTGAAGCGCATCGAGGTCGACACCGCCCTCCCGGGCTGGACGGCGGCGATCAAGACCTCGGACGACGGCCAGACCTGGAGCGCTCCGGGACCGTCGGCCACGGTGGACGCCCAGCACAGTTTCGACGTGAGCGCCCTGGGCTTGCACCGGTACTGGATGGTCTGGATCACGAACCTGGTCTCGGGTCCGAATGGCTACCAAGCCTCGATAGCGGAGATCAAGGCTTTCCACTGATCTCCGGGTCGTCCCCCATACTTGGCCCCACTCATCATGTGGATCGCGGATCTGGAGGCACTGGGCGACGAGGAGCTGGTCCGGCGCTTCGTCTCGGATGGGTCGAGCGATGCGGTCGACGTCCTGCTGCGCCGCCACCAGGACCGCGTCCTCGGGCTCGCCTACCGGATCCTCGGCAACCGGGCCGATGCCCTCGACGCCTCCCAGGAGGTCTTCGTTGCCGTGTTCCGCAAGGCGGCGTCGTTCCGCCACCAGTCGGCCTTCACGACCTGGCTCTACCGCCTGACCGTCAACGCCTGCAACGATCACGCCCGCCGCCGGTCCCGCCTCCCGCAGCCGGCCGAGGCAGTCGACGTTGCGTCCCCCGACGCCGTCGGGAGGGCCGACGACCGCCTGGCCATCGCCGGCGCCATGCGCAAGCTGCCGCTGGAGCAGCGCACCGCGGTGATCATGCGGGACCTGCTCGGGCTCAGCTACGACGAGATTGCCCAGGCGACCGACACCGCCGTTGGTACCGTGAAGAGCAGGATCTCCCGAGGCCGGGCAGCCCTGGCCGGTGGCCTGGGGGAACGCCCGGAACCGGAACCGGGAGAGGCTCCGGCCCGTCTAAGCCCGAAGAAGCCATGAGTCCGCACGCCGATACCGAACGCCTCAGCGCCTACCTCGACGGGGAAGTCCCGACCTCCGAGCGCGCCGGGCTCGAGGAGCACCTCGCATCGTGTCCCCAGTGCTCGGCGCGAAAGTCGGCCCTCGAAGGCGTGATCCGCTCGGTGGGGGGGCTGCCGCCGGTGACGACCACCGAGGCCGAGCACCTTGCGATCCGCCGTGCGGTGCTGGAGGGCGCCGGTGCCCGGGGGCCGGACTGGGCCCTCAAGCGTGCTCGTGCCTGGAGGATCTTCGCCGCCACCGCCGCGGTCGCAGCGGTGGTGGCGGGCATCCTGAGCTTTGTCCTCGTGAAGGCGTCGGGTCCGAAGGTGACCTCGACGGCGTCGGCGCCCGCACCCTCGGCCTCCCCCGCGCTGCCGAGCCTTGCCAACGACGCCGAGGTGCGCTCCTACGCCCGGACCCAGCCCGGTGTGAGCACCTTCCTGGGGCAGGGTCACGCCCCGGCAGGTGCCGCCGCCGCCCCCCAGGCACCGTTGCCCGCCCCGACGGCGGCGCCCCCGGCGTTCGCCCAGGTCAATCCGTCGGCCCCCAAATCCGACCGGGCGAATGCCTCGGGGGCGGCGACCCAGGCCGGCCCGCCCACGCTGGGCTCCTGCACCCGCGACGCCGTGCTCTCGGGCGGCGCCCTGCTGGGAGCGACCCCGGTGACCTACCAGGCGACCCCGGCGTGGGTCATCGCCTACGGGGCACCCTCCGGGTCGCCGGGGGGATCGGCCGGGACCCTCGACCGGGTGGTCGTGGAGGTCCGCTCCCAGTCGAGCTGCTCCGTGCTGGACCAGGCGACGCTCGTCCCCTGAATTCCACAAGGGGACTCCCAGGATCTTCCATATCTTTCAGACGTTGCCGAACCGATGTCGCGGGTCGTTAGAATGCGTAAGCAATAAGGAGGTGACCCGTGGCAGTCGTAAAGACCATCGATCTGGTGGGCGTCTCGTCCGAGAGCTGGCGCCACGCGGCCAAGGAAGCATTGGCCGAGGCGGCGAAGACACTCCGGGGTATTGAATCGATGGACGTGCTCGAAACCTCCTGCAGCATCGAGGACAACGAGATCAGCGAGTACCTGGCCCACGTGCGGATCAAGTTCCGCATCGAACGGTAGCGGCCCACCCGGCCGGCTGACCAGCCGCCAGCAAGCCGGACACCGGCAGGACGCAACGACTCAAAGGGGACAAACATGCCTGGCATAGCCCTATTGGGCACCCAGTGGGGAGACGAGGGGAAGGGCAAGGTCACCCACCTGATGGCCGACGCCATGGACATGGTCGTCCGGTACCAGGGGGGGAACAACGCCGGCCACACGGTCATCGTGGGCACGGAGACGTTCAAGCTGCACCTGCTCCCTGCCGGCATCCTGTACCCGCACATCACGCCGGTGCTCGCGCCCGGGGTGGTCGTGGACCCCTCCGTCCTGCTCGAGGAGATCGATGCCCTCGCCCTCCGCGGCATCTCGGCCGAAAAGCTCCGCATCTCGGGCAATGCGCACCTGATCATGCCCTACCACCGGGAGCTCGACCGCCTGACGGAGCGCCGCCTCGGCAAGATGAAGCTCGGGACCACCCGGCGGGGCATCGGCCCGGCGTACGCCGACAAGGCGTCCCGCATCGGCATCCGGATCCAGGACCTCCTGGACCGCAAGATCTTCACCGAGAAGCTCGACGTCGCCCTGCGGGAGAAGAACCTGCTCCTGACGAAGATCTACGGACGGCTGCCGATGAATGCGGATGCGATCCTCCAGGAGTACCTGGGCTACGCCGACCGCCTGGAGCCCCATATCACCGACACGGTCGCCGAGGTCCACACCGCGCTCGACGCCGGAAAAAACGTCCTGTTCGAAGGTGCTCAGGGCATGCTGCTCGATCTCGACCACGGCACGTACCCGTTCGTGACCTCGTCGAACTGTGTCGCCGGCGGGGTCTGCACCGGGGCGGGGGTCGGCCCCCGGATGATCGACCGCATCATCGGCGTGACCAAGGCCTACACCACGCGGGTGGGCGAGGGGCCGTTCCCCACCGAGGACCTGGGCCCCGACGGCGACCTCCTGGTCGAGCGGGGTGCCGAGTTCGGTGCCACGACGGGCCGCAAGCGCCGCTGCGGCTGGTTCGACGCGGTCATCGTGCGCTACGCCGCCCGGGTCAGCTCGCTGACCGAGATCTTCCTCACCAAGATCGACGTGCTGTCGGCCTTCGACCGGATCAAGGTCTGCGTCGGCTACGAGCACGAGGGCAAGATCTACGAGACCTTCCCGCCGCACCAGACGATCTTCCACAAAGCGGTGCCGATCTACAAGGAGTTCGAAGGCTGGAGGACCGACATCAGCGGTGCCCGGAGCTGGGCCGACCTGCCCAAGGCCGCCCAGACGTACGTCGAAAGCCTGGAGCAGATGGTGGGCGTGCCCATCACCCAGATCTCCGTGGGAGCCGAGGCCACCGAGACCGTGACCCGGCTGGCCCCGGTGACTCCCCGGAGCGCCCAGGCCTGACGCTGAGAGGACTGGGTTCATGAGGGTCCTCGTCGTCGGCGGCGGCGGGCGGGAGCACGCGCTGGTCTGGAGCCTCTCGAAAAGCTCCCTCGTCGCCGACCTCCTCTGCGCACCCGGCAACCCGGGCATCCAGGAGCTCGCCCGCTGCCGGCCGGTCGCCGTCGACGACCTGCCGGCCATGGTCACCATGGCCGCCCGGGAATTCGTCGACCTGGTGGTCGTCGGGCCCGAGGCCCCCCTGGTGGGGGGACTTGCCGACGCTCTGCGAGAGGCGGGCATCCGCGTGTTCGGCCCCGGGGCTGCCGGCGCCCGCCTCGAGGGTTCCAAGGGATGGGCCAAGTCCCTCATGGCCGCCGCCGGCATCCCGACGGCCGCCGCGCAGAGCTTCGACCGTGCCGACGAGGCGATCGCCTACGCCCGGCAGCTGCTCGCGGCCGGGACCGGCGTGGTGGTGAAGGCCGACGGCCTGGCCGCCGGCAAGGGGGTCACCGTCTGCGACGACGAAGCCCAGGCCGCCACCGCCATCACCGACGCCCTGGACCGGCGGGTGTTCGGACCGGCGGGGAGCCGGGTGCTCGTCGAGGAGCGCCTCGCCGGCGAGGAACTGTCCGTGCTGGCGTTCTCCGACGGCAAGACGGTCCTCCCGATGCAGGCCGCCCAGGACTTCAAGCGGGCCCACGACGGCGACCTCGGCCCCAACACCGGTGGGATGGGGTCGCACTCGCCCGTCCCGTCCTGCACGCCGGACGTGGCCGGGAGGATCACCGACCAGGTGCTGGAGCCCGTCGCCGCCGCCCTGGCCGCGGAGGGCGAGCCGTACGTCGGCGTCATCTACGCCGGGATCATGCTGACGCCGGACGGGCCGAAGGTCCTGGAGTTCAACTGCCGCTTCGGCGATCCCGAGACCCAGGCCCTGCTGCCGAGGCTGGCGTCGGACCTCATGGAGCCCATCCTCGCCTGCACGGACGGCACCCTGTCGGGGGTGCGCCTCGACTGGCGTCCGGACGCATGCGTGGCGGTGGTGGCCGCCGCTGCCGGCTACCCCGGCACCCCCGCGACCGGCGCCCCGATCTCGGGCCTCGAGGGCGCCGAGGCGCTGACCGGGCTCCCGGTCTTCCAGGCGGGTACCCGGCCAGGTCCGGACGGGTCGGTGGTGACCTCGGGCGGCAGGGTGCTCGCCGTGGCCGCCCTCGGGGATGCTCCGTGGCTTGCCCGCCGCCGGGCTTACGATGGGCTCGCGAAAGTTTCGTTCGATGGCATGTGGTACCGGTCGGACATCGGCCCCCGGCCTGGCTTCGAGGCCGGATCTGCAAAGGGGGGTTTGGGGTGACGAAAGCGCTTGACGACGGCGATCCGCTCGTCGGCATCGTGATGGGCTCGAGCTCGGACCAGCCGAAGATGCAGGCTGCGAACTTCATTCTCGAACGCTTCGGGGTCCCGTTCGAGTCCAACGTCATCAGCGCCCACCGCACGCCGGAGCAGGCCCACGAGTACGCCAAGCTGGCCGAGGACCGTGGCCTGGAGGTCATCATCGCCGCCGCGGGCCGGGCCGCCCATCTCGCCGGGGTGATGGCCGCCAACACCATCCTGCCGGTGATCGGCGTGCCCATCTACACCGACCATCTCGGCGGTGCGGACTCCCTCTACTCGACGGTGCAGATGCCGTCGGGGGTGCCCGTCGCCACGGTCGGGCTGTCCAATGCCACCAACGCCGCCATCCTCGCCGTGCAGATGCTGGCCCTCGCCCGGCCTGAGCTGCGCCACCAGCTCCGCAACTTCAAGAAGGAGCTCAGCCAGGGGCTCAAGATTTGATCGACCGCTACACGCGGCCTGCGATGGCCGCCGTCTGGAGCGAGGAGCGCAAGCTCTCGCACTGGCTGCGCATCGAGATCCTCGCGGTGCAGGCCCGGGTGGAGCGCGGCGAGGTCCCCGCAGAGGACCTGGCCGAGATCCGGGCGAAGGCCGCCTTCGACCTCGAGCGGGTGGCCGAGATCGAACGCACGACCCGCCACGACGTCGCGGCGTTCCTCGACAACGTCGCCGAGTTCGTCGGCCCGGCCGCCCGGCACCTCCACTACGGCATGACCTCCTCCGACATCCTCGACACGACGCTCGCCCTCCAGCTCGTCGAGGCGGCCGACCTGCTCCTCGCGGGCATCGTGGCGGTTCGGGACGTGGCGGTCCGCCTCGCCCGCCGGTACGAGTCGACGCCGATGGTCGGGCGCACGCACGGCATCCACGCCGAGCCGACGAGCTTCGGCCTCAAGGCGGCGGGCTGGGCCTTCGAGCTGGAGCGGGGCCGGGTGCGGATGCAGCGGGCGAAGGAGTCCGTGGCCGTCGGCAAGCTCTCGGGCGCCGTCGGCAACTACAGCCAGCTCCCCCCCGAGGTCGAAGCCTCCGTCTGCCGCGAGCTCGGCCTGGCGGCCGACCCCGTCTCCACGCAGGTCGTCGCCCGGGACCGCCACGCCGAGTTCTCGGCGGCGATGGCCGTCGTCGCGGCGTCGATCGAACGCATCTTCACCGAGATCCGCCACCTCGCCCGCACCGAGGTCCGGGAGGTGGAGGAGCCCTTCGCCGAAGGGGCGCAGAAGGGCTCGTCGGCCATGCCGCACAAGCGCAACCCGTGGCGCTCCGAGCGGCTCTGCGGCCTGGCCCGCGTGGTGCGGGCCGGTGTCGTCCCGGCCCTCGAGAACGTCGCCCTGTGGCACGAGCGGGACATCTCCCATTCCTCGGTGGAGCGGGTCACCCTGCCCGACTCCTGCCTCGCCCTCGACTTCATGCTCGGCGAGGCCGAGGAGCTGCTCGAGGGACTCCGCGTCTATCCCGAGCGGATGCTCGCCAACATCGAGGCGTCCGGGGGGGTCGTCTTCTCCCAGTCGGTGCTGCTCTCGCTCATCGATGCGGGCATGAGCCGCGACGAGGCCTACCGCATCGTGCAGGAGTCGTCGATGGAGGCGTGGCGCACCGGAGGCCACCTGCGGGACCTGCTGAAGTCGTCGCCCGCTGCCAAGCGCCTGGAGCCGGCGGCCATCGATGTCTGCTTCGACCCGTCACGTTACCTGCAGCACGCCGGGGAGGTCGTCGCCCGGCTGGCAACCTTGGAGGAGACATGAGCCAGACCACCGCTGTCAGCACCGTGGAGGTGGACCTCCCCCACCTGTCGTCGGGCAAGGTCCGCGAGCTGTTCGACCTGGGCGGCGACGGCCTGCTGTTCGTCGCCAGCGACCGCATCTCGGCCTACGACGTCGTCATGCCCCAGGCCATCCCCGACAAGGGCCGGCTGCTGACCGGCATGAGCATCTTCTGGTTCGGGGCGACCTCCGACATCTGCCCCAACCACTTCCTGTCCGCCGCCTCGAACGAGCTGCCCAGGGCGGTTCGGGAGCAGGTCGAGGCCCTCCAGGGGCGCCACATGGTGGTCCGCAAGCTCGACATGCTGCCGGTCGAGTTCGTCGTCCGGGGCTACCTCGTCGGCTCCGGCTGGAAGGACTACCGGCAGACGGGGGCCGTCTGCGGGATCCCGCTGCCGGAGGGCCTCGTCGAGGCCGACAAGCTGCCGGAGCCCATCTTCACCCCAGCCACGAAGGCGACCGTCGGCCACGACGAGAACATCAGCGAGGCGCAGGCCGCCGAGCTGTGCCCGCCGGGCACCCTCAAGGTCGCCCGTGACTACGCCGTCGAGCTCTACAAGCGGGCCGCCGGCTACGCCAGGGGCCGGGGGATCATCATCGCCGACACCAAGTTCGAGTTCGGCCTGGCCCCCGACGGCGAGGTCACCCTGGCCGACGAGGTGCTTACCCCCGACTCCTCCCGTTTCTGGCCTGCGGACCAGTGGGAGCCCGGCGCCAACCCCCCGTCGCTCGACAAGCAGTACCTCCGGGACTGGCTCGACGTCCAGGGCTGGGACCACAAGCCCCCGGCCCCCGACCTGCCACCGGACGTGGTGGAGCGGACAAGGGCGGGCTACGTCGAGGCCTACGAGCGCCTGACGGGCCGCACGTTCAGCTAGCCGGCAGACCACGCCGTTTGTCGTTCGTCCGCCGCGGGTACCTGTGGCCCGTCCAGTGCAACCGACGGTCTGGAGGCAGACGAATGAGACGCAGGCTCCTTGCAGCGAAGATCGTCCTGTTGATTCCCGCCCTTGCTGGGGCCTGCTCCCAGGCCGGGAGTTCGGCCGCCAAGGACGTGAGCGTTGGGGCCTGTACCGCCGACCCGGCGGGAGGCAACCCGGTGGCGACCGGCCAGATCAACAACAGCACCGGCAAGGCGAGTGCCTACGTCATCCACGTCAAGTTCGTCGACAGCTCCGGCAACGGCGTGGGCGATGGCGTGGCGACCGTCGCCAGAGTTGAGGCGCACGGCACGGCCACCTGGCGAGCGGTGGGCACGCAGTCAGCCCGTGGGCCATTAACCTGTCCCTTGTCCAGCGTGACCAGAACGGTCGCCCCGTAGCCCGCCAACCTAGCCTCGGCGGGCCTGCGCCGCAGCGACGATCCGGGCCATCAGCCCGAGCAGCCTCGAGGAGTCCCGAACCTGTACGCCGGTGATCGGCACGATCATCCACCCCTCGCCGAACAGCTCCAGATTGCGTTCCGCGTCGGCGGCGAATGCCTCCAGGCTGGAGTGGTGCTCGTAGCTGTGCGCCTCGAAGCCGACCGACACGGGAGGCGGGTAAGCGACATCCGGGTACCGCCAGCGTCCGTTGGCCAGCTGGACCGGATACTCGAAGAACGGCTCGGGCAGGAGCCCGGCCTTGTATCCGTGCAGGGCGATCTGCTCCAACTGGCGCTGCAGCTCGCTGTCCACATGCCGCTGGCGGCCCCGGCGCTCCTCCAGCAACTCGAACAGGTCCGCCGCACCCCGGCGACCCCGAGTCCCCTGCGCCTCCAGCCGGTCGACGAGCAGGGCGAGGGGCACCTTCCGCTTGGCAAGGACATGATTGACCAGCCCTGGGGCGATCCGGGGGACCTCGAGCGAGACATCGATCACCGTGCGGGCCAGCGAGGTGACCGGGATCCCGCTGCGATGGGCGAGGTCAACAGGCTGGAGGAATCTTGTGCGGTGCACTGCAAAGCCATCGAGTACGACTTTTCGACGCTGCGGGATCGTGATCTCGAGCCTGGGCTCGATCTCAGGCAGACGCCAGAGGATGCCCGCCGCCCGGTGCGACGCGATGCCGTCGGCGCAAAGGCACCCCGCCATCTCCGCCTGTTCCCACGTCCGTGGTGCGCCCGCGCGACGAGCCACGCCGTCGTAGACAGTTTCCCAGTCGTTGCTTCTCGTCAGCCAGCCCCACTGGCCCCGCGACATGCCTGCTTTCAGTGCCTGCTGACGAGCGATGAGACCATGTTGAGCAGTGGAAAGATCCAATAGAGCATCGTTCATGCCCCAAGTATGGGGCGGGGTACCGACAGAAAGCGGGGCCTTTTCGAACTGAGGTAAAAATGGCGTGTATGCGCGGCATTTTTACCTCAGTTCGGCCGGACTCGGCAGAGCTACGGCGCCAGGCGCAGGGTCGCCACGGTTGCCGCCTCGACGGCGGCCTCGGAGAACGGCAGCGGGTGGTACCCGCCCTTCGCCCAGATGCCGAGCAGGTCGTTGTAGTGCGGGCTCGTCGGGTTCTCGGACTGGCCCCCGGGCAGGCTCCCCAGCGAGGCGTCCCAGTCGGAGACGT